>JAIFND010000202.1 GCA_020047915.1 bacterium | reverse complement strand
TGGCAGGAACAACGTGGCGTAGCCCCACATGAACAGGCCGACGCCGTTGAGGGTCAGGATGCCGGTGACGCGGTTGAGCAGCGATGAGCCGGCCGCGAAGGTGCCCATCTCGTTGCGCGTCACGAAATCGTACACCAGCGGGGTGTACACCATGCTGGTGAGGATGCCGATGATCGACAGCACCTCGCCGAACAGGACGAGTTCGACCAGGGTCGGCCGCGCGTCGTAGAGCACGAAGTTGACGTAGCAGTAGAAGAACACGTTGGCGATGATGCCAAGCACGACCAGCACGACGTACGAGCGCATGCGGTCGAGCTTGTCGGCGAAGATCCCCAGCGCGGCGATCAGCACGAGGTTGATGAGCCCGCCGATCGCGATGTTGTTGCCCATCTCCTGCTTGCTGAAGTTCCACTGGTCGGTGTACAGCAGGTTGCCCATGACGCCCAGACCAGAGCCCAGGATGGCGGTGGAGAAGATCAGGACATAGATCGGCCAGAGATTGCGGTTGAAGATGCCGCCGACGATGTTGCGCAGGGTGAAGCGCTCGCCGACCAGCCGGCTATGCGGGTTGGTCTCCTTGATGCCCAGGCTGACCAGCAGCAGCATGCACAACAACGACAGCGCCGCCGACCAGTACACCGCCTGCTCGCCGGTGATCGGCACGCCGGCCATGAACAGGTTGTCGTCGAAGCGCCCGATGATCACCCACCAGAAGACGAGGATCGACAGCTGGGTCATCCACGACATGCCGGCAGCGAGGCGACCGCGGTCCTGGGGTGGAGCGATCTCCTGCTTCAGCACATCGATGGGCGTGCTGAGGTCGAGGCAGGCGTTGAATACCAGATAGCAGGCCAGCAGCCCCCAGAACGAGGGCATCAGCGGCATCAGCGCCATGGTCAGGATCGTCCCGCACCACGCCACGACCAGGAACGGCTTGCGCCGCCCGAAACGCGTCCAGATGCGGTCGCTGGCGAAGTTGACCATCGGGTTGATGACGATGGACAGGAAGCCCGGCAGGCTCATCACGAAGGTGAGCCCGGCCGGATTGTCGATGAACTTCTTGAGCGAGAAGGTGAAGGCCGAGCCGATCACGAAGTACTGGAAGCAGGACGCGGCCCACGGCAGGACGGCGATGAACAACCAATAGCTGGGAATGTGCTTGCGGGCGGTGACGATCATGGGTGGTCTGTCCTGTCGTCAGTTGGTCGAGGTTTCGACGGCAAACGCCGCGTTTACTGCGTCGGACTGCCGGCCCGACAGCGGCAGGTGTTCGCGCACCGCCGCCTCATCGCCGGCCAGGCGGCCATAGAAGGCGATCAAGGCGCTCGCCTCCTCGTCAAGACCACGCCGCAGGCCCTGGGCGATGCTGAGGCGCTCGCCCGGCGACAGCTTGCGCCACGGCCAGTCGATGGTCGTGCCGCCCATGCTGCCGCGCATGGCCAGGCGCAGGGTGCGGTCCTCGGAAAGGCCGGTGATCTCGACCTCGGCCGGAGCGCGGCCGAGGTGGATGCGGCACAGCGGTCCACGCCGCGACGCGATGGCGGTTCGCAAACGCGACAACAGCCGGTCGTCCCACGCCGCCACCGCCCCGGTCACCGCCGTATAGATCTTCGCCGGTGCGCTCTCGCGCACCGGGTCGGCTTCGACCTTGCGCGGCAAGGCGACCGCAGGGCCGTCCCCCACCTGCATGAGTACGCGAACCTGCCCGGATTGCTTCGGCCAGGTGACACGCGACACGACCCAGCGTCCATCCCGCCAGGTGGTGACGCCGCTACGCGCTTCGCTGCCGGCCTTGAGACCAAAGGTCGGACCCGGCACGCGGCCGGCAGGCAGATCGCCGAGCGTGAAGGTGGAGCCGGATGCGCTGCCCTGCTGCGCGACGCTGAGCTGCGGCAGATGCACGCTGGCAAGCGTGGCTCCGGCCTGGAACGGCAGGACCGGTTCGGCAAAGCGCTGCGCCGGACCACTGGCCTTGGCCCGCTTGAAGTCCACCACCTTGTGATCGGCTGCGCCGACCGGGCCATAAGGCGTGCTGTCTGCCGTGTTGCCGCTCACCAGCGCCGCGCTCGGGCCGGTGAAGGCCAGGCACGATCCGACGGTGTTCCACATCAGGTTGCCGGTGATGCGGTAGCCCTTGCTGTTGGGCTCGGAATAGATGCCGACGTTGCCATAGTACTCCTTGCCATCGGCTCCCGTCAGTCCCCAGGTGTCGTGGATCCAGTTGCGCTCGATCACCGTGGCACCGGCATCCCAGTCTCGCTTGATCTGGATCGCGCCCTCATCGATGCACAGCCGCGCCGAACCACTGATGTCGTTGCCGACGATCCGTGCATCCCGCGCCTCGGTCAGTTCGACGATGTTGTGACTGCCGCTGTCCCACAGGGTGTTGCCCTCGATCACCGACCCGGTGGCCTTCCAGAGATGCACCGATGGCCCTTTGAGGCCGATATAGCCGGTGTCGTGGACCACGCAGTTGCGCACCGTCTGGCCCTGGCCGGCCAGGGTGATGCCGCTGCCCGCCGCCGCCCACACCGTACTGTCGAGGATCGCGGAGGATGGTCCGCGCAGTTCGATCGAGGATGCGAAGACATGCCACCAGCCGGTCAGCCTGGTGCCATGCGTGGTGAATCCGGCATCCACGCCCTGGATGACCACGCCTTCGCTGGCTGCGCTGGTCACGATCGTGCCAGCACGGATCGCAAGGTCGCCGATGGTGATCCACGCGCGGTCGCGCAGGTCGATGGCGTCCTTGCGCCGCTTGGCTTCGACCAGGTGGCCGGAGGGGTCCTTGCCGTCCGGCGGGATCAGCAGCAGTTGCCCGGCGGGATCGCGCCACCACTCGCGCGGGGCGTCGAGCAGTCCGCGCCCGCCCCACAGGAAGAAGCGGCTGCCCAAGCGCGGCTCGGCCCAGGACTCGGGCATGCCTGGATGGGTGAAGGTCAGCGAGGTCGCTGAAACGCCCGCGACCTCGCCGGTGATGGTGGCCCACAGGGCGCCCATCAACGCGTTGACGTGCGCCGCGCGGACCTGCTCGGAGGACAGCTTGGCCAGGCCGGAATGGTCCAGGCGGGACCGCGCCGTGCCGCCAGTGGCACCGACCTCAAGCCAGGCGCCACCCGTCGCCAGGGCCCAGTCCTCGCGCCAGGCCCGCCACGGCTCGACCTCTGGCTTGAGGTTCGGCCAACGCGCCTCGACCATCATCGCTCCATCGACGAAGATCTGATCCTCGCCATCGCCCAGGCTCCAGCCCATCGGCGCCTGCCAGGCGGAGACGTAACCGAGCTTGGTCGCCCGCCAGCCCTCGACCGGATCGGCGCCGGTGATGACCGGCATCTCGCCCTGCCAACCACGGATGGTGATCGGGGAATTCTTGGTGCCGGAACGCGGCACGGTCAAGGTTTCGCGCCACACCCCGCCGCGGATCCACAGGGTATCGCCAGGGGCGAGCCGCTGGGTGGCCTTGGCCAGGCTGCGAAAGGGGCTTTCGACGGTACCCGCCCCACCATCACCCGGTCCAGGGGCGGCGACGTATTCCGCCGATGGCAGTTGTGCCATGAGCAGGACGAGCGCCAACCGGAGGTAGGGCATTGCCGCAGCCTAGCGCGCACACCCGGGATGGACGACCGTCGCTTTGTCCGCTGGCCACGAATGCTTTTTACCTGGACGGCGGTTGCCGGTCGAAGATGGAATCCCCGTGTGGCGGGATCCGCGTCCCGTCGTTCAGGCCAGGCGGCGGAAGCGAGTCAGCGGCGGGTGGTCGGGGCTGGCTTCGCCGCCGAGCAGCACGCCGACCACGGTGCCGTCCTCGGCCAGCACCGCCCCGCCCAACATGCCGGGATAGCAGCGACCAGTGAGGAAGCCGTCCGTGCTGGTGAACAGGCACAGGTGGCCCTGCAGCGTCCACGGGCAGAAGTAGGGAAAGTACAGTTCGGGGGTCAGCTCACGACGGGCCAGCCGGATGGTCGGGTGGTCGATCATGTCCGGATAGCCGAAGGCGAACAGGCGGTCGCGCTTGTGCAGCACGGCACCCTCGGGGT
Source organism: bacterium (assembly GCA_020047915.1). GTDB lineage: Bacteria > Planctomycetota > UBA11346 > UBA11346 > UBA11346 > UBA11346. The sequence continues at coordinate 14,544 of JAIFND010000202.1, read as the reverse complement.
GCACCGCCAGCGCCACGCCGATGTCGGGGCCGCGCAAGCCGACCACGCCGCCGTCGTACTCCCAGCCGCTCAGGGGATGCACGCTGCCGTCGCGGGCGAGCATCAGCGAGAGGCCGCCGACCGGCTCGTCGGGCTCATCGCCCGGCCAGGCGGTGATCCATTCGCCGGGGCCGACGCACCACGCGGTGGCATGATGCTGAAGACCGGCGGTGGTGCGGGTGAACACCACGCCGCTGCAGTTGGCGATGCGGTTGAGGTCGTGCATGGCAGCATGCTCGCGTGCGGGTGGGGGGCACGCAAGTTGCGGCCGGCCGGCGCAGCCCAGCATGTAGCGCATGCTGGGCGCCTGGATCTCCGCCACCCGACCGAAGACCCTGGCCGCCGCCGTGGCCCCGGTGGCGGTCGGCACAACGCTGGTGGCGGCACACGTACCGTGGCGCTTCGACCTCGCGGTGGGCTGCCTGGTTGGCGCCATGCTCCTGCAGATCGGCTGCAATTTTGCCAATGACGCCGGCGACGCACTGCGCGGCGCCGACACCCCCGATCGCCTCGGGCCACCGCGCGCCGTGGCGAGCGGACTGATCACAGCGCGCGCCATGCTGACGGCGGCCGGCATCGCCCTCGTCCTCGCGGCGCTGGTCGGCGCCTGGCTGGCCAGCCAAAGCGGCTGGCAGTTGTGGATCCTGGGCGTCGCGTCGGTGATCGCCGCCCTCGCCTACACCCTCGGTCCGGTGCCACTGGCCTACGTCGGGCTGGGCGACCTGTTCGTGCTGCTGTTCTTCGGCCTGGCCGCCGTCCTCGGTGCGGCGTGGGTGCAGGCGCCGGGCTGGCCCCTGCCGGCAGCGTGGTGGTACGCCGCCCTGGCGGTCGGCCTGTCGGCGACGACACTGATCGCCATCAACAACCTGCGCGACATCCCCACCGACGCGCGCACCGGCAAGCGCACCCTGGCGGTGCGCCTGGGCGACCGCGCGACGCGCATCTACCATCTCGCGCTGCATCTCGGCGCCGCCGGCTGCTGGCTGGGCGCCGGCCTGCCACTCGCCGCCGCCGTGGTCGCCATCGGCGGAAGCGCCCTCGCCTTCCTGGTCTGGCGTTGCCAGGGCGCGGCGCTGAACCGCTGCCTCGGCCTGGCGGCGCTGCTCCAGCTCGCCGGTTCGGGCTGCGCCATTGTGGGAATGCTGGGATGAAGCTGGCAAGATGTTCGGCGTCCGGCGTTCGGCGTTCGGCGTTCCGCAACAGCGAACATCGAACGTCGAACGTCGAACCGGGGCAATGGTAATGATCCGCATCCATCGCCTGCGCCTGGCCCTGCGCCGGCCGCTGGAAACCGCCATCGGTTCGATCAGCGAGCGCATCCTGTGGCTGGCCGAGGTCAGCGATGGACCGATCAGCGGCTGGGGCGAGGCCGCCCCCCTGCCCGGCTTCGGTGGCGAGGCGCCGGAGGCCTGCGAGCTGGCGCTGGAGCGCGCGGCGGCCGGCATCGAGCCCACCGCTGCGACGCCGTGCGCCGTGGCCGCGATCGACGGCGCGCGGCGCGATCTCGCGGCGCGCGTGGCGGCCCGTCCGCTGGCCGGGGAGAGCGGCATCGTGGCGTGCAACCGCCTGGCCCAGGGCGACGGCGAAGCGATCGCCTTCCCTGAGAGCACGGTGAAGCTCAAGAGTTGCGGCGATCCGGTCGCCGATGCCGCCCGCCTGCGCGGCCTGCGCGCCCGCGCCCCACACCTGCGCCTGCGCCTCGACGCCAACGGCGCGTGGGACCGTGGCGGGGCGCATGCCTTCGCCCGCCTGGCCGGCAACCTGGTCGAGTATGTCGAGCAGCCGCTGCCGCGTGATGATCTCGTGGGCTGCGCCGAGCTGCGCCGCGCGGGCCTGCGCGTCGCCCTCGACGAATCGATCCGCAGCGGTGACGACCTGGCGCATGCCGTGGCCCTCAGCGCCTGCGATGCCGTGGTGCTGAAACCGGGCTGGCTGGGCGGCTGGGATGCGACGGCAGATCTGGTGCGCCTGGCGCGGCTGGCCAACCTCGATGTCGTGCTGTCGAGCGCCCTGGGCAGCGTGGTCGGGCGCGCCCACGCCGCGCATCTCGCGCTGGCCCTCGGCCTGCCCGGTCCGCACGGCCTGCTGACCGGCCATCTGCTGCAACGCGATGTCGCGGCAGCGATCGAGGACGCGACCAGCTTCGCGGTGCATGGGCCGGGCATCGGCCTGCGGGTGCTGCCATGACGCCCGTCCGCTGCGGAGTGGGCTGGGCGTGGCCCGGCGAGGGCGGCGCGGCGGATTGGCTGGCCGGCCTTGGCCTGCGCCCCGGCGACCGCGTGGCCTGCGGCTGGCTGAACCGGCCGGCGATCCTGCCGCTGCTGGCGGCGGGGCTGCGCCTCGGCTTGACCCTGGTGCCGCTGAATCGCCGGTTGGCCATTGACGAACTACGCGTACTGCACGACCGCGCAGCAACCCGGCTGGCGATCGCCGATGCCGGGCATCCGTTGGCTGCGACGACGGATTGCACGGCGATCCCGGATAATTTTCTCGGACTTCCCGCCGACGCCGCGCCGCTGCGCGGCAGCCTGGTGCTGTTCACCTCGGGCACGACCGGCGCACCCAAGGCGGCACGCCTCGGTCCAGTCTGCATCGATGCCGCCCTCGCGGCGCATATCGCGGCCTTGGAGCTGCGTCCCGACGACCGCTGGTCGCTGCCGCTGCCCCTCGATCATGTCGGCGGGATCATGGCCGGGCTGCGCGCGTTGCGCTGCTCGAATCCACGCCCGGCCCCGCCGCCACCGGCACCAGCATCGTGCCGACGCAGCTGCTCCGGCTGGTCGAGGCCGGCATCGCCCCGCCGGCGCGCCTGCGCATCGCGCTAACCGGCGGCGGTCCGCTGTCCTGTGAACTCGCTGAACGGGCGCGGACGGCCGGCTGGCCGGTGCGCGAGACCTACGGGCTGACCGAGATGGGCAGCATGACGACCCTCGATGGTGTTCCGCTGCCCGGCGTACGCCTGCGCATCAGCGACGGTCGTGTCGAGGTGGGCGGAGCGATGCGCTTCGACGGCTACGAACGCGACGGCGTGCTGGAACCGGCCGGCGAGTGGCACGCGACCGGCGACCTCGGCGAGCTGCGCGACGGCCGCCCCGAACTGATCGTCAGCGGCGGCGAGAATGTCGCGGCGCCGGAGGTCGAGGGCGTTCTCGCCCAGCATCCGGCGATTGGCGAGGTGTGCGTGGTCGGTGTGCCGGATGCGGCCTGGGGCGAAAGCGTGGCTGCCGCCGTGGTCGCACGCCAACCTCTGGCTATCGCAGAACTGGACGAGTGGATCAGCACGCGTCTCGCCGGCTTCAAGCGACCGCGCCGCTGGCTGCTGATCGATGCCCTGCCGCGCACCGCACTGGGCAAGGTGCAACGGCATCTCGTACTCAGGATGTTCACCTCACAGCTGGCTGGAGGCTGGAGGCTGGAGGCTGGAGGATCGAAGAACAAGGAGTCAGCAACAGATGACCCAAGCACCGGTCGGATGAGGCTTGCAACTTCTGTAACCCCTAGCGCAGCACAGCCTCCAGCTTCCAGCCTCCAGCTTCCAGCCCCTTCCGATTCCCCATGACCGGTGATTTCCCTGCCACACGCTGGTCGTTGGTCGGCGCCCCGGACGCGACCGGCACGCTGCTCGCGCTCTACGCCGAACCGATCGCGCGCTACCTGGCGATGAAACTGCCCGAGGCGGTGCGCGACCGGCGCATCGATGACGTGGTGCAAGAGACCCTGACCTGGCTGGCCGAACATCCCGAGGTGCTGGCGCGGGCGAAGCCGGGCGCAGGCAGCCGCTTCCGCTGGTATGTCATGACCGTTGCCTTCAACCAGGCGCGCAACGCCCTGCGCCGGCTGCGCCCGGAGGCCGGCGCAGCAGAGATCCCGCCCGAAGAAGGCACGGCGATGGATCGCGCGTGGGCCGCGGCGGTGATCGCCGACGCCTGGCGCGACCTCGCCGGCTGGACGGATGTCGCGACCTGTGAGGCGACGCGACTGCACCTGCATGAAGGCCTGGGTGTGCGCGAGATCGCGCAGCGCCTGGATCTGTCACTGGGCGCCTGCCACCGCCGCATCGCCAGCGGCCGAGGTTTGCTACGCAAGGCGATCGTCGATCGCTTGCAGGCGGCCGGGGAGACGGCAGGCGATGAACAAGCTGCGTGCGACGCGCTCTTAGGGCTGCTGGCTTAGATCAGCCCGCCGAGGCGCGGCTTTCACAGGAGGCGCAGAGACGCAGAGCCTCGCTGAGGAAGACAGATGACCCAGCGGGCGAGGTGACCGGTGGCCGCATTCTCCTCGAATCTCTGCGCCTCTGCGTCTCCTGTGAATCGGGCAGGTATCAGCCTAAACCCGGCGATAGTAGTCACACAGAGCACCAGAGTGACCAGAGGGGAAAGACTTTGCAGGGTACATCGACATTCACCGTCGGGGTGAACCCGAGAAATCGTGCAAATCCTTGTCTTGACCTCTGGTGGCTCTGGTTCTCAGTGTGAAATACTGCGTTTAGGATCAGACATCGATCTTCTTCGCCACCGCCAGCGCGTGGCGCTCGATGAAGTCGCGGCGGATGCCGACGTCGCTGCCCATCAGGGTGGCGAACATGCGCTCGGCCTCGATCGCATCGATGATGGTCACGCGCTTCATGCTGCGCCGGGTCGGATCCATGGTGGTCTCCCACAGCTGCTCGGGATTCATCTCACCGAGACCCTTGTAGCGCTGGATGTCGAGGCCACGCGAACCGAACTCCTTCACCGCCGGCAGGATGTCGAGCAGGCTGCCGAGGCGGCGCTCGTCCTTGGCGTCGGAGAGGCGGAAGTTCGGCTCGCGGCCGGGCGCGTCGGCCAGCCACTCAGGCGCGAAGCCCAGGCGACCGAGGGCGGCGATCGAGGCTTCGATCGGCTCACGCTCGGCGAACTCGATGATCTCGGGCAGGATCGGCGCCTGGCCGTCGGGACCGGGCAGCGCGCCGCGCGCCAGGGCGGCGTCGAGCGCAGCGACATCGGCGAGATAGCTGATGTCCTCGCCACGGCGCAACTGGTAGAGCGGCAGGTGGCCGGCGCCATCGCGCAGCGCGAGGTATTCGTTGAGGGTCAGGCCCTTGAACGCCAAGGCGTGCTCGTGCTCCTCGAACCCGGTCAGCACCTCGACCAGGTCGTTCAGCGCATTGGCGGTGAACTCGCGGCCGCCAGCGACATCGGCCAGCACCGCATCACGCGTACCCAGACGCAGGATCTCGGCGTCGAGCAGCTTGGCGTTGAACACGTACTCCTCGTGCTTGCCGCGCGTCACCTTGTAGAGCGGCGGCTGCGCGACCCAGATGTGCCCGGCATCGATCAGCTTGGGCAGCTGGCGGAAGAAGAAGGTGAGCAGCAGCGTGCGGATGTGGCTGCCGTCCACGTCGGCGTCGGTCATGATGACGATCTTGCCGTAGCGCAGCTCGGCGAGATTGAACTCGTCGCCGATCGAGGTGCCCAGCGCCGTCACCAGGGCCGAGATCTCGCTGTGGCCCAGCACCTTGTCGATGCGCGCCTTCTCGACGTTGATGATCTTGCCCTTCAGCGGCAGGATCGCCTGCACGCGCGCGTCCGAGCCGCGCTTGGCCGAACCACCGGCCGAATCACCCTCGACCAGGTACAGCTCGGTCTCGTGCACATCGCGGCTCTCGCAGTCGCGCAGCTTGTCCGGCATGCCGGCATTCGACAGCATCGACTTGCGGTTCTTGCGCGCCAGTTCGCGCGCCTTGCGCGCCGCCTCGCGCGCCTCCATCGCCGCCATCGCCTTCTGCACCAGCAGCTTGGCGATCTTGGGATTCTCCTGCAGGTGATCCTTCAGCGCCGCGCCGAGCTGGCTGCTGACGATGCCGGCGACCTCGCCGTTGATCAGCTTGTCCTTGGTCTGGTTGGAGAACTTCGGATCGGACAGCTTCACCGACATGATCGCGCACAGGCCTTCACGCAGATCCTCGCCGGTCGGCGGGCGGTCGCCCTTGACCAGCCCGGCATCCTTGGCGTAGGTGTTGAACTCGCGGGTCAGCGCGGTCTTGAAGCCTTCGAGATGGGCGCCTCCATCGCGGTTGCGAATGTTGTTGGCAAAGCACAGCACGTGCTCGTCGTAGCCGTCGTTGTACTGCAGGGCCAGTTCGAGGTCGATGTTGTCCTCGGTGGTCTTCACGATGTGCACGACATCGTGCAGGTTCTGCTTGCCCTGGTTGAGGAAGCGCACGAAGCCGGCGAGACCGTCGGTGGACCAGAACACCTCGCTGCGCCCCTCGGAGCGCTCGTCGGTCAGCACGATGCGCACGCCCGAGTTGAGGAAGGCCAGTTCACGCAGGCGCGTGGCGATCACGTCCCAGCTGTAGATCGTGTTCGATCCGAACACCGCCGGATCCGGCTTGTAGTGGATGCTGGTGCCGCGGCGGTCGCTGTCGCCGATGACCTGCAGCGGCGTGGTCGCCTCGCCGCGCGCGAAGTGCATGCGGTGGTGCTTGCCGTCGCGGTGCACGTCGGCGATCAGCCACTCGCTGACCGCGTTGACGCACGACACGCCGACGCCGTGCAGGCCGCCCGACTTCTTGTACGCGCCGCCACCGAACTTGCCGCCCGCGTGCAGCACGGTCAGCGCGACCTCGAGCGTGCTCTTGCCCGACGACGGATGCGGCGCGACCGGGATGCCGCGCCCGTTGTCGCCGACGCTCAGCGACTCGTCCTTGTGGACGGTGACGGTGACTTCCGAGCAGAACCCGGCGAGAGCCTCGTCGACCGAGTTGTCCACCACTTCCCAAACGAGTTGGTAGAGCCCCTGCGCGCCCGGATCGCCGATGTACATGCCCGGCCGCTTGCGCACCGCAGCCATGCCTTCGAGCACCTGGATGGCATCGACGCCATAGTCGGCAGAGGGCTTGTCGTTCGGATTCGGCTGGTTCATCGCGCGGTCTTCCAGTGGATCGCAGGAGTGTAGGAGCCGCCCCGCCGCGGCAATACCCGCGGCAATCCCAGACCGGTCGTGTAAGTCATTGATCGGACTATGGTTTCTGATTGCCGCCAGGCCCAGGGTCGAGGCCAACGTGGGGTTGGACGGCCTGGCCCCCCGCAACCTCTGGCACGGGGGGTGCTTTCACCAATCTCCTACCATGCCACGCCGCATCCTCGTCCCGACTCTCGCCGCCTGTGTCGCATTCTTGGGCGCCTGTGGCGGACCACGCCCTGCCGCCGCGACGCCGGAACCGGCCTCCACACCCAAGCAGCAGGCCGCTGAACCGGTGGCGACCACCGGCCTGGTCGCCACCGTGACCGCAGTCGAGGGGCGCACCCTGGTCGAGTTCACGCTCGATGGCGGGGCCGCCGCCGAGCCAGGCACCCCCTACCGCGTGCTGAGCGCCGACGGCGCGCGCATCAAAGGCATGATCCAGGTGACCGACGTGCCGGCCAAGGGTCGCGCCGTGGCCCGGGTCATCGCGCTGACCGATGCCGCCGATCCCCCCGCCCCCGCCGACCGGGTGCGCGAATTGACCTCGCTGGCCGAGCCGGCCCCGACGACCCCAGCTGCGGGTGGCGATGCCGCCGACGAGCAGCGCTTCGCCACGCTGCGCGAGCAGTACCAGCGCCTCCTTGCCGAGGCCGTCTCCCGTCACGACTCCGAACTGGCCGAAGCCCGGCGCGCCGCCGATGCGCGCATCGCCGAGGCCGAGGCCGGGCTGCGTCGGACCCTCGCCGAGTCGGAACGGGCGCAGGCCGCCGAACTGGCCGCCGCCAAGTCGCTGGGTGGCGAGGCCGCCCTCGCCGCAGTCGCCAGCGAGCGCGAGGCGATCAGCACCCGCACCCGCGACGCCCTGGCCGAACGAGACCGCCTGCGCGTCGAGATCGACGCTCTGACCACCCTCCAGCAGGAGCTGCAGCGCCGCCTCGAACGCCTGAGCGCCGAACGCACCGAGGCCGAGCGCGCCAGCCAGGCCCGCCTGAACGCCGAACGCGAAGCGCGCGAACAGATCGCCGGCCGGCTTGCCGGCCTGGAGAAGCGTGAAGAGGGCCGGGCCAGCGCCACCGCCGCGATGCTTTCGCGCGACCCGGCGCGCAGCGAGGGCGTGCTCGAGCGCCTCGACCGCCTGAGCGCCGAGACCGCCATCGCCAGCGAGCGCGCCAACCGTGCCGAAGCGGCCGCCAACGAGGCGAACGAGGCCCTGCTCGCCACCCGCCGGCAGCTCGCCGAGAGCCAGGCGGCGCGCGAGGCCGCCGAGGCCAAACTGGTCGAGGTGGGTGCGGTAGATGCCAAGCTCGCCGCCACCGCCGACGAGCTGGCTGCGGCGCGGCGCGAGACCGCCGCCGCCAAGGAACGCCAGTCGGCCAGCGAGCTGGCGCGCCTGGAGGCCGAACGTGCGCTGTTCGAGCTGTCGGCCCGCGTTCTGCGCCTGCCACGCGCCGGTTCCGAATTGTCGGCCCTGCAGGAACGCCTGCGCGCCTCGCTGGGCGCGCGCGATCTCATGCCGACCGATGCCAAGGCCCCGGAGCGCCTGCCATGAACACGCACAGTTCGGCGTTCGGCGTTCGGCGTTCGGTGTCCCGCAGGACGCAAGAAGTAGCGGACTCCAGTCCACGATCAGGCCTGTCGGCCGGCGTCTCGGAACGCCGAACGCCGAACGCCGAACGCCGAACGGTACAGATCCTTGCCTTGATCCTGATGGCGCTGCTGCTGACCGCCTGCACGCCCTACCTGCGCGGTCCGCGCAGCGGCGCCGGGCCGGGCAAGGCCGGGCCGCCGCCGACCAGTCCCGAAGCCGAGACACTCGATCGCCATCTCGCCGCGCTCGAGGCGCAGATCGCCAAGCTCGAGCGCGATCTCGGCAAGGGCCGCGGCGCCTACCGCGAGGGCAGCCTGCTGCGCGTCGAGGGCAAGCAGGGCGGCGAACCGCCGCTCGACCGCCTGCGCCGGCTGGAGCGCGAACTGGCCGACGCCGAGGCGCGGATCGTGGCGCGCGATCAGCGCGTCACCGAGCTGACCCGCGAACTCGCCAGCGCCCGCGACCAGGGCCGCTCGCTGTCTGAACAGGCCGGCGACCTGTCCTACGCCAAGGACGCCCTGGTGACGGCGCAGCAGGCGCTGAGCGAGGCGCGCAGCAAGGCAGACGGCCTGCTCGCCCAGCTGACCGCCAGCGAACTGCAACGGCTCAAGGCCGAGCGCGAGCAGTTCCGCTTCGCCGCCAAGCTGCTGAAGTTGGCGCCCGGCCAGACCACCCAGCTGCTCGAACTGCAGGACGAGGCGCGCGAATCGGCCCGCGCCCTGGACGGCCGCAGCGACGACCGGCCGCACCCCAAGCCGCCGACCACGCCTGCCAAGCCGGCCCCCGCTGCCGCACCAGCCGCCTCCGGCGAAGGGCACCACTGATGCGCCATCTCCTGATCTGCCTCACGGCACTGGCCCTGGCCGGCTGCGCCGACCTGTCGCGCAACCCGTTCCGTTCGTTCCCGGCCGCGCCGCCCGGCTCGGTCGCCTGGCACACCACGCCGCGCGCCGCCGAGGCGTTGCGGGTCGCGGTGCTGCCCTTCGTCCTGGCCGAGAAGGTCGGCAAAGGCGCGGCAGAGCTGTCCCCCTCCACCGCCGCCAGCCTGCGCGCCCTGGGTATCCACGAGGTGGTGCTGGTCGGTCCCGAACGCGCTGCCAGCCTGCAGCTGCCCGACCTGCACGAGGGCAAGGTGCCGGTCGATGCGTTGCTGGCGGTGCGCGACGCCACCGGCTGCGATGCGGTGGTGATCGGCCGCATCGAGCATTTCGACGGTTTCCATCCGGTCAGCCTCGGCGCCTCGGTGCATCTGGTCAGTTGCCACGACGGCGCGGTGCTGTGGAGCGCCCAGCTGCAGCTCGACAGCCGGCGCGAGGATGTGCAGCGCGATATCGAAGGCTGGTGGAAGCGCAGCGCCGGCGAACAGGCGACTGCGGTCAACGGCTGGAAATCGGTGCTGTCCACGCCGCGCGACTTCTGCCGCTATGCGGCGGACAGGCTGGCGTGGACAATTGGGAATCAGCCGCCGGAGTAGCGCCGGCTTCAGGCGGCCGCGGGGCAATCGGCGGACTGAAGTCCGCGTCGGCGCTACGGTCGGCGCTACGGTCGGCGCTACGGTCAGATGAATTCGCACCAGTAGGCGCTGGGGGCGCTGGCCTTGACGCCGAAGGTCGTCTTGGCGGGGACTTCGAAGCTGGTGCCGGCAGGGTACACGACCCAGGCGCCGGGGGCGATGCGCGCCTGCAGCTCGCCGTTGACCACGGTCATGCGCTCGGCGCCGTCGGTGGTGAACTGGAACTCGCCGGGGACGATGACGCCGACGGTCTGCTTGCGGCCGTGGCGCTCGTAGCCCAGGGACTGGACCTTGCCGTCAAAGTAGGAGTTGTGCTTGAGCATGGCTGGACCTTTCGTTTCAGTGGTTTCCGCGGGCTTTGTCGTTCTCGTGCGCCATTTTCAGTTTGCGCTCGAACACCAGGTCTGACCAGGCCAGCATCAGGGTGGTTATGATGAAGGCGACATGGATGCCGACCTGCCAGCCGATCTTGGCGTGATCGACGACATGGCCGTCCTTGGACAGGTCGTTGAAGGACTGCAGCAGGTGGATGCCCGAGATCGACACCAGGGCGCCGGCCAGCTTGGTCTTGAGCGTGCCCGGGTCGATGTGGTCGAGCCATTCCGGCCGGTCCTTCTCGTCATCGAGATCAAGCTTCGAGACGAAGGTCGCGTAGCCGCCGATCAGCACCATGATCACCAGGTTGGCGACCATGATCATGTCCACCAGGCCAAGCAGGATGGTGACGACATCGCGTTCGTTCAGCGAACCGAGATGCGTAGCGAGGTGCCACAGCTCATGGAAGAAAGTGTAGCTGAAGCAGATCTGCCCGGCGATAAGGCCGACGTACAGCGGGGCGAGCAGCCAGCGGCTGGCGAAGACGCTGTACTCGATGGCATTCTCGACGCGCTTGGACATGGGAGGGGCTTCCTATCCGACCCGCTCGGCGTGGCAATCCGCAGACCGGCGGCTAAGATCCGCCGCACCCATCCGTAGGATGGTCAAGGAACCCTGCCATGCGCCTCGCCTCGACCTCCCTCCTCGTCCTCGCCGCCCTCTGCCCGGCCGGCGAAGCCGACCTGCCCGTCGCCTCGGTGACCCTGTTCTCCAGCGGCGTCGGCTGGTTCGAGCACAGCGCCAAGGTCGAGGGCAACGCCACCGCCGAGCTGCGCTTCCGCACCAACCAGATCAACGACGTGCTGAAGTCGCTGGTCCTGCAGGACCTCGACGGCGGCAAGGTGGGCGCGGTCGGCTATCCCTCGCAGGATCCGCTCGACAAGACGCTGAAGAGCTTCCAGGTCGATGTCAGCGGCAACCCGCCCCTCGCCGGGCTGCTCAACCAACTGCGCGGCGCCAACGTCCAGGTGCAGATCCTCGACGCGACGGTCGAGGGCACCGTGCTGGGTTGCGAGCAGCGCACCCAGGTGCTGCCCAACAACGGCGGCACGGTCGCCAGCTGGGTGGTCAACATCGTCGAGGGCGGCGCGATCCGTCCGCTGCCCCTCGCCGATGTGCGCGCAGTGAAGCCGACCGACCCGCAGTTGCGCGCCGAGCTGGCCAAGGCCCTCGCCGCGCTGGCCGCGGCACGCGACCAGGACAAGAAGCCGGTGTCGCTGCAGTTCACCGGCCAGGGCCAACGCCGCGTGCGCCTGGCCTACGTCAGCGAGGCGCCGGTGTGGAAGGCGAGCTACCGCCTGCTGATGGGCAAGGACAAGGCCCACGCCCAAGCCTGGGCGATCGTCGAGAACCCGACCGAAAGCGACTGGAACGACGTCAAGCTGACCCTGGTCAGCGGCCGGCCGATCAGCTTCGTGCAGGACCTCTACCGGCCGCTCTACGCCCAGCGCCCCGAGGTGGCGACCGAGCTGCAGGCCGGGTTGAAGCCGGTGGCCTACGGCGGTGGCATGGCGGGCGAGGGCAAGGTCATGGTGGCCAAGCCGCAGCGGGAGGAATCGCGCCGCGCCAAGATGATGGCGATGCCGGCCGCCGCACCCGCACCGATGGCCATGGAGACCGCCGCCGACGCCGCGCCCGGCGAACCGCAAGCCTCGTGGAACGCGGTCGGCTCGATCCAGGTCGCCACCCAGGCCGCCGCCGGGGTCGGCGAGCTGTTCACCTACGATGTCGGCAAGGTGTCGATCCCGCGCCAGCGCAGCGCGATGATCCCCTTCATCGGCTCGGACATCCCGGTCGAGCGCGTGTCGATCTACAACCGCGCCGTGCTGCCGCGCAATCCGCTGTCCGGCGCGCGCCTGACCAACGCCACCGGCCTGCACCTGTCGCCCGGCCCGGTGACGGTGTACGATGACGGCACCTACGCCGGCGACGCGCAGCTGACCGCCCTGCCTCCCGGTCAGGTGCGGTTGATCAGCTTCGCCGTCGATCAGCGCCTGATCATCGACAGCGAGCGCGAGCGCAGCCAGCAGAACCGCACCCTGGCCAAGATCGTCAAGGGCGTGCTCCAGATCCAGGTGGTCAGCCTGCAGGGTCGCACCTACCTCGCCGACAACCAAGCCGATGTCGCCAAGCAGTTGATCATCGAGCACCCGCGCGCCGGCGGCGGCTGGGCGCTGCACGAGACGCCCGCCGCGCTGGAGACCACCGATCAGCTCTACCGCTTCAAGGTCGCAGTGCCCGCCGGCACAAAGGCCGAACTGGCGGTGACCGAGCGCATGCTGTGGAACGAGGCGGTGGCGCTGCTCGACGGCGACAGCGATCAGATCGCGGTGTGGCTGCAGGGCCCCGACCTCAAGCCGGCGCTCAAGGACGCACTGATCAAGGTGCGCGTCCACGTCGAGAACTGGCGCGCATCCGAGCGCGCGCGCGAGGAGAACCAGAACCAGATCCGCGCCATCACCGAGGACCAGGAGCGCATCCGCAGGAACCTCGGCTCGGTCAACCAGGGCAGCGACTACGGCAAGCGCCTGCTGGTGAAGCTCAACGAGCAGGAGACGCGCCTCGACCAGCTGCGCCAGCAGGACGAGGCCCTCGCCGCCGACATCGCCGCCAAGCGCAAGATCCTCAGCGACTATGTTGGGCAGCTGACCGTCGAGTGACGGGCACCCTCAACCCGGCAATAGGGTTCACACAGAGCACCAGAGGGACCAGAGAGGAAAAGCCCCTGCAGGATGCATCGATATGCACCGCGCCGGCAAACCCAAGAATTCGTGCTAAGCCTTGCTTCGGCCTCTGGTAGCTCTGGTTCTCTGTGTAAATTGCCCTGTCGAGGGTCACTCTGGCGCCAGGCGCTCCAGGCGTTCGGTCCGCCCATGCTCGAAGCGGGCGGCGGACTCGCGGGTGCGTTCCAGCAGGCCCATGATGACGTAGCCGCCGAGGGCCGTCAGGATGATGACGGCGACGGCGAACACGAACCAGAAGCGCCGGGTGTGCTTGCGCGCACGAATCTTGAGGTTGCCCTCGAGAAATGCCTGCCCTGCCTGCGCCAGCTCGGCACGGTCGGCCTGGGCGTAGAGTTCCGCGAGGCGGTCTTTGGGGGATGGCGGCATGGGCCGACGCCGTGTCAGAACAGCCGGTTCAGCCCGTTCAGCGCCGCCACCCGGTAGGCCTCGGCCATGGTCGGGTAGTTGAAGGTGTTGCTGACGAACCACTTGATCGTGTTGTTGGGCGCCGGCTGGCTCATCACCGCCTGGCCGATGTGGATGATCTCGGTCGCCTGGTAGCCGAAGCAGTGGATGCCGAGGATCTCGTGCGTCTCGCGGTGGAACAGGATCTTCAGCATGCCGACCGTCTGATTGACGATCTGGGCGCGCGCCAGGCTGCGGAACAGCGAATGGCCGATCTCGTAGGGCACCTTGGCCTCGGTCAGCTCGCGCTCGGTGCGGCCGATCGAGCTGATCTCGGGACTGGTGTAGATGCCGGTCGGCACCATGCGCCCGAGGTTGCGGTCGCAGGCGCCCTCGCCGGTGATCTGGCAGGCGGCCGAACGCCCCTGGTCGTAGGCGGCGCTGGCCAGACTGGGCGGGCCGGTGACGTCGCCGACCGCCCAGATGCTCGGGACGGCGGTGCGGAAGTGGTCATCGACCGGCAGCTGGCCGCGGCTGTTGGCCTTCAGGCCGACCGTCTCCAGGCCGAGGTCCTCGACATTGCCGGCACGGCCGTTGGCCCACAGCAGCACATCGGTGAGCAGTCGCTTGCCCGACTTGAGGTGGAGCACGACACCATCGTCGGTGGTCTCGACCCGCTCGGCCTCTTCATTGTGGCGCACCAGGCAGCCCTGGTCGCGCAGATGGTAGGCCAGCGCATCGACGATCTCGTCATCGAGGAAGGACAGCAGGCGGTCGCGGGTGTTGATCAGGTTGACCTTGATGCCCAGATTCCTGAACATCGACGCGTATTCGCAACCGATCACGCCAGCGCCATAGATCGTCACCGACTTCGGCGTCTCCTTCATGTCGAGGATGGTATCGCTGTCGCGGATGCGCGGGTGGGTGAAGTCGATGCCAGGCGGATGCGCCGG
>JAIFND010000141.1 GCA_020047915.1 bacterium | reverse complement strand
GATCTGGTCGGCAAGATGGTCGAGGTTACCAGTTCCACTGTCGATGCGCGGTTCGGTACCGCCCGCTACGACCGTCCGAGCGGCGAGGATGTGATCCTCAATGTGATCAGCGATCCGGTAAACCAGCTCAAGCGCGGCGAACAGGCCGTGGTCATGGACTACGACCGCGCCGCCGGGGTCTACCGCATCGCCCCCCTGCCCCATACCCGCCCCGGATTCATCGCCGAATCCGACGCGGTGACGCCGCCGGCCGAATCGCCGCCGACCCCTCCCATCCGTTCCGCCCAGTGACCCCGGAGTCAGCCATGCTGCCGCGCACCCTCGCCATCCTCACCCTGGCCGCCGTGCTGCCTGCCGAAGAGGCTGCTGCATCCGCCAGCAACTCGTTCTTCGGGTTCTGGCTACCGGTCATCGTCGTCATCTTCCTGGCGCTGATGTTCCTGCTCATGGCCATCAAGGCCTTCTACCGCATGGTCGAGCAGGGCCAGGTGCTGATCATCAACTCGGCGCTGCGTTCCGAGCCGGCCGTCTCGTTCAGCGGCGCGATCGTCGTGCCGGTGATCAACAAGGCCGAGATCATGGACATCTCGGTCAAGACCATCGAGGTCGACCGCAAGGGCATCAACGGCCTGATCTGCAAGGACAACATCCGCGCCGACAACGTCATCCGCGTCGCCACCACGGTCGGCGTCGCCCGCGCCTCCGACCGCGGCACGCTGGAGAACCTCTTCCAGGCCAAGTTCTCGGAAGCCCTCAAGACGGTCGGCAAGCGCCTCGACTTCGTGCAGCTCTATAACGAGCGCGACCAGTTCAAAGAGGAGATCATCAAGGTCATCGGCCGCGATCTCAACGGCTACTGCCTCGAAGACGTGGCGATCGACTACCTCGAGCAGACCCCGCTGAAACTGCTCGACCCCGACAACATCCTCGATGCCGAAGGTCGTAAGAAGATCATCGAGCTGACCGCTTCGCAGCGCGTCAAGGCCAATGACATCGAGCGCGAGGCGCAGAAGACGATCAAGAAGCAGGACGTCGAGGCGCGCGAGGCGATCCTCGCCCTCGAACGCCAGCAGGCCGAGGCCGAAGCCAAGCAGGCGCGCGAGATCGGCACCAGCCGGGCGCGCGAGGCTGCCGAGCAGGCCAAGGTCGAGGCTGAAGAGCACCGCCGCTCGGAGGAGACGCGCATCCAGGTCGAGCAGGAACTGGAGGTCAAGAAGCAGGTCGCCCACCGCGAGATCGAGGTGGCGGGCAAGAACCGCGAAGGCGCGGTGATGGTCGAGAACGAGCGCATCCAGAAGGAGCGCCACCTCGAACAGGTCGCGCGCGAACGCGCCGTCGAACTCTCCGAGATCGAGAAGGAGAAGATCATCGCCCAGGAGCGCAAGGCGATCGCCGAGGTCATCCGCGAACGCGTCGCCGTCGAACGCACCGTGGCCGAGGAGGAGGAGCGCATCAAGAGCGTCCGCCTGGTCATGGAGGCGCAGCGCACCAAGGACGCCGCGGTGATCAACGCCGAGCAGCAGGCCGAGCAGATCCGCATCAAGGAGGTCAAGCAGGCCGAGGCCTCCGCCACCGCCGCCACCTTCCACGCCAAGGAGAAGCTGACCCTGGCCGAAGCCGAGCAGACCGCGGCCGAGAAGGAGACGCTGGCCGCGATCCGCCGCGCCGAAGGCCGTCAGGCCGAAGCCGCCGCCAACGGCCTTGCCGCCGCCAAGGTCAAGGAAGCGGACGCGATCGCCGCCGAAAAGCTCGGCAACGTCGAGGCCCGCATCATGGAGGCCAAGGCCGAGGCCGAGAAGAAGCAGGGCCTGGCCCGGGTCGCGGTCGATGTCGCGCACGCCGACGCCACCCAGCGCCAGGGCGAAGCCGACGCCAGCGCGGTCGAGAACCGCATGCTGGCCGAGTCGAAGGGTTTGACCGAGAAGGCGCTGGCGATGGCCAAGCTGACCGGCGAGACCCGCCAGCACGAGGAGTTCCGTATCAAGCTCGAGCAGGAGGTCTCGCTCAAGAAGGTGCAGATCGACGCCGAAGTGCAGATCGCGCACGCCCGTGCCAAGGTCCTGGGCGAAAGCCTGGGCAAGGCGAAGATCGAGATCGTCGGCGGCGACGGCCAGTTCTTCGACCGCTTCGTCGATGCGGTGTCGATGGGCAAGCGCATCGATGCGACGGTCGATCACAGCGATGTCTTGCAGACGGTCGGCAAGGAATACCTGCACGACGGCCGCAGTCTGCCCGACGACCTGAAGGAGATCCTCTCCGGCATCTCCAGCGGCGACCTCGCCAACCTCGGCATCGCCGGGGCCCTGGCCAAGGTGACGGCCGGCAAGGACCCGGCCGTCGTGAGCAAACTGATGGGGAAGGCGAAGGAACTGGGACTGCTCAAATAGCTTTGAGCTTAGAGCTTGGAGCTTTGAGTCCGCAGAACGCAGAACACAACACAGCTTTGAGCTTAGAGCTTGGATCTTTGAGTCCGCAGACTTTGAGTCCGCAGAACGCAGAACACAACATAGCTTTGAGCTTAGAGCTTGGAGCTTTGAGTCCGCAGAACGCAGAACACACGCAGGAAGACCACATGACCACGCCCAAGAGCCACATCGAGATCGCCTACTCCTCCATCCGCGTCTTCACCGACGACGGGCAGATGGATCTGGCCGAACTGAACTTCCTGCTCGGCCTCGCGCTGCGCGACGGGGTTGTGGACGCCGATGAGAAGCGCGTGCTGGGCAACATCACGCGCAAGGCGCTGATGGCCAAGCCTTCGCCCGTGGTCGAACAGCGCATCCTCGCCGTCATGAAACAGCACAGCCTGTGATGCGCATGCGGACTCAACCTAAACAACGCATTTGGTTCGCCGTTCGCCGTTCGCCGTTCGCCGTTCCGCAAGGACTTGCGGGGAAAACACGGTTTGGGGAGACTCACCCGGGGGGTGATGTCAGACCGACGCTGTATCTCACGTGCGATCAACGCCGAACGCCGAACGCCGAACGCCGAACTGCGGCATTTGGACTCAAAGCTCCAAGCTCCAAGCTCAAAGCTAAGTGGCAATGACCGAGATCGACCAAGGCACCTTCGAGGTCGTCCGCGCCCGGCTCGACGAGCAGGGCAAGGGCCTGGCCACATCGGCGCAGCAGCTCAATGCGCGCCGGCTCGAACTGTTCGGCGGGGTCAGCGTACGGCTGCTGGCCAGCGCCCGGGTGCGCACCGAACACAACTGCATCCCGCGCGACATCGTCAATGTCGGCGACCGGCTGCTGCTCGGCTACCAGGTGTTCATGGGCCTGAAGAGCCAGGTGTCGGTGGCGGATGTGTTCACCGAACTGCGCGACGACGGGACCAACGTCGTCAACCTCGACCCCGAGCACGCGCCCCGACTGCTCGCCGAGGCTGGCTTCGTCAAGGACTTCAGCGAGGTCTTCCAGTACTACAAGGACGCCCGGCTGCTGCATCTGCGGCGCACCGACCGGCTGATGCTGGCCGCCTTCCAGACCGGTTCGCGCATCTCCGACATGCGCGTGCTGCGCTGGGGACTGACCGGGCGCGGGGCCGACGAGGCGCCACGCTACATCGACAACCGCGGCGAGCGCGACTACGTCTTTCCGGTCTCACACGATTTCGCCTGGACGCGCACCACTCGCGAGCAGCACATCCAGGGCGCGCATCCCCACATCAACATCGGCGACGAGATCTTCGTCGAGTGCGTGGGCGGCGACTTCACCATCAAGATCGAAGACAACACCTCGACCGGCAGCGGCATCTTCGCCGAACCGGTCGATGACCCGACCCAGGGACTCGACGACGCCGAGATCCACTACGCCGTCCTGCCGTCGTGCATCCTGCTGAAGGTCCGCCCCTACCGCGAGGCGGCCTGGCGCCATGTCGTGTACAACCGAGCCACCCATGAAGCGGTGCGTATCGACGCCATCGGCCTGTCCTGCCAGCAGTTGCCCGAGGGCCACGGCCTGGTCTTCCCGGGCGGCTACTACCTCTCGACCGGCACGCATAAGATCTTCCCGATCGACGCGGCCGGCATGGAGTTCAAGCGCGCTTTCCGCGCCCCCAACGGCGAGGACGTCGCCTACGTCTTTTACCGGCGCGACAGCGGCACCTACATCATCCTGCAGTACAACCTGATCACGCGCGAGGTCGCCACACCGGTGACCTGCTCGTCGTACTGCCGCCTGCCCGACGGTCGCCTGGTGGTGCTGCGGGCCGAACCCGAACCGACCCGCGTCCACGCCCTGCAGATCTGGCAGACCCCCTTCCTCGACGAGGATGTCGCCGCCGCCACCGCCCCGCCCGCCAGCAGCGAACTGGCCAAGCTGGGCAACCGCGAACTGGTGCGCGCCGTATCCGACCTCATGCACCTCACCCGGCTGGTGGCGGCGCAGAAGCCGAACCGCCAGATCTACGAGGAACTGCTCAAGGCGGTCGGCAAGGTCGTGGACACCTATCCGTGGCTGGCCGGCGCCGAAGGCTTCGGCCTGCGCGCCGCCCTCGACGCGCTGCGCGGTACTGCCGAGCGGGTGATCGACGAGTTCGAGAAGGTGGTGGCGCTGACCGCGCAGGCCGCCGCCAAGGTCACCGCCGCCGAGAAGTCCTGCGACGAGCTGGTGCGCCGCACCGCCCTGGGCGACAAATCGAAGATCGAGGGCTTCGTCGCCCCGCTCACCGAGGTGCGCGCGGCGCGCGGCCATGCCGAGACACTGAAGAGCGTGCGCTACGTGGATGCGGCACGCCTGGCGAAGCTCGACGCCCGGCTCGCCAAGCTGGCCGATGAGCTGGCGCGCGGCGCAGTCGAACTGCTGCTCAAGCCCGAGGCCCTGGCTGCCTGGCAGGCCGAGATAGCCGCCACCGAGGCCAACGCCGCCGCCCTGACCGCCGTCGCCGAAGCCAAGCCGGTGCTGGAGCGCATCGATCGCGCCGCCGAAGGCCTCGACCAGCTGGTCGGCATCGTCAACGCCCTGGAGTTCAGCGAGGCGGCGGCGCGCACGGCCGTGCTGGAACGCATCGGCGAGACCTACGCCAGCCTCAACCGCGCCCGCGCCGTGCTGGCGGGCCGCAAGAACGAACTGGGCGCCAAGGAGGCGGCAGCCGACTTCGCGGTCCAGGACCGCCTGCTGTCACAGGCCTTGGCCAATGCCCTGGCGCTGTGCGACTCGCCGGCGAAATGCGATGAGTTCGCCGCCAAGCTGATGATCCAGGTCGAGGAGCTGGAAGGCCGCTTCGCCGACTTCGAACAGTACGCGACGGAACTGGCCAACCGCCGGGTCGATGTCACCGAGCGCATCGCCGCCAAGCGCCAGGCCCTGGTCGATGAGCGCAACCGCCGCGCCGACGGCTGGCTGCGCGCCGCCGAGCGCATCCTGCAGTCGGCGGCCGGTCGGGCGGTGGGCTTCGCCAAAATCGATGAGCTGAACGCCTGGTTCGGCAGCGATCCGC
Organism: bacterium; assembly: GCA_020047915.1. GTDB lineage: Bacteria > Planctomycetota > UBA11346 > UBA11346 > UBA11346 > UBA11346. The sequence goes on along the minus strand of JAIFND010000141.1, from coordinate 19,200 downwards.
TGATCACCAAGGTGCGCGCCATCATCGCCGACCTGCGCGGTCTCGGCGACCAGGTGAAGGCCGACGATCTCGAAGGCCGGTTGAAGGCGGTGCGTGAAGACGGCATGCGCGCCGTGCGCGACAAGGGCGAGCTGTTCGACGGCGGATCGGCGCTCAAGCTCGGCCGGCACCGTTTCAGCGTCAACAGCGCCCCCCTCGATCTGGTGATGATCCCGCGCCCGACGCCCGATGGCGTGCGCATGCACTTCCACCTCACCGGCACCGACTACGCCCGCGCCGTCGCCGACCCCGGCTTCGCCGCCACGCGCCCCTTCTGGGAACTGCCGGTCGAAGGTGAGACCCCCACTGTGTATCGCGGTGAATACCTGGCCTGGCAGATCCTGCAGGCCGCCGAGCATGGCGCCGAAGGCATGAGCATCGCCGCCCTGCGTACGGCCGGCGATGGCTTGGCCGCGATGGTCCAGGAGGCCGCCACGCGGCGCGTAGACCAGGGCTACGAACGCGGCGTACACGACGCCGATGCGGCCCTCATCCTGCGCGCCCTGCTCCACCTCGCCGATACCTGCGGCCTGCTGCGCCATCCCGCCAGCGCCCGCGCCCTGGCGGTCATCTCCTGGGCCCGCTGCCCCGACCGCGCCCAGGCCGACCGCCTGCGCCGCCAGGCGCAATCCCTCGCCCTGGTACGCAGCCGCTTCGGCGACGGCGACGCCCTGGCGGTGGTCGCCGCCGACTGCCGTGAACTGATCCGGCCACACGCCACCGATCAGCCGGCGCATGTGCTGGAGCAGGCCGCCACCTACCTGGCCGAAGAGCTGGCCCAGCCCGGCCCCCTGCGCTTCGTCCGTTCGGGCGACGCCGGCGAGCTGGCGGCCCGCTTCGCCGACCACCAGCGGCTGAATCCCGCCACCGAGGCGCTGACCCACGATCTGCGCGAACTGGCCGCCGATCCGCTCGCCGCGTCGCGTCTGGCCACCGCCTGGGTCGCGGCCTTTGCCCGCCGCGAGCAGCCGCACTTGGCGCACGCCGTGCCCGAGGTCGCCGCCTTGCTGCTCGCCCCGGACCTGCCGCGCGAGGACGTCTCGGCGCGCACCGCCTGCGTGGTCGAGGGCCTGCTCGGCAGCCATCCGCGCATCGTCGAGAAGAAGCTCGACCTGCGCATCGACGACCTCTCCGACCGCCTGACCGCGTTGTGCAGCGCGCATGTCCCGGCCTGGCGCGCCTATGCCCGCAGCCGACGCGAACTGGTCGAACGCGAGAAGGCCCGCCTGCGCCTTGATGAGTTCAAGCCGCGCGTGCTGACCACTTTCGTGCGCAACAAGCTGATCAATGAGGTCTTCCTGCCGCTGATCGGTGACAACCTGGCGAAGCAGATCGGTGCCCTGGGCGAAGGCCGGCGCACGGATCTCCAGGGCATGCTGCTGCTGATCAGCCCGCCCGGCTACGGCAAGACCACGCTGATGGAGTATGTATGCAGCGTCCTCGGCCTGGCCTTCGTCAAGGTCAACGGCCCGGCGCTCGGCCATCGCGTCAAGTCGCTCGACCCGGCCGAAGCGCCCAACGCCCAGGCCCGCCAGGAGGTCGAACGCGTCAACCTCGCATTCGCCATGGGCAACAACGTGATGCTGTACCTGGACGACATCCAGCACTGCGATCCCGAGTTCCTGCAGAAGTTCATCAGCCTGTGCGACGGCCAGCGCAAGATCGAGGGCGTGTGGGACGGCGTCACGCGCACCTTCGACCTGCGCGGCAAGAAGGTCGTGGTGGTGATGGCGGGCAATCCCTACACCGAATCAGGCGAGAAGTTCCGCATCCCCGACATGCTCGCCAACCGTGCCGACACCCACAACCTGGGCGACGCGGCCGGCGCGCACGGCGACGCCTTCGCCCTGTCCTACCTCGAGAACTGCCTGTCGGTCAACCCGGTGCTGCAGCCGCTGCTCGCCCGGCCGCAGGCGGATGTGCACCGCTTCGTGCGCCTGGCCTCTGGCGACCAGGGCGCGCGCAGCGAGCTGGAGCACCCCTACGCCGCCGCCGAAGTGGCCGAGATCACCGCCGTGGTCCGCCTGCTGATGCGCGTGCAGCGCGCCCTGCTGATGGTCAACCAGACCTACATCGCCTCGGCGGCACAGGCCGACGAATACCGCACCGAACCGGCCTTCAAGCTGCAGGGCAGCTACCGCAACATGTCCAAGATCGCGGCCCGTGTCGTGCCGGCGATGACCGAGCCCGAGGTCGATCAGCTCATCCTCGGCCACTACCGCGCCGAGGCCCAGACCCTGACCACCGGGGCCGAGGCCAATCTGCTCAAACTACGGCTTCTGCTGGGCGTGCAGACGCCCGAGGAGGCCAAGCGCTGGGCCGAGATCTGCGTGGTCTATGTCCGCCGTCAGGAGCTGTCCGGCAAGGACGACCCGGCCAGCCAGGCGGTGGTGCAGCTCGCCAAGCTGGGCGAACGCATCGCCGCGCTGCAGCAGGCCCTGTCAAGCGAGGCCGGTGCGGCGCGCAGCGCCCAGGCCGAGCGCATCGAGGCGCTGGTCGGGCAGATCGCCGAGGCGATCAAGGCCGCCGCCCCGAAGGTCGAGGTAGTCAACACCCTGCCCAAGTACTACGCCCAGGTCTTCGACCATCACCTCAAGGTGGTCGAGACCTCGCTCGCCCCGGTCCTCGACCTGCTCGGCCGCTATGTCGGCTCGACCCAGCAGACGCGCGAAAAGATGGAATCGATCGCCGGCGACCTGCGCAGCCTGGCCGACAAGCAGACGCGCATGGGATATCGGGATACGCCGCCGGCGTGAGCGGTTGGTCATTGCCCCTTTATGTTCGGCGTTCGGCGTTCGACGTTCGGTGTTCCGCAGGGATGTCCCTGAATCCTCTATCTGTCCCCTGTCAGAACACAGCGATGCATGTAAACCTACTGTCGTCAACGCCGAACGCCGAACGCCGAACACCGAACGGGTGAATCAAGGATCCGTCTTGCGTGCCTTCTTGGCCGCTTTGCGCGCCTTGCGCACCGCAACTTGTTCGGGGGTCGGCGGCGGCTTGCTGAAATCCTCGCCAGTGACGGCCTGCGCCGCGGCGCGGATCGCGCCGATCGTGGTGGTGACCTTGCGCAGGTAATGCGCCGGTTCCGACAACCGGTCCACGACCGGGGCGGCGACCACATAGATATGCACCGGACAGGCCGCCTCGCGCTGGCGCGCGTACTGCGGGTTGCGGATCAGGTATTGGGTCAGGATGTGGACCGGATCGACGTCCTCCTGCCCCAGGTAGTAGCACTGGTGGAGGGGTGTCATCGAGCCTATGGCCATGCCTGCCATGATGCGGGTCGTGGCCGGCGTCCAATGGTGGAGCGAGCGGCATGGACTGCCCCACGCGCCGCGTTACGACCCCTGCGGAGCCACCCCCGTGCCGTCAGCCGCCGTCAACGCCCGTCTCGCCGCCCTGCGCTTCGCCGGTGAACTCACCGAGGCCGATGCCGTCAGCCATGGCTGCCGACTGATCACCGCCTCGCATGGCGCGGAAGGCGCTCCGGAGCGCATCACCCTGAGCCTGCTCGTCGATCAGGGCGGCCTGGTGACCAGCGCCCGCTTCCGCAGCGCCGCCTCCGGCGACCTGCTGGCGGCCTACGATGGCATGCTCGAACTGGTGGTAGGCCACCTGCTGATCGATGCCAAGGAGATCACCCCGCGCCGGGTCGAGGCGCTGCTGCGCGGTTCCGGCGACCAGCCGGCCTTCGATATGGCGCTCGACGCCGACAAGCCGTTCTATGTCCTGACCAAGGCGGTGCAGGCCTACGAGAAGCCGAAGGATGCGCCGCACACCGCCGACCAGTTGCCGTGGGGCGACATCGGCCTGTTCGAGAAGGTACGCCGCATCGAAACGGTGCTCGACCAGCATGTACGCCCGGCCCTGGCCAGCGACGGTGGTGGCATCGACCTGGTCGATCTGCAGAGCGACGAACTGATCGTGCAATACCACGGCGCCTGCGGCAGCTGCTCGTCATCGATCGGCGGCACCCTGACCTTCATCCAGGACAGCCTCAACAACCACCTCGGCACGACGCTGAAGATCACCGTGTCGCAGCTTGAAACCGAGGAAGCGCCCAGCTTCGTGCCCTGAGCCGCACCGCCCAGGCAAGCCATCTGCCGCTGGAACTCGGGGCTGGGTCGCGTTAGCATCCGGCCCATGCATACCCGCGCCCTCATCTCCATCACCCTGCTCGCCTGTGCCGGCACCGCTATGGCGGCTGACGGCGGATCGTGGGACTACTGGGTTCGCGCCCAGGTCTCGGGCGGCCTGATCGGCCTGTCGGGCGATGCCAAGTACACCGATCAAAGCGTCACCGGCACCTCGTTCTCGATGGCTGATGTCGGACTCGACAGCAGCGAGGTCACACCCAACCTAGAACTTTCAGCCGGCACGCCGATCTTCGACTTCCACGCCTTCCTCGGCTATCAGGCCTGGGAGACCGATGGCTCGAAGACGCTGAGTGCGCCTATCAACTTCGGCGGCACCAACTTCAGCGGCGCCATCAACTCCAAGGCTGAGCTGACCGACATCTACGCCGAGGTGAACTGGGCCCCGATCGCCCTCAATGTCGCCGGCTTCTCAATCGGTCTGGCCGCGCACCAACTCACCATCATGACCAGCCTGGAGAGCAGCGGCGTCACCACCAAACTCGACGAGAGCGCCATCCTCCCGACGCTCGCCCTGCGCGCCTACGCCGCTCCGCTCGACATGATCGAGGTCGAAGCGATGATACACGGCCTCGCTCTGCCGCTTGGCGACATCAGCGGCAGCTACCTGACCGGCCAGATCCAGGTGTCCTACTACCCGATGGAGAACATCGGCGTGATCGGTGGCTGGCGCCAGACCATGATCGACGTCGAGATCGAGGATGGCGGCAAGAAGGCCGAGGCGAACATCACGCTGTCCGGCCCCTTCCTGGGCCTTGCAGCCCAATTTTGATCACTAGCATTCCGCGCATGCAACTGGTGCGAATTATCGCCCGTACGTGATCCGACTTCGCAGCGCGAAGCCCGATCTGGGGCCTTTCGCCGCTGGCGAAGGGCCCCTTTCTATTTCAAGGCACCTCCATGAGCAGCAATCTCGAAATCTACGACACCACCCTGCGCGACGGCTCGCAGGGCGAAGGCGTCAATCTGAGCCTGGCCGACAAGCTGCACCTCGCCGAGGTGCTGGATTGGCTCGGTGTGGCATGGATCGAAGGCGGCTGGCCGGTGTCCAACGACAAGGACAAGGCATTCTTCCGTGACGTCCGCTCACTCAAGCTGACCACGGCGAAGATCTCCGCCTTCGGCTCGACCCGCCACGCCAAGAATCTGCCGCAGGATGATCCGAATCTGCAGGCCCTGGTCGCAGCGCAGGCCGATGCCTGCTGCATCTTCGGCAAGACCTGGGACCTGCATGTGCGTGAAGCGCTGCGCGTCTCGCTGGAGGACAACCTGGCGATGATCGGCAGTTCGGTGGCCTTCCTCAAGCAGGCGACTGGCAAGCCGGTGTTCTACGACGCCGAGCACTTCTTTGACGGCTACAAGGCCAATCCCGAGTACGCCCTGCAGACGGTCGAAGCCGCGCATCGCGCCGGCGCCGAGCGCCTGGTGCTGTGCGACACCAACGGCGGCAGCCTGCCCGAGCAGGTCGTCGCCGCCGTGCGCACCCTGCAGGCACGCCTGCCCGATGCCAAGCTGGGCATCCATGTCCACAACGACGGCTGCCTGGCGGTCGCCAACACCCTGGCCGCGGTCGGTGCCGGCTGCGTGCAGGTGCAGGGCACGATCAACGGCGTCGGCGAGCGTTGCGGCAACGTCGATCTGTGCGCTGTCATCGCCAATGCCGAACTGAAGCTGGGCAAGCGTTGCCTGCCGGACGGCCATCTCGTACGCCTGACCGAGGCGAGCCGCGCGGTGTGGGAGCGCATCAACCTGGTAGGCCCCGCCAACCAGCCCTACGTCGGACGTTCGGCCTTCGCCCACAAGGGCGGCATCCACGTCAGCGCGGTGCAGCGCAACAGTCTGACCTACGAGCACGTGACGCCCGAGTCGGTCGGCAACGAGCGCCGCATCCTCATCTCCGAACTGTCCGGACGGTCGAATGTGCAGGCCAAGCTGTCGGCGCGCTATCCCCAGTTGTCCGATCCCGCGCTGCAGAAGGCGGTGCTCGACGAGATCGTCGAGAAGGAGAACCGCGGCTGGTCCTTCGAGGCCGCCGAGGGCAGCTTCGAACTGCTGGTGCGCCGCCACCTCGGCACCTGGAAGCCGTCGTTCAAGCTGCACCACTACCGCGTGCACGGCCTGGGCACCGATACCGGCGTCGATCATCTGGTCGAGGGCACGGTGAAGGTCGATGTCGGCGGGGAAATGCGTCTGACCGTCGCCGAAGGACACGGCCCGGTCGATGCACTGAACCACGCCCTGCACCTCGCCCTGCGCGGCACCTACCCGCAGTTGGCCGACCTGCACCTGGCCGACTACAAGGTGCGCGTCGTCGACTCCAAGGAAGGCACCGCGGCCCAGGTCCGCGTGCTGATCGAGCACCAGTTCAAGGGCCGCACTTTCGGCACCATCGGGGTCAGCGAGAACATCATCGACGCCAGCTGGAACGCCCTGGTCGAGGGCGTGGAGTGCGCGTTGCAGGGCTGACCCGGGGGCGCGGGCGCCCCCGCCCGCTGGTCTTCAAAAATACGCGTTGATGCGTATTCCCAGGCTGTCGCCCAGCACATCCCACGACCGCCAGCGCGCGGCCTCGAAACCCACCGCCAGGTCGCGGTGGACGGTGAAGCTGCCGCGCAGGCCGAGGCGCCAGTTGTCTTCGTGCAGTCCACCGACGTAGCTGCCCCAGCGGGCACCGGGCTGGATCGCCAGACGATCCCAGCGCAGGATAGCTCCGACTTCCGGACCCAGGCCGATCGCCAGGGACGGATCGGCGTCAATCACGCGCAGGTCGGCGTCGATCAGTGCATAGACCAGCCCGGCCCCGCCCAGGGCCCAGCTCGCGCCGACCCCGAAATCGACGAAGGCGTGGTACTCGTCGTTGCGCTCGTTGCCGACCAGCTCGCGCACCAGGCCGGTGTCGACCTTCCAGGACGGCTGGTGGAAGAACCCGTCACGGGCCGCGAAGGAACGCAGGCCGATCGCATCGAAACGCTCCAGCACGGGCGTCTGGCCGTCCTCGTACCAGCGCCCGACCAGCGAGCAGAAATCGATCTGCGCCCCCGCCGTATAGCCGGCCGCCGGATCGAGCAGATCGTGGTAGGCCGGCCGGATCGCCGCCTCGACGTAGCGCAGCCCGCCGTGGTAGCCGCCACCGAAACCGAGGCGTAGCGAACCATGGCCTTGATCGGGTGGCACATCAACCGGCGCGCTGATCGCCTCCTGCGCCGGCACGCCAAGCCGGGCCCGCTCCTGCAGCAGCGGCACAAAGCGCGGCTGGAAGGCGGCCTGATCGACCTTGCTGCGGTTGCGCAGCGCCTGCAGGTAGTCGGCGGCGAGGTCGAGTTCATCGGCGCTGGCCGCGACATCGCCATCGACGGCGGCCGACGGCGGCAATTCACCCAGGGCGATGCGCCGGGCGCGCTCGGCGCGCGCGGGAGGCAGGCGTGCGGCACGGGCCTTGACCTTGGTCGCCAGGCTCGGGCGCCAGGACACGCCAGTGACCAGACCGGCCTCGCGCATGATGCGCACCGTGTCGAGCGGGATGACCCACGGCGGGGCCTGCTCATGCAGGGCGAGTTCCGGCCGCGCTGCGTCCAGCAGATAGAGCAGGTAGTAGGCGCAGTTCTCGTCGAAGAACCAGTAGTCGGAGCGGATGCCGCGCATCTCCCAGACATGCAGCAGCAACCGGCGCAGATCCTCGGGCGATAGCGCGAGTTCGTACTCCCACACATCACGCTGATCGAGATCGCTGTACTCGTTGAGCTTCTGCCAGTACGGCATCAGCGAGAAATGGCCGGGATAGCCACCAAGCACGCCCTTGAGGGCGAATGCGACGCCGCCGTCATCGCCGGTCAGGGCCGCATAGTTGATCGCCTGGCTGGCCATGCCGGTCTTCACCCGGCTGCGGATGAGCAGCAGCGTGTGACCGAACATCGAGGCCGGCGTGTTCATGTACGCGGTGGGGAAGCACAGGGCGGCCGAGCGCGGACCGAGGCCGGCGTAGGCGTCTTCGAACTCCTGCGAGCGCGGCACCGGCAGGCGCGTCCGGTCCAGGCCCAATCGGCGGATCAGGAACTCGGCGCGGGCTGGAAAGCGCTCGACCATGTGCTTGGCATCAGCGATCGGCGCCGCCAGCAGCCCGGCGATCGAGGCGTCCAGTTCGGCCTGCGGATCGCGCCTGCCTTCGGCGGCCAGGAAGAAGGCGGGATCATCAACCAGGCTGCGCCGGAAGCCATACCAGGCACGCTCGACATGCAGCAGGGTCAGCCACTCGCGATCCTCGGCCAGGCCACGGGCGGTAGCGAAGGCCTGTACCTCACCGACTGTGTACTGATCGGCGGCGGCCAGGGCGGTGGCAAGGAGGAGCGGGAGCAGGCGGCGCATGCGGAGGTCCCTAAATACGACAGCCGGTGGCATTTGCCACCGGCTGTCGCTGTTCAACAGGCATATGCCCTCAATGCGGGCTCAAAGCTCAAAGCTCAAAGCTCAAAGCTCAAAACTTGTGCTCTCAGGCCTTCTCGACGACCTTGGCGAGATTCTCGACCACTTCGGTCGAGGTCACGGTCGGCGAGGCGTAGATCTGGCCGAAGTGCGCCTGCAGGTTCTGCGCGAAGGTCGCGCGCTCGGCGGCGGGGACGGCGATCAGCTCGGCGAGGGTCTCGATCGACTCGCCCTGGCCGGCGGCCATCTCACGGGCCAGCTGGTCCATGTTGTCGCGGACGAAGCTCTGGACCTCGCCATTGCTGACGATGCCGGTCCACGGCTTGGCGCCCAGGGTGCCGGTGGTGATGGCGAAGGTCTGGTTGCCGAAGCAGCCGTTGGTGGTCGCGGCGCAGATCTGCGACAGCAGGCCGCTCTGGCCTTCGAAGATCATGGTGCCGACGCCGATGCCGACGTTCGAGCGGAGGTCATCGGCAGCGTGCAGGCTGACCGAGGCGACGAGGGCGGCGACGGGGAGAAGGAGCTTGCGCATGCAGTGAATCCCTTTGGGGGGTTGGGGTTTCCGCCGTGATTCATGGCATGCGGCAACGGATCGTCAAGTCTGCAGCACGCTGCTATAACGCCTGTGGCTCAACCCCGTACTTCACCGGCCTTAACCAGCCAGGCCCGCGCGACGGCCGCGCTGTCGGCTCCGACCCCATGCAGCAGCAGGACCGCCCCGGCCAGCAGCGTGGCACTGGCGGCAGCCAGCTGGGATTGCTCGGTCAAGGAGGCCAGGCGTTCCTGCGCCTGACTCTGCAACAGGCGGGCATGCGCCGGGACCCATGCATCCTCGCTCACGCTACCGATGTCAGGCACCGTGATCAGGTCATGCCACTCGCTGCCCAGCGCTGCGATCCAGGCCTCGGGACCGCCTGTCGCGACCGCCTGCCAGCGCTGCCGCCAATCGCCACTCCCGCTTTCGGCCAGCCCGCTGTCGAATACCAGCACGAAGGCCCCCTCCGCGAGATCCTGGGCGATCTCCAGATAGGAGTCGCGCACCTGGCACAGATCGGCGATCTCCTGGCCACGCAGGTAGTCGGCGACCGAGAGCCGGGGGAGCGAGGTGACCTCAGGACAGCCGTCGAGGCAGGGGAAACGCTCGCCCTCGTGGAAGAAGCGTTCGCGCTCGCCAGAGCGTTCGCGGCCGAGTGGGTAGAGCCGGCAGGCGAGTGGACGGGCGGGATGGACGCGGCAACCACGCTGCGCGTCGTACTGGCTGCACGCGGCCAGACCGCGCCAGCCCGGCGGGCCAGACATGCGCAGGCGTGTGCCGCCGGCACTGGTGTGTGCCGCGCGGAAGGCGCTTGCCGACATGCCATTGGCCCTGGCCAGCCGCGCCAGCTCGGCCGGCGTCAGACTGATATCCTTGCCGTGGCAGCAGGTGCCGCTGCGCGTGCAGGTCAGCGGCAGGACGGCGTCGGGGGCGAGGTATCTACGCACTATTTGAACGGCCTGTTGATCGCGTCGCGCGTATCATCCCAACCGCTGCGGAAGCTGCTGTTGCCGCAGGCGGCGAGCGTGAGGAGGACGAGGGCGAGAAGAAGCCAGCGCATGTGAGTAAGTCTCTCGAATCATCCACAGCGCGCCAGCAATGCGCCGTCCCAGGGGATGCCTGTTCATCGCCGGTCGAGCTTGAACACCGCGTCGGGGTCGAGGGCCGACACCGGCAGGTCCAGGCGGCCCTGGGCATCGGCGGTCAACTCGCGCTCGGCGACCTGCTCGCCGGTGGCGCCGTCAAAGCGGCGCATGCGCCAGGCGCCAGGCGCCAGGCCATCGAGACGGACCATGCCACTGGCTTTGGGCTGGGTCCGGCGGCTGTCCTGGTCATAGCCGCGCGGCCAGACGTAGAGTCGCACCGCCGTCGGCGAGATCATGCCCTGGGCGAACAGACGCGTGTCGGCGCCCAGGACGCGCGGCTGGATCGGGGTCCAGGTCTGGCCGCGCCGCTCCTCGCCCTGCATGAAGCGCGCAATCGCGGCGTACTGCTTCCACTGGTCGCTGGTCTCCAGCCACAACCACCACCAGAAGCCGGTGTTGCCGGCATAGGGCGTCACCGCCTGCAGCCAGCAGCCGGTGCGCAGTTCGCCGCGCATGACCCAGGGTTCATTGTCCGACCAGTGGCCGCCCCATTCGCCGAGCAGGGTCGGACGGCGCAACTGGTCGGCTGGGAAGAGGTCGTTCAGGTAGGCATCGAGGGCGATGGGGAGGCTGCGCGGCACGCGCTTGCCCTTGCCCAGGCTGGTATCGAAGTCCTGGAAGGCGGTGTAGGCGTTGGAATACGAGAAGCCCAGGCCTGGAGTCTGCCAATGCTGCGGACCGGCCCACGGGTGGCTCCAGTGCATGGTCACCAGGCGGTTGCGCTGCGGATCGTTGGCCTGCATCCATGCCAGGCTGCGTTCCAGCCAGCGCTGCAGACCGGGGCTGAAGCCACGATCGTTGCGCCGCGTCTCCTGGTCGAAGGTGCCGGTGAACTCCAGCTCGGAGCACAGCACCCAGGCCGCCAGGTTGGTGCGCCAACCCCAGCGCGCGAGGGTGTAGCGCAGCCGCTTCTCGTGCGTCTTCCACACCTCGTCGGAGCGGAACCATTCGGCGACGTTGCGGCACGGCCCACCGTTGGCGCGGTTGTAGGGGCTGTCCTGCCACTGCTTGTCGGCGAACTCGCCGACCATGCCGTGGTTCATCAGCTCGACCTGGACATAGACGCCGTTCTCGGCCGCCAGTTCCATCACCCGGTCCATGCGCGCGGCATTGGGCTGGTTGAACCAGGTCAGTCCGCCGTAGTCGTCCCAATCGCGCCGCCATTCCAGGCCAGCCCACCACGGGCACATCCAGACGCGCGCGAAATCCATCCCGTTCTCGCGCATGAGCGGAAACCAGCGTTCGTAGGCGCGCGTGCCGCGGCGTTCCCAGTCGAGCGAATTCCAGCCGCGCACCGCTGCCGGTTCCTCGTCCTGCGGCTTGAACAGGCGTTCCTTGGCCAGCAGGTCGTCCTGGCGCTCGTCGCCGGGCGAGCGCAGGTTCACCCCGATGGGATACCACAACTTGCCCTCGGCGGTCGAGAACCAGCGTGGATCACCGGCATCGACCCCGACCGTCGGCATGCCGCCGCGCGCCGCATCCACGGTCGTCGTGCTCCAACCCGTCTCGGTCTGTAGCCACGCGCCGCGCACCTTCAGGCGCGCGATCAGGCGGGTTCGCCAGACTCCCGCGGCCGGCGGGGTCCAACGCCAACGCCAACCTCCAGCACCTGCCGGTACGGCACGCTCGGTCGTGCCATCGAATACCAGCCGATAGGGCTCGTCCCAGTAGGCCGGATGGCGCACCAGGCTGCCATCCTCGGCCATGACCTCGCCGATCACGTCCGCCGCCTCAGGATCGTAGGGATTCTGCGCCGTCTGGTTGAGGTTGAACGCGTAGTCGATCGGCTGCCAGCGCGAGAGCTTCGCGGTCGGCGCCTGCGCCACGGCGATGGCCAGGGCCGTCTCACCAGCGCGCGGCCAGCCGAGCCGGCGCAGGCGATCGAGGCGCAGCCGGGCCTGGGCGCCTGCACCGCGTACATACGCGACCACGCCGAAGGCGCGGATGCGCCGCCGGATGTCGTCGCTCCAGGCGACCTCGCCGCCCGCCAGCGTCCACGCCCCGGTGACAGAGAAATCGACGCCGACCGTCTGCCAGCCGCCGTCGCCAGGGATGCGCTCCAGGCGCTGCTGCCACCAGCGGTGGTGATGGTCGGTGACCCAGGCGTACAGCGTCGCCTCGCCGCCGCCGTCGAGCGCGGCATCGAGTTCGAGGCGGTCGAGGTTGAACAGGTTGGTGTCGAGAGCGACCTGCGCTCCGGCGAGGCGCACCTCGCCGCCCGGGGCGACCGGCACGGCGATGCAGCCGTTGCCGTCACTGCCGCTGCGTTCCACCATGACCGGCCCAGTCAGCGGCACCGGGCCCTGGGTCCAGCCGCGTGCGCCGTCGGCAAAGGCGTACCAGGCGCCCTCGGGATCGGTGCGGCCGAAGCTGGCGAGCTGCGGGTGCCGGGCGACCAGTGGACGTCCGTCATAGCGCGCCACCAGTCCGGCCAACGCCCCGGCCAGGGCCTGCAGACGGTCGCGACCGGCATCCTGGTTGGCCAGCCGCGCAAGACCCAGGACCCACTGACGCAGACCAGGCGCGGCCCGCGTCCGCGCCACGACCTCACGGACCTGGCGCTGCCAGGCGCGCCAGGGCTCGGCCTCATTCCACAGATCGCGCGGATGCCGCCACGGGCCGTCCTGGGCCGTCCACGGCGACAGGCCGAAACGGAATGGTCCCTGCTCGTCGGCCAGGCCTTCGGGCAGGAGATCGATGGCCTCGACCCCGGCCGCAACCAGCTGATCGAGCGCCGCTGCCTGCTGCCACGACAACGATTCAGCCCCACGGAAGCCGGTCCAACCGCTGCGCCAGGCGAGCACCGGAGCGACGGCCGGGGGCACGGTGCGCCGACCGACGCGCACCCACGAACCGCTGTCGTAGAGCAGCGCCTCGCCCGACCACGCCTCGGCAACGGGAGTGGGCAGGACCCACGAAGCCAAGGCCTGCAGCCCGCTGCGCATGACCACCTGGGTCGGCGGGGTCAACGGAACGCTTTCCCAGCGCGCTTCGGCGTGTTCCCACTGCAGCCGCACCGGCGCGGCGGGTGACTCGTCGGGTCGCAGGCGCAGGGTCCAGCGGGCCGGGCCGCTGGGCCGCCAGCGGCCGGCGGCATCGTTGGCGCCCGGTTGATCGAGGAACATCGGCCACAGCCGACCGGCAGCGTCGAGTGCAGCCACCTGGCCCAGTTCGGCCTGGTAGCCACCAGCCAGGCGCAGATGCCACTCGCGCCACGGCCCGACCTCGACCAGGCCGGACTGCAGCGCGACGACGGTGAAAGCAGGCGAGCCCACCGGCGTGGCGAGGGTGGACAGGCGCGCCGACACTCGTCCGTTCCAGCCATGCACCGCGACCTCGCAGGCGGCCATCGCCTGCAGCGCATCGGCACTGATCACCCCGTCCTGGCCGGCCCACGAACCAGCATCGAAGCCGACCACCATCTCAGCGCGGCGCTCGCCAGCCGACAAACGCAGCGGCGAGGCCTGGGCGAAACGCCGGCCGTCGGCGGTGACCAGGCGCACCTCGACCCAGACATCGGATTCATCGACCGGATCACGCGCCGCCTCGACACGCAGGGCCGACACCGCCGCCAGGGCGCGCAGGTCGAGCGGCTGGACGGCGACCCGGCCATCGACCGACTCCAGGCGCCATTCGGCGGCCGAAAGCGCGCAGACCAGGCAGAGCAGGACGACGAGGAACCTCATGCCGCCTCCGCCAGGGCGGCCGCGGCGACGGCATCGACCGAAGGCCAGCCGTGGGCATCGCCGAGCGGGCGGACGCGACGCGTCCACGGGCGCGGCTCGACCAGGTGGCCGGGACCGGAGACCGAGACCACGCGCGCACCGGCCAGCGCAGCCAGCTGCAGCAGTCCAGCATCGGCACCGATCACGACGCGCGCTCCGGCCATCACCGAGAGGTACGCCACCGCACCCTCGACGTTGAGCAACTGCAGTCCTGGCTGGGCCTTGCATCCGCCCAATCCGATCACCGCGAGACGTTCTGCAAGCAGGCGCACGAGCAGGCGGCGACCCGGCCAGCCCGGGGTGCTGACCAGCACGACGTACTCTGCCGGCAGCCCGGCCTGGGCTGGGCCGGAGATCGGTACGGTGCAGGTGCTGGGGACGGTGGCCCCGTCCGCGCACCACGCCCCGGCCAGGGCCCAGCAGGCTTCGACCGGATGCGCCCTGCGATCACGCGGCAGCACCCGGGCCACCCACCAGCGGCGCCAACCGCCGTGCCCGACGGCAGCGATCCCGGCGCGATGCAGCAGCAACGCGGACGAGAAGCGGTCATCAAATAGCACCCCGCGCCGCGCACCGCTGGCGCGCAAGGCGGCTACCGTTGCACCTCGACCGGCAGAGCGGACCAGCACCCGATCGCCGCTCGCGGCAAGCAGTCCGCCCGCCCAGGCTGGGGCGAGCGCATGCAGGGTGAAGCCGGCCGCGCGCAGACGCGCGAGGGCGGGCAGCGCGCAGCCCAGTTCGGCCACGCCGTCGGGCAGGACCACGGCCAGCGCTTCGCTCACGCCAGGCCCAGGACATCCCGCATGGTGTAGCGGCCAGGACTGGCCGCGGCCAGGAAGGTGGCGGCGCGCAGGGCGCCGCGGGCGAAGATGTCGCGGTTGTGCGCGACGTGGCCAAGCAGGATGCGCTCGCCACCGCCGACGAAGTAGATGGTGTGGTCGCCGACCACATCACCCATGCGTACAGCGTGCACGCCGATCTCGCCCTGGCGCCGCTTGCCGGTATTGCCTTCGCGGCCATAGACATGGTCGGCACGGCTACGCCCGGTGGCGGCGGTGATCGCATCGGCCAGGGCGAAGGCGGTGCCGGACGGGGCGTCGATCTTCTGGTTGTGGTGCGCCTCGATGATCTCGATGTCGTACTCGACGCCCAGCGCCTTGGCCAGGCGGGCGGCGACATCGAGCAGGACATTGACGCCGACGCTCATGTTGCCGGCGTGCAGGCAGGCGCGGCTCGCGGCCAGCCCACCCAGCTCGCGGTCGAGCACCTCGGGAGTCAGCCCGGTGGTGCCGCTGGCCAGCGCCATGCCATGCTGGCGGCAATGCTGAGCGACGGCCGGGAAGACCGCGTGATGGCTGAAGTCGATGACCACCGCGCCGGGGGCGACCGGCAGGGCGGTCAGCACGTGGCCGTCGGCCGGCACGCCGAGGTCGCGCAAGCTGCCGGCGGTACGATCCACCCCAGCGACGATGCGGTAGGTCTCGGGCTGCTCGGCGGCCAGGGTGAGGATGCGGCGGCCCATGCGGCCGGCGGCGCCGTTGACGATGATCGGAGTCATGGGGGCGGGATGGTCCGACCCAGCAGCGCGGGTCAACGCTTCGGTGCGGGCCTGGCGAAGACGCCGGTCGCCTCGTCTTCGTCCTCGCGGGTGACCGGGTAGGACGGGCCGACGTAGAGGTCATCCTCGTCCTTCGGCTCGGCTGAATGCGGCAGGTGCTCGGGCTCGCGGGTCGGCAGCTTGGGTACGCCAAGCGGGCTGCGCTCGAAGGCGGTTGCAGCCGCGCTGGCGGGCAGAGCCGCGGCAGCTGCCACTGCCGGAGCAACGACCGTGGTCGGCACCTTGTTGGGCGGCCGGACGGTCAGGCGATGCACCGCCAGGTTCACCGAGACGTCGCTACGCTCCGGCATCAGCTCGGCGAATCGACGACGTAAAAGCCTTTGACAAAATAAGTTACGTTCGGTCACGTTGGGCACTTCCCAGAGTGTCACGACGGCATCGATGACGATGCCGCGCTTGACCCGGTCCTCGTACACCGAGACGCGCGCCTTGCGGATCTCGGTCTCACCCTCGATCGCCCGGGTCAGCGCCTCTTCGATCGCCACCAGGTTGACCGAGATGCGCCCGTTGTCGGTGTTGTAGCTGATCTCGCGGCTGCGCCGCATCGCCTGCAGCCAACGTAGCAGCCACAGCAGCGGACTGGACAGCAACACGCCTGCCATGGTCGAGGCGGTCATCTTGCCGGCGAAACTGTCGCGCAGCCAGAACATCACCGGTTCGACCGTCTCGGGGAAGAGCGTGAAGCAGCCGAGCAGGCCACCCAGGCCGATGCCGATGATGAATACCATCCACCGCAGAAAGGCGCGCATGGCATGAGGTTGCCCATCGGGTTGGACTCGGCAACCCGCCGCCTTGCAGCCCGGATCGGACGCCGACCATGCCCCCGCCATGACCGACCAGCGCCACGATGCCCGCTACCTCGCGCGCGGAGCCTCCGCCAGCAAGGCCGAAGTCCACGCCGCGATCGAGAAGCAGGACGTCGGACTCTTCCCCGGCGCCTTCTGCAAGGTGGTCGCCGACGAACTGAGCGCCTCGGCCGAGCACTGCGTCGTGCTGCACGCCGACGGCGCCGGCACCAAGTCGGCCCTCGCCTACCTGGCGTGGAAAGAGGGTTTCCCCCTCTCGACCTGGCGCGGCATCGCCCAGGACAGCCTGGTGATGAATCTCGACGACTGCGCCTGCGTCGGCGCCCTGGGCCCGTATCTCGTCTCCAACACCATCGGGCGCAACGCCCGCCGGGTGCCGGGCGAAGCGATCGCGCAGATCGTTGCCGGCTACCAGGAGGTGTGCGACCTGCTGACCACGCAGGGCATCCGCTGCGTGATGACTGGCGGCGAGACCGCCGACCTCGGCGACCTGGTGCGCACGGCCGTGGTCGATTCGACCATCGCCACGCGCCTGCGCCGTGACGAGGTGATCGATGCTGCGCGCATGGTTCCCGGCGATGCGCTGCTGGGTTTCAGCTCGACTGGCAAGGCGGCCTGGGAGAGCGTGCCGAATGCCGGCATGGGCTCGAACGGGCTGACCGGCGCACGCCACGACCTGTTCGGCGCCGACTACCGCGCCACGTATCCCGAGACCTACGCGCCCGAGACCGATGCCAAGCTGGTCTATTGCGGCCCACACCGCGTCAGCGACCCCCTGCCCGGCGATCCGGCCTTCACCGTCGGCGCGGCGGTGCTGTCTCCGACCCGCACCTACCTGCCGCTGATCAAGGCGCTGCTGGCCGAACTGCCGCGCACCGACCTGCATGGGTTGATCCACTGCAGCGGCGGCGGCCAGTCGAAGATCGTCAAGTTCGGCGCCGCCGGCAACCGCTACATCAAGGACGCACCCTTCCCGGTGCCGCCACTGTTCGCCGCGATCAAGCAGGCGACCGGGATGAGCTGGGCCGAGATGTACGGCACCTACAACATGGGCTGGCGGCTTGAGGCGGCGGTACCGCAGGCGCGCGCCGAAGCGTGCATCCGCATCGCCCGCTCGTGCGGCATCGAGGCGCGCATCATCGGGCGGATCGAGGGCGGCGCGCAGGGGCGCGAGGTGGCAATCACGACGCCGGATGGCGTGGCGACATACAGGTAGGGTCATGCAACCGTTCGGCGTTCGACGTTCGGCGTTCGGCGTTCCGCATGGGACGCCGTTCGGCGTTCGGCGTTCGGCGTTCGATGTCCCGCACAGCGCTGCGCAGGGCAGGACAGCTGTTCCAGACTGGCGACCTGTCCGCAAAGTTCTCGAAACGCCGAACGCCGAACGCCGAACGCCGAACCTGCCTTGCTCTGAGCGACGTCTCGAAACGCCGAACGTCGAACGCCGAACGCCGAACCTGCCTTGGGATCCCCCATGCGCCCCCTGACCATCATCTGCTGCGTCGGCCTGACTCCCGATCACCTCGGCACAGATACCCCGCACCTCACCAAGCTAGCTTCCGACGGCTTCATGGCGCCGATGTTGACCGCGATCCCGGCGGTGACCACAACGGCGCAGACCACGATGCTGACCGGCGTCCTGCCCAGCGGGCACGGCATCGTCGGCAACGGCTGGTACTTCCGCGAGACCGGCGAGGTACGCTTCTGGCTGCAGTCGGAGCGCCTGGTGCAGGCCGAACTGCCATGGCAGCGGCGCGGCGGGCCACGCACACTCAAGCACTTCTGGTGGTACGCGATGAACACCGGCGTCGCCGCGACGGTGACGCCGCGCCCGGTCTATCACCACGACGGACGCAAGTCGCCGGACTGCTACGCCTGGCCCTACGAGCTGAAGGACCAGTTGACCAAGGCGCATGGCACCTTCCCGCTGTTCAACTTCTGGGGTCCGACCGCCTCGATCCGCTCGACGCGCTGGATCGCCGACAGCTTCGCCACCGCCTACGAGGCGACCCGGCCCGAGCTGGCGCTGTGCTACCTGCCGCACCTCGACTACGACCTGCAGCGCTTCGGCCCCACCGGGCCGCATCTGCGCCGCAACCTGCGCGACCTCGACCGCGAGGCCGGCAAGGTCATCGCCCACGCCCGCGCCCAGGGCAGCGAGGTGCTGGTGGTCAGCGAGTACGGCATCGAGGCGGTCGATCAGCCGATCTTCCCCAACCAGGTGCTGCGCCGTAACGGACTACTGGCGGCGGTGCGCAACGCTGCCGGCGAACTGCTCGACCCCGGCGCCAGCCGCGCCTTCGCGGTGTCGCGCATGTCTACTGCGCCGACGAGGCGGCGGCTGGCCGCGCCGTGCAGGTGCTCGGCCGCGAGCCCGGCATCGAGCGCATCTACGCCGGTACCCAGCGGCGCGAGATCGGCCTCGACCATGCGCGTTCGGGCGAACTGATCCTGCTTGCCGCCAAGGGCGCGTGGTTCGCGCACGACTACTGGCTGGACGACGCGCTCCGCCCCGATTTCGCGCGCTGCGTCGAGATCCACAAGAAGCCGGGTTACGATCCGCGTGAACTGCTGTGGGATCCATCCGGCGGCAAGGGCCGCGCCGCCTGGGCGCTGACCCGTAAAATGCTCGGCCTGCGCTATGTTCTCGAGCCGATCAGCACCAACGCACGCCTGGTGCGCGGCAGCCACGGCCGCGCCGCCAGTTCGCCAGGCCAGGGTGCGGTGGTCATCGGCACCGACCGGCGCTGGATGCG
>JAIFND010000048.1 GCA_020047915.1 bacterium | reverse complement strand
CGGCAAAGCGGCGATAGCCATCGCTGACCGTCAGGATGCGCAGGTCGGCATCGACCCGGTAGAGGATGCTGTCCGAAGATTCGAGTGCGGCGGCGAGCACACGGGCAGCCTAACCCTCCGGACCCGCAGGTACAGTCTCGGCTGATTGTGCGTGAGTGGACCGCGCGCCCCCCGCCATAACCTGCCGCCATGCCCACCGCCCCGATCCGCAACTTCAACCCCGCCATGCAGTACCGGCCCTTCGGCCGGGGCGGGCCGGCGCTCAGCACGGTCACCCTGGGCGGCATGCGCTATGTGCACGGCTGGGACCAGCCGCGCGACCAGGTGCCAGCCGACATGCCTCGCCCTCGACGCCGGCATCAACCACATCGAGACCGCGCACGGCTACGGCAAGTCCGAGCACTGCTACGGCCTGGTGCTGAACGACGACCTCAAGGTCCCACGCGACAGCTATTGGTTGATGACCAAGGGCGCGGCGCACACCGCCGACGACATGTGCCGCCTGGTCGACGAGCAGTTGAAGGCGCTGAAGACCGATCGCATCGACCTCTACGGCTGGCACGGCATCAACACCGCCGAGTTGTACCGCACCGCCACGGCGAAGGGCGGCCCGGTCGAGGCGCTGCTCAAACTGAAGAAGCAGGGCGTGATCGGCCGGGTCGGCTTCAGCACGCACGGCCCACTGGACGTGATCATCGACAGCCTCGCCACCGGCCTGTTCGACTTCGTGAACCTGCACTACTACTACTTCTTCCAGCGGAACCGCGGCGCGGTCGAGTACGCCGGGGCCAAGGGCCTGGGCGTGTTCATCATCTCGCCCAACGACAAGGGTGGCCAGCTGTTCAACGCCCCGCCGCTGCTGCACCAGTTGTGCGCGCCGCTGACCCCGATCCAGTTCAACGCCCGCTGGTGCCTGAAGCACCCCGAGATCACCACCCTGAGCTTCGGCCTGACCGAGCCGGCGCACGTCGACGAGATGCGCGGCATCTTCCCGGCCAGCGTGCCGCTGTCGGCGCAGGACCTGGCGATCCAGCTGCGCCTCGACGCGCGCATCAGCCAAGACCCCCTCGCGGCGTGGGACGGCTACGAGTGCGCCAGCGACCCATCGGGCATCAACATCCCCGAGGTGCTGCGCTTCCGCCGCATGTGGAAGTGCTGGGACATGGAGGCCTTCGGCAAGTACCGCTACAACATGCTGGAGGCCAAGGGGCACTGGTTCCCGGGCCACTACGCCTCGCCCGAACTGGTGGCGCAGGTCGAGGCGCACATGGCCCCGCCCGGCGTACCGCTGCAGGCGATGCTGGGCGAGGCGCACCAGGCGTTCCATAAACCAAAGAAGTGATGCGCGGCACATCTGTCTGGTCGGCATGCCCGTGGCTTGAACGCGCCTCGCCCGACGCCTGTGGTCAAACGCAGGGCGCATAACGCCCTCGACAGCAGGTGCTGCTGCGGCTACACTTTCAGGATGCCGCTTTTTGCGCATCGACCGACATGAGCACCGACGACGGGTTGCTCGCCGACTTCATCTGCGAGGCGGCGTCGGGGCTCGACCGGGTCGAACGCCTGCTGCTGCAGCTTGAACAGGGCGGGGTGGATCAGGGCGGCCTCGACGATCTGTTCCGCGTCCTGCATTCGATCAAAGGCAACGCCTCGTTTCTCGAATTGACCCAGGTTGTCTCGCTGGCGCACGCCGGCGAGTCGGCGATGGACCGCGTGCGCAAGCAGCCCGCCCTGCTCAATGCCGCTCTCGCCGACACCCTGCTCGCCACCATCGACCGGCTGCGCGGGATGATCGCCGCCGCCGACCACGGCGCCGGCACCGATATCGCCGACCTGGTCGAGCGCTTCGCAGGGGCGAAGGCCACGGCACAGCCCGACCCGGCACCGGCGACGACCCCGGCAGCAGCCAGCGCGCCGGCGTCACCGGCAGCAGCATCGGCCGACCATGCCCCCGTCGCCGCCGCCGAAGCGACGATGCGCGTCCCGGTGCGTTTCCTCGACGAACTCCTGCGCCACACCGGCACCATGGTGATGGCACGCAATCAGCTGCTGACCCGTCACGCCTTCACCGACGATGTCGCCTTCGCCACCCTCTCGCGCTGCATCGCCGAGGTGCACAAGAGCGTGGTGCAGAGTCGCATGGTGGCGATGTCGGAACTGTTCGACCGCTTCCACCGCGTAGTGCGCGATCTGGCGCGCAAGCTGGGCAAGGAGGTCGAGCTGCACATCGACGGCGGCGACATCGAGCTCGACCGCACCATCCTCGAGGCCTTCGCCGATCCGCTGACGCATCTGGTGCGCAACGCCCTCGACCACGCCATCGAGGCGCCTGACGAGCGCGTCGCGCGCGGCAAGCCGCGCACCGGCCGCCTGGTCCTGCGCGCCTACCAGCAGTCGGGCGAAATCATCATCGAGATCGAAGATGATGGCCGCGGCATCGACCACGAGATGGTGCGCCGCAAAGCGGTCGAGAAAGGCGTGATCGAGGCGGCCCGCGCCCAGCAGCTCGACCGGCGTGGGTGCATCGACCTGATCTTCCTGCCCGGATTCTCGACCAAGAGCGAAGCCAACGAGACCTCCGGCCGCGGCGTCGGCATGGATGTGGTCAAGACCAACCTCGAACGCATCGGCGGGACGATCGGCATCCACACCGAACCGGGCAGCGGGACGATCTTCGCCTTCCGCCTGCCGGTGACGCAGGCGATCGTGTCCTCGTCGCTGATTTCGGCCCTGGTGGTGCAGATCGGCGACCAGCGCTTCGCCATCCCCGAATCGGCGGTCAACGAGATCATCCGCATCGATCCGCAGGATCCTGACGACCGCATCGTCGCGCTGGAAGGCAAGGATGTGTACCAGCTGCGCAACAAGGTGCTGTCGATCGTCCATCTCGAGGACGCCTTCGGCGAGCCGCGCACCTGCCTGGATCCGGCCAGCGGCGCCGTGATCCCCGACCGGCGCAGCCGCGTCACCGACCGCCGCCAGGCCCAGGATGCAGCCGAGACGGCACGCTGGGCCAGCCGGCGCAGCGGCGGCGAACGGCGGCGCTCGCGGCAGACCCTGGTGGTGGTCGAGTTCCGCCGCTCGCTGTTCGGCCTGATGGTCGACCGGGTGCAGGGCATCGAGGAGATCGTGGTGCGGCCGAGCCCGGCCCTGATCAAGGGCAGTACAGTGTTCGCCGGCCATACCGTGCTGGGCGACGGTCGCGTGGTCATGCTGCTCGACATCCCCGGCGTGGTGGCGCGCATGGGCCTGCGCTTCGCCGATGGCGACCACGATCCGGTCAAGCGCCCGCGCGCCCTGCGCACCGGCCAGCAGATGGTGATGTTCGAGGGCGCCGCCGGCGAGCACTTCGCCATCCCGCTGATGATGATCTCGCTGATCGAGAAGATCCCCGCCGCCGCCATCCGCCGGATCGGCTCCAAAGAGTTCTACCAGCTCAAGCACGACACCGTGCCGCTGCTGCGCCTCGACAAGCACCTCGACGTCTCGCCGCTGCCCGCCTCCGAGGCCTACCACCTGCTGCTGCCCGCCCACGTCAGCCATCCGATCGGCATCCTCGCCGGCGCCGGATTGCGCGTCATCGACGTCGCCGAGCGCTTCGATGGCCGGGTCGAGAATCGCAACGGCCTGATCGGCACCTTCATGCATGACGACCAGCTGGTCATGCTGCTCGACATCTACGGGCTCTTCGCCACCGCCGCGCCCGAGCACTACAAGGCCGATGACCGCCGCATCGAAGGCAAGGTGCGCGTGCTGTTGGCCGAAGACACGATGTTCTTCTGCAAGCTGATGCAGCAGTACCTCAAACACCCCGGCCTGGAACTCACCGTGGTCTATGACGGCCAGCAGGCCTGGAACCTGCTCTCGCGCAAGCACGAGCGCTTCGACCTGATCCTCTCCGACATCGAGATGCCGAACATGAACGGCTTCGATCTGGTCCGCAATATCAAGAGCCATTCCGAGCTGCGCAGCATCCCGGTCATCGCACTCACCAGTCTGAGCGATGCCGAAAGCCGCCGCCGTGGCATGAAGGCCGGCTTCGACGAATACGCGGTCAAGATCGACAAGGACAGCCTGCTCGACATGGTCTTCCACCATTTGCAGCGGAGGCCGGGATGAACCAGCCAAGGCGGAAGGCGGAAGGCGAAAGGCGGAAGGATCGCCAGGCTGCGCGACCGGGCATCTCCTGGCCCGCGGAAGCCGGCGCCGGGTTCGCAGCCCGCGTCCGCATGCCGACCAGGCATATCTTCCGCCTTCCGCCTTCCTCCTTCCGCCTTGCTGCACCCCCTGATCCCTGCACCGGGCCCTGGACACCATGAAGCCCTTCTCCGGCCAGCTCGCCGTCTTCCAGCTCGCCGAGCGGCAATACGCCGTGCCGGTGCTGCTGGTCGAGGAGTTCTTCCGTCCGGTGCCGATCACCCCGGTGCCGGGCGCCGACCGGCGCATCGCTGGACTGATCAACCTGCGCGGGGTCAGCGCCACGGTCGTCGACCTGCGCGTCGCCCTCGGCCTGACCTCGCGCCCGTCCGTCGAGGCCAGCCGCATGCTCATGCTCGAGGTCGCCGACACCCTGCCGGCCGAGGCGCGCGAAGCCGGGCTGGAGGCGCCGGCCGAGCCGGTCGCGCTGCTCGTCGATCGCGTCGAGCGCATCGTCACGGTGCGCGCCGAGGACTGCCACCCGCCACCCGCCAGCACCGCGCACGGCTTCGCAGCCGGGGTCTACGACCTCGACGGCAGCTACGTCATGCTGCTCTCGACGCAGCGCATCTTCGACGACATCCTCGCCCAGACCGGAGGCGCAACGCCATGAACCAGCCCGCTGCAGCGCCCGACCGCGCCTCGTTCTCGATCTTCCATCCAGTGATCACCTTCGAGCACCGCGAGTTCTACGAGCGCATCATCGGCGAACTCAACGGCATCTTCCCGATCTGCAACCAGGGCAAGTGCACGGCGGTTGAGATCAGCGAGAACGCCACCGAGCAAGAGCAGATCACCGACCTGATGAAGAAGGTCGAGACCTTCTCGGGCGAACTGCTCAGCGTGACCAAGAAGCTGTTCGACCAGTTCTACCAGGCCAAGGACCAGTTCTGCCGGTCGATCTACGCCAACACCGCCTACAACCTGATCAATCTGCTCGACCGCAATTTGCTAGAGCGCACCTGCGATGTGCGCTGGTGGGCGCTGGAAGGCGCCTTCGCCGACTGCCTGGCGGCGCGCGAACGCTGGTGCGCGGCCTGCACCGCGCTGGCGGCGTCGCTCGACCAGTGCCGCGTGCAGCTGGTCTCGCAGGACGCGCTGGCCACCTCCGGGCTGTTCGCCGACCTCGCCCGCCCGGTCGCCGCGCTGCTCGACCCGGGCCGACGCCAGACCTTCTTCCACCAGATCGAGCGCGCCCTGGCGCATGCCGGCCCCGAGGCGCGTGAACACGGCGCGACAGTGCGCAGCGCCGCCGACGACCTGCAGGCGCGCATGCGCTTCGCCTGCGACCGCCTGGCCGACATCCGCGCCAGCTACACCCTGTACCGCGACCTGGTGCTATGCGACCGCGATGGCGTGGTGCTGGCCAGCGGCAATCCCGAGGCGCGCGAGCGCCTGGCCGGACGCAGCCTGGCCGGCGAGGGCTGGTTCGCCGGCGCCTTGGCGACCAAGGACGGCAACGACTACCACGCCTCGGACACCACCCGCTCGGGCGTGGCCGACGGCCTGTGTCTGGTCTATGGCACGGCGATCCGCGGCGAGGGCGGCGCGCCGAGCGGCGTGCTCGGCGTGTTCTTCGACTTCCTCGGCGAGACCCGGCTGATCCTCGAGGACTACCTGCCCAAGGATGGCGACGGCCGGCCCCTCGACGGCTGGTACAGCTTCCTCACCGACCGCGCCAACCTGACCATCGCCTCGAGCGACGAGATCGCCTGGCCGGTCGGCCAGAGCGCGCACCTGCCGCGCCGCCACCGCATGCTGGCCAAGGGCGAGCGCGCCTCGACCTACGTCGTGGTCGAAGGCGCCGACGCCGCGCTGTTCTCGGCCCGCACCGACGGCTACCTCGACTATCCGGGCCTGGGCTGGACCAGCCATCTGGTGCTGCCCAAGGAGCGCATCTTCAGCCTGGGGGCGGCCTCGCACGGGCCGGTGCTCGACACCCACGAACTGATGCGCAGCCGCCTGATCCCCGAGATCAACAAGGACACCTACGCCAAGGTCCAGGACGACAAGGAGAGCATCAAGCTGATCAGCCTGAACGGCATCGTCTTCGCCAGCAAGCTGGGCAAGCGCGGCGTCGCCCTCGGCCCGATCTTCGACCAGATCACCAAGACCGGCGACTTCGCCACCAGCATGATGGAGAAGCTGCTCGCCGAGATGGCGCTGGGCGAGCTGGAGCTGAACCTCACTGCGCTGGAGAGCTTCGCCAAGCAGGCTATCGACCTGATCGACCGCAACCTGTTCGAACGCGCCGCCGACATCCGCTGGTGGGCCACCGACCGCGTGCTGTGGTCGGCGCTGATGCAGCCCGGCGCCGACGGCTACGACGCGGCATGCCGCCGCCTCAAGGTGGTCAACGCCAACTACACCATGTACCGCAACCTGGTGCTGGCCGACGCCAACGGCGACATCGTCGCCTGCTCGAAGACCGAACTACGCAACGAGCTGCGCAAGATCAACGTGTCCGAGCACGAATGGTTCCAGCAGGGCCTGCGCACCACCCAGGCCACCGAGTTCGCAGTGCAGGATGTCGCGGCCTCGCCGCTCGAACGCACCAAGTCCAGTTCGCTGATCTACGCCGGCGGGGTGCGCCGCGACGGGACGCGCAGCGGCGAGGCGGTCGGCGTGCTCGGCGTGTGCTTCGACTGGGACACCGAAGCGCAGAAGATCCTGCGCACCTGCCTGCCGCGCGACCGCGACGGCAAGGTCATCCCCGGCTGCGCCGCCTTCTACACCGCGCGCGACGGCCGGATCATCGAGAGCAGCGACGCCGGCTTCGCGGTCGGCGCGCAGGCCGAGCTGCCCGCCGCGACCGCCGCCCTGGCCCCCGGCGCCAGCGCCACCGGCGTGCTGACGCACGGCGGCCGCCGTTACCTCATCGGCAGCTGCCGCACCAAGGGCTACCGCGAATACCGCGGCCTGGGCTGGGCCTCGCACATCGTCCGGCCGGTGGATTAGAGGTCAGCCTAAACCTAAAAACCTCTTTTCACAAGGAGGAACGGAGGCAACAGAGTTCGCATCAAGGAGTTCCACCGGTGTGACTGTTCACCTGCTGGGTGA
>JAIFND010000164.1 GCA_020047915.1 bacterium | reverse complement strand
CGCATGGTTTGGGGTCGGGGTGGGTGGTTGACCCTTCCCCGTATGGCTCTTGCATCCACTACCTCCTGCCGGTTTTGACCGGCGCACTGACTACTCACGGGGGCCTCCACCGCGCACGCGGTGGGACTGCCGCCGAGCAGCGGTGGGCGGATACAATGGGCGAAGCCCATCCGCCCACGGTTTTGGAGCGATAGCGACAAAACCGAGCTGTGACAAAGGCAGCGGGGACAGGCCCGCAGGGCCGCAGGGGCAGAGCCCCTGAGCAGTTACAACAACTCCTTCATCTCACGGACGGCGCGTTCCATGCCGACCAGGACGGCGCGGCTGACGATGCTGTGGCCGATGTTCAGTTCGCGTAGCAGCGGCAGGTCGAGGAGATCGCGCACATTCGCGTAGTTGATGCCGTGGCCGGCGTGCAGACGCAGGCCGCGCGCGCCCGCTTCGTGCGCCGCGTCGCGCAGGCGCTGCTGCTCGCGCACCAGGCGCGGATCGCCAGCGCGTCCACGACAGGCTGCCCAGGCGTTGGCCCAGGTGCCGGTGTGCAGTTCGATCGCATCGGCACCGACCGCCGCTGACGCGGCCACCGTCACCGGATCCGGCTCGATGAAGAGGCTGATCAGGCAGCCGCGTGCCTTGAGACGATCGATGGTCGTACGCAGGCGTGAGTCATCAGGAGAGACGGCTAGACCACCTTCCGTCGTCACCTCGGCACGATGCTCGGGCACCAGGCAGACCTGGTCGGGACCGACCTCAAGGGCCAGTTCGACCACCCCGCCAGCCTCACGCGGCGCCAGTTCCAGGTTCAGGACCCCTCGAATGGTCTGACGCAGCAGGCGCAGGTCGCGGTCCTGGATATGCCGGCGGTCTTCGCGCACATGCACGGTGATGCCGTCGGCGCCGGCGAGTTCGCAGAAGACGGCGGCATGCACCGGATCGGGCTCGTCACCCTTGCGCGCCTGGCGGATGGTCGCCACATGGTCGATGTTGACGCCGAGATGGATCATATGTGGACTGGAGGCTGGAGGCTGGAGGCTGGAGGCAACCGCCACATTGATTCTGCGATCCGAGTCCCAGCCTCGCCCGGACATGGGTCACGAACCTCCCCCCTCCTGGGCCGAACAGCGCGCTCATCTGCGCGACGAACTGGCGGCCATCGAGGCGGCGGGACGGCTGCGCCGTCGCGTGACCATCGATTCACATGCCGGCCGATCGATCGTGGTCGCCGACGGCGGCAAGCGCCAACGCCTGATCAACTGGGCAAGCAACGACTACCTGGGGCTGGCCAGCGATCTCGGCGTAAGCAACGGTGCGTCCAAGGCCCTGCGCCGCTACGGCCCCGGTTCGACCGCCGCGCGCCTGCTGGCCGGTGGACCGCGCTGCCACCGCCGGCTCGAGGAACGCCTCGCCGCTTGGCTGGGTACGGAAGACTGCCTGCTGACCACCACCGGTTATCAGGCCAATTGCGCCGCCCTGGTCGCCCTCGCCGGCGAGGTCGAATGCGCGGTCATCCTCGACCGCCTGTGCCACGCCTCGACCTATGACGGCACCAAGTTGTCGAATGGCCAGCTGCTGCGCTTCAAACATAACGATGTCGATGATCTCACGCATCGCCTCGATCAGACCGAGGGCGCACCACGACGCATCGTCTGCGTCGAAAGCGTGTACAGCATGGACGGCGACGAGGCGCCGCTCGCGGCGATCCATGAACTGTGCCGTCGTCGCGGCGCGCTGCTAGTGGTGGACGAAGCTCATGCCCTGGGCGTGTTCGGTCCCGGTGGCCGCGGCCGCTGCGCTGAAAGCGGCGTGAAACCCGATCTGATCGTCGGCACTTGCTCGAAGTCTCTCGCCGCCCAGGGCGGTTTCGTGTGCGGCGACCGTGAACTGGTCAGCCTGGTCGCCAATCTCGGCCGGGCCTTCATCTTCTCGACCGCTCCGGTGCCGGCCGCCAGCGGGGCGGCCGTCGCCGCGCTCGATGCGCTGCGCGATCGTCCCGAACTGCCTGGTGTCCTGATGCAGGCCGCGCACGAGCTGCGCATGCAGTTGCGCCGGCAGGGATGGAACATTCCCGAGGGCCGCAGCCCGATCATTCCGGTGATCGTCGGCGACGAGACCGAGACCCTGAGGTTGGCACAGCGCCTTCGCGACGCAGGCCATTGGACGCCCGCCATCCGTCCTCCGACCGTTCCGCCCGGCCAGTGCCGCCTGCGCATCACCATCACCGCAACGCATACACCCGCCGACCGCCGCAAACTAGTTGCAGCGATGGCGGGTGTACGAGAGGCCACGAAGGCCTAGATCAGAGATCGGCTTGCGCCGATCCGATCATCAGCCCAGCGACTTGACGATCATCTCGATGGTGGCGCGCTGGGACTTGCCCAGGCCGTGGACGGCGACGGCGAGATCGTCACCCAGGATATCTTCGGCCTGCGACAGCAGGCTGAGGACGGCGGCGACACCGCTGCCGGCGACGGACTTCTTGCCAGCCTTGCGACCCGGCTTGCCGGCCTTCTTCGCCTTGCCCTTGCCAGCCTTGCGGCCCGGCTTGCCGGCCTTCTTCGCCTTGCCCTTGCTAGCCTTGCGGCCGCGACGGGGCTTCTCGCCTTCGCCGCCAACCAGGGCAGCAGCTTCTTCATTGCTGATGCCGAGGAGCTGGGCGTACTTCTTCAGGCCGCGTGCATTCGGCACGCTCTTGCCCTTGAGGACGGCGCGGAACGACGGCAGGCTGAGGCCGACCGACTTGGCGGCAGCAGTGGCGGTGACGCCATCGGCAGCCAGCTTGGCTTCGACGGCTTCGGTGAGTTTCGACATGGTTTGGCTCCAGGACCGGGATAGGCGGTTCATTCCGCTTCCGGCGCGTGTTTCAAATGATACATTCTGGAACGATGCTGGGCAAGAACATACTTCCGACCATACTATTCCTGCTGACGATGGTCGATTCTCGTCTTGGCGCAGAAGAATCGACCATCCTGCCATCGGGTACGGCACGAATGATCCTTCCGGTCGGCTGGGAACAGACGGCTGATCCCGGCCTGTGCGTCCTGCTCGGCCCAGGACGCACAGCGGATGAACGCCCCCGGCTCACCTGCACCGTGGGCAGCGGCACCCCTGACGAGGCGACCGAAGCGATGCGCAGCGCCTACCGCCGCCTCACCGATGGCTGCGAAATCCTCGACGACGACCGCATCCCGGTCGGAGGGCGGATCTGGAATCGCCTGCGGGTACGCTTTGCCGTCGGCCCCTTGGCCTTCGCCCAGACCGCCTGGATCGGCGAGGCCGAGGGACGGACCCTGGTCTTCGTGTTGTCGGCGCCGGATGATCTCCTCGCCCGGCATCTGCAAGCCGCCACGGCGGCGATCGCCTCGCTCAGCCGCGCGCCGCGCTGACCTGGGCCTTGGCCTCGCCAACCAGGCGGATGGTACGCCGGCCATATTCGAGGTAGCTGGCGCGCATCTTCGCCTCGGTGCCGGTGACGGCCGGATCATGGAACACGGTGGCGATGTGCGGCTCGATACTGATGCCGCCATCGTAGCCGCGCGAGAAGAGGTCCACCAGCACGCGCCTCACGTCGCCATCGCCTTCGCCTGGCCAGGTGTGCACATGTTTCCCATCGGCACCGACCTTGCCGTCCTTGATGTGGACGTAGGCGATCTGCTCGCGGATGTTGCGATAGAACTCCCACGACGACTGCTTCGGACGCGAACCGTCCGCCCGCGCCAGCACACTGAAATCATCACTGTGGGTCGGATTGCCGGTGTCGAACACCAGCTTGAGACCGGGAACATGATCAAGCATCTTCCGCGTATAGGTCCAGCCCATGCCGCCGAAATTCATGCAGTTCTCATGCACCGGCAGCAGGCCGGCGCCGGTGAACATCGCGTGCAGCTCGCGCAGGCGGCGGAAGCGTTCATCCTCCATCTGATCATCAAGTGCGCGTCCGTCGGCCCCCTTCCGCACCGCGAACGACATGATGCGCACCAGTTTGGTGCCGAGTCGCTGCATGCGCGGGATAGCCCGCTTCGTCTGGTCCAGGGTGGTGGCGAACGGCTGATCGATCTGCGTCCCCCAGTTGGCGATGGCGGAACCGAAGCAGTTGATCGCCACACCGGATCCGGCGAGCTGTCCGCACACGCGGTCGAAGGCTTCATCGCTCAGATCATGGATCATCGTCCCATCGATCTTGCGCGATTCGATGTTCGTCCAGCCCAGCTCCTTGGTGACCGCGATCTGGTCGGCCAGTGCATGGGCAGCCTCGTCGGCGAATCCGGTAAAATACATATTGTCCTCTAACAGCGCGTGTGCGCCGTCCGTTGGGGTGGGGGTTTTCGGGGGAGGGGAGAACGCCGCAGCGACGGGAACATGGCGTCGTACGCCCCGTCGCGGAGGCGCCGAGCCCCTCCCCCGGCAAAGAGCCTTAGCGCTCCGCGATGTGGGTGGTCAGGTACTTCCACGACTGGGCGAGCGAATCGAAGGGGTCGGCCGGGCAGACGTCCTGCTCGACGATGTACCACGGGCAGCCGCTGATCTCGGCAGCGCGCACGATCGCCGGCCAGTTCAGGGTGCCGTTGCCGATCTCGCACATGATCGGCTTGTTGTCGTCGCCGATCTTGAAGTCCTTGAGATGCAGCAGGGGCAGGCGGCCATGCAGCCGCTGGCACCATTCCACCGGGTCGCCGCCGCCCGACTGCACCCAATAGGTGTCGGGCTCGCCCTGCAGATTCTTCACATCGGTCAGGTCGTAGAGCCACTGCAGCACGGTCTTGCCGGCAACCTTGCGGAACTCGTTGGCATGGTTGTGGTACGACAGACGCATGCCGGCCCGGCGCAACACATCGCCGGAGCGATCGAGGGCCACCGCCAGGCGCTTGACGTCGTCGAGCGTGGCGATCGGCACATGCGGGTAGGGATAGGCGGTGTCGGCGCAGCCAAGCTTGCCCAGGCGTTCGACCACAGCTTGTGGATTGTCGCAGATCGAAGCGCCACCTTCGTGCGTGGCGCAGATCTTGATGCCTTCGGCATCGGCGATGGAGCGGATCTCCTCGGGCGGGATCGGACCGACTCCGGAGACTTGGGCGGCGGTGTAGCCGATCGCCCGGATCTTCTTGAGGGTGACGGCAAGATCGGCAGCGGTCTTGCAGTGGTCGCGCAGGGTATAGAGCTGGGCTGCGATCTGGTTAGTCTTCATGGTGGGTTCCTTACTTCATGCCTTTGAACGAGGATGCGAAGTCGTCACCTCCGGCCTTGGCCGCAGGCTTGGCCTTGTGCCGACTCTTGGCGATGAGCTTCTGATATTCGGCGGCGACCGCAGCCGCGTCGAGGGGCAGTTCCACGGTGCGGTCCCACAGCGTGGACATCAGCATGGCGTTACCGAGTTCGACGCCGCCGATGCCCTCGGGGGCCGGGCCGATGAGTTCCTTGCCGTCGAGGATCGCGTCAGCGAAGTTCTGCAGTACCTCGTTGTGCTGGCCACCCCAGCCATTGGTCGGCACCTTGACTTCCCACCGGTCGGGGCAGTTGAAGGCCTGCTTGCTGGTGCGCAGATGGTCGCTGACCTTCTCGGTGGTACGGATCCACTGCAGACCATCACCCTCGACCACGACGCGACCGCGATCGCAGGCGACTTCGAGCCGGTTCGTCCCGGGGGCCTCGCCGGTCGTGGTGATGAACACCCCGGTCGCGCCATTCGCATATTCGAGATAGGCGGTGCAGGCGTCCTCGACCTCGATGTCGTGCCACTTGCCGAACTGGCAGTGAGCACGCACCTTCTTGGGCAGGCCGAAGAGCCACTGCATGAGGTCCAACTGGTGCGGGCACTGGTTCATCAGCACACCGCCGCCCTCGCCGGCCCAGGTGGCGCGCCAGCCGCCCGAGGCGTAGTAGGTTTCGGTACGGTACCAGTCGGTGATAATCCAGTTGACCCGGCGGATCTCGCCGAGCTCGCCAGAGCGCAGCAGCTCACGCAGCTTGCGGTAGCGCGGGTCGGTGCGCTGGTTGAACATCTCGGCGAAGACCAGGTCCTTGCGCGTGCGCTTCTCATAGGCGGCTATCAGCTTCTGGCAGTCGGCCTTGTGCACCGACAGCGGCTTCTCAATCAGGGTATGCACGCCGGCGGCGATGGCATCGATGCCGATGACGGTGTGGTCATAGTGCGGCGTCGCGACCATGATGGCGTCGATCAGGCCGCTCTTCAGCATCTCGTGATGCGTGGCGAAACCGGGCGTCTTGGGGCAGCGCTTCAGCTTTTCGGGGTCGGTGTCGCAGACGGCGCCCAGTTCCATGCGTGGGATCTTGCCCTGCAGGATGTTCTGGGCGTGGCCGTTGCCCATGTTGCCGATGCCGACGATGCCGAGACGGACGGTAGTGCTCATGCGCTCTCCAGGGGGAGGTTGGGGTAACTGTAGGATGCTGGGACGAGGGGCAGAATGGCCGGCGAACCGGTCGCACTCGAATGATAGGCGGCGAGGATGACCGCATTCGCCTGCGCCGCATCGGCGACCGTCACCATCGGCCGGCGTCCGGCGCGGATGGATTCGATGACGTCGGCGATCTGCAACGCGTGGTGATAGCCGTACACGTCCTTGGCACCACCTAGCGGCTTGCCATCAAGGTTACATGCATCGAGGGCCTGCAGCTCCTCGCGCAGGGCGCCGCTGGGATGCTCGATGGCGATCAGGCGATGGCCATCGCCGAGGGTGAATGCACCGCGCGTACCACGCAGGACCACGCGCTGCTTCCAGCCGGTGGTTCCGTCGTTGTCGGCGCGCAGACGGGCCGACAGGCCGCTGGCGCACAGCACCTCGGCCTCGAACAGATCCTCGACCTCGATGCATGCGAGGCGGCGGCGGCGCACCCGTCCCGCCACGCGCCGGACCTCGGCCCCGGCCAGCCACAGACCGAGATCGATGGTGTGAATGCCCTGGTTGATCGCGACGCCGCCGCCTTCGGCGAGACGCTTCCCGCGCCAGGCGGCGCTGGCGTAGTAGCGTTCGTCGCGGGTGCAGGCGAAATCGACCTCGAGCGCGCTGACCTCGCCGAAGGCCCCCTCGGCGACCAGCTGCCGCAGGCGCCGCGCGAGGGGCGCGTAGCGATGCTGGAAGATCCCGCTGGCGACGAGTTGCGGATGCGACTCGGCCGCTTCAAGGATGCGGGCCAGATCGGCCGGCGTGCTGGCGAGGGGCTTCTCGCACACGACATGCTTGCCGGCGGCGAGGGCGCCCGCGACCAGCGCGGCGTGCTCGGGGTGGGGCGTGCAGACGCAGACGAGATCGACATCCGGATCGGCGAACACGGCTGCCGAGTCGGTCGTCTGGTGCGCGGCGGCGATGCGCTGCGCCTTCGCAGGCTCACGATCACAGGCCCAGCGGATCTGCGCCTCGCGATCCAGTCCGACCGCAGCGGCGTGAACCGGACCGATCACTCCGCAACCGACGATGGCGACCTGCAGCATGGGCGCCAAGCATATGGGAGGAAGATGCCTGTGCTAGCCGCGAACGATCATCTGTATGCTGTATCCGATCATTCCGCTCGGTATGTTCAGGCCCTGGTTATTCGTAAGTATTTGTAATTAAATACTTATGTGCGTTAACGTGACTTTTGTGACTGCCTGATTCGCTCATCCCCAACTGTGTCCGCCAGTCCGTCGATAGTCGCCCGGAGATACGCCCACCAGGCCCTTGAAGGTACGCGCGAAGTGGCTGAAGGAGATGATACCGACCTCGCCGGCGATCTGACCGACCGACAGCGTGCTTTCGAGCAACAGGGATTTGGCATTGGCCACGCGCAGTTCCGTCAATCGCTGCACCACGCTGCGGCCGGTGGCGGCACGGAAGATGCGCGCCAGATGCGGTTCGGAGAGATGCACCGCAGCTGCGATCTCGGCCCGCCGCAGCGGCCGATGCAGATTCAGGCGCATGTAGCCTTCCGCAGCCGCAATCACCGCATCGTGGCTGCGCGCATTCAATCCCGAAACGGCGCCGGCCGGCCGCGCACGCTTGTGACCGATCAGCAGGCGCAGCAGCAGCGCCCGCGCCAACAGTCGGTGATCCTCGCCAGGACTGCGTAATTCCTCGATCAAGGCATGCAGGTCATCGCGCAGGAAGGTCGGCAGGGTCAGCACCCGCCCGGTGATCTGAGCGACATCGATGCCGACCGGATCGAACATCGCAACAAGATAGCCCGGAGCACGGCGCAGGACCAGCAGTTCGCGCTTGGCGCGAGGCGGTACGATCACCGAGCGATCTGGCTCCAGGAGATGCAGATCACCTCCGACCCGCACGCGCAATCCTCCGTGCAGGCAGATATACCATTGATGGATGTCGTGATGATGCTCACCAACCTGCCAATCCGGATCCGCCTCGCGGTAGTGCATGCGGATGCTGCGCAGCGCCGGGGCGTCATCAGGCGAATCCATTCTTCAAGGATTCACACGCCAGGACGGAGGCAATGGGACGGCTCTGCCTTTCCTTCAAATCGGAGCGCGCAGCGCGACCGGGCGCCGAGGGGTGATGGGCGGATACAATGGGCGTAGCCCATCCGCCCACGGTTTTCGAGCGTAGCGAGAAAACCGAACCCCGACAAAGCCCGCGGGGCAGGCCCGCAGGGCCGTGGGGGCGCAGCCCCCAAACTAAACAGCGAAGTTCGGCGTCCTGGCGCTCATCTGCGTGAAATCGAGGTACTTGTAGATCGAAGCCTCGAACGGGCTGACGCACTTGGCCATGTGCTCGCGGTACTCCTGCGGGGTCGGCAGGCGGCCGAGGATCGAGACGACGCCGGCCATAGCACTTGGCGTCACGGCCCATGCGGTTGTCGAAGTTGCGCGTCGAGGTCGAGAAGATCGTCGCCTGCGGACGCACGCGCGCCTGGTTGCCCATGCACAACGAACAGCCGGGGATCTCACGTCGGGCGCCGATCTGGCCGAACAGGCCGTAGTGGCCTTCGGACTGCAGCACCGCTTCGTCCATGCGCGTCGGCGGGCAGATCCAGGTGACCGCGTTCAGATATTCGGTCTTGGTCTGCTTGTACACGCTCGCCAGGGCGCGGAAGTGACCGATGTTGGTCATGCACGAGCCGACGAACACCTCGTCGATCTTGGTGTTCTGTTCTTCGGTCAGCGTCTTGATGCGGTCAGGATCATTGGGGCAGGCGAGCAGCGGTTCGCTGATCGCGTTCATGTCGATCACGAAGACCTTGGCGTAGCGCTTGTCGGCGGCGTCGTTGACCGTGCCGATGACGCGGCCGACGCCGTCCTTCACCTCGCGGGTGGCGGTCAGTTCCAGGCCGGGATCGGCGCGCAGCAGTTCCGGCTTGGCCAGCCAGGCCTGCATGGCATCGATGCGCTTCTGCAGGGTCGCCTTGTGGCCATAGCCGTCCTTGATCATCGCGCTGAGCAGTTCGATGTTCGACTTCAGGTAGCCGGCGACGCTCTGCTCCGACAGGTTCACGGTGCAGGCGGCGGCGCTGCGCTCGGCGCTGGCGTCGGACAGCTCGAAGGCCTGCTCGGCGGTCAGGTGCTCGAGACCTTCGATCTCGAGGATGCGGCCGTTGTAGACGTTCTTCTTGCCCTTCTTCTCCAGGGTCAGGTCGCCCGACTGCAGCGCGATCCATGGGATCGCGTTGACCAGGTCGCGCAGCGTGACGCCCGGCTGCAACTTGCCGGTGAAGCGCACCAGCACCGATTCCGGCATGTCGAGGGGCATGTAGCCGATCGCGGCAGCGAAGGCGACCAGGCCCGATCCGCCGGGGAAGCTGATGCCGATGGGGAAGCGGGTGTGGCTGTCGCCACCGGTGCCGACCGTGTCGGGCAGGCACATGCGGTTGAGCCACGAATGGATGATGCCGTCGCCGGGGCGCAGGGCGACGCCGTTGCGCTCGACGATGAATTCCGGCAGCCAGCGGTGCATCTTCGCATCTTTGGCGGTCGGGTAGGCGGCGGTGTGACAGAAGCTCTGCATCACCAGCGGCGCGGCGAAGGACAGGCAGGCCAGCTCCTTCAGTTCGTCGGCGGTCATCGGGCCGGTGGTGTCCTGCGAACCGACGGTCGTCGCCTTGGGCTCGCAGCTCATGCCCGGACGGACGCCCTGCACGCCGCAGGCGCGGCCAACCATCTTCTGCGCCAGGGTGTAGCCCTTGCCGTCATCGTTGGGCAGTTGCGGCTTGGCGAAATTGGCCGGGTAGGCGGTCTTGAGGTGGTCGCAGGCGCGCCAGGTCAGGGCGCGGCCGATGATCAGGTTGGTACGGCCGCCGGCGCGGAACTCGTCGAACACGGTCGGCGACTTGATCTTCCCGGTGGCGATCACGGCGCCATTCTTCAGCACCTCGCCACTGCGCGTCCGGATGGTGATGCGGTCACCGGTCGCCAACTGCGCCACGTCGATGGTGTAGGCCATGCCGCCGGCGTCGCGGAAGGTGTCGAGGAAGATCGGCGCGATGATGCCGGCGAGCAGGAAGGCGCCGGTGCGCTTGTTGGGCACCGCCGGGATGTCGCGGCCGGTGTACCACATCACCGAGTTGGTCGCCGACTTGCGGCTGGAGCCGGTGCCATACACGTCGCCGACGATGATCGGACGCTCGCCCTTGGCGCGCAGCTCGTTCAACGCCGCGATGCAGCCGGGGTCCTTGGTCTTGTACATGTCCAGGCCGTGCGCCGGGATGTCGGGGCGGGTCACCGCGCTCTGCGCCGGCGACAGATCGTCGGTGTGATCTTGTAGACCACGCCGCTGACCTCGGCCTCGATCTCGGGACGGCTGGTGAACCACTCGGCGGCGGCCCAGCGCTGGATCAGCTTGGCGGCGATGGCGTTGCCGCTGGCGGCCTGCTGGGCGACGACGACGAAGTTGTCGAAGATCAGCACCATCTTGGCCAACTGGTCGGCGGCGAGCTGGGCGTTCGGCCCATCGAGCTCACGGGTCAGGAACGGGGTGTTGTAGCCGCCGAGCATCTGGCCGAGGCCGATGATCGCCTCAGCACGGGTGATCACCGGGCAGGCGACCTCGCCGTGCGCGACCTTGCCCAACCACTCGGCCTTGACCTTGGCCGACGGATCGACGCCGGGCGACACGCGGTCGAGCAGCAACGCCTTCAGCTCGGCCGCTTCGGGCGAGGCCGACTCCAGCAGGCGGCACACCTCGGC
This sequence comes from bacterium, assembly GCA_020047915.1. Lineage (GTDB taxonomy): Bacteria > Planctomycetota > UBA11346 > UBA11346 > UBA11346 > UBA11346. Next base: position 23,814 of record JAIFND010000164.1, on the reverse strand, counting down.
GGTCTGCTTAGGGTCCAGGGGCAGGGGCGGGATGCCCTGCTTCTGGCGTTCGGCGGCGGCGGTGCGGTAGGCTGCAAGCATGGCGTGACTCTCGGTGGTCGCAGCAGGCTAGCGGGACTCCGGAGCGCACAAGCCGGCGTGGGGCAGCGTGCAACGCAGGCAATTCCGGCCGGTTCACGCTTTTCCTGGTCGTGGCGAGTGAACCGGACGCTGCAATCCGGCGTTTCCCGTAGTGGAGGCGAAGGCCATGACTAACGACGAACTCGACCAGGACCAGATCATCGAGGCCGCCCAGCCGGCTGATGACGGCCAGCGCAACCGGACCCTGGGCGCGGCGATGTGGATCGGCAGCGCCGTGACCCACGCCACCGCCCTGGCCCTGATGGGGGCGATCTACTGGACCGTGGCAAGCCAGGAGGAGATCGAGATCCCACCGTCCTACATCCCGGTCCTGCCTGAGGTGGCGAAGAAGGACCCGCCGCCCAAGACGACTCCGATCGAGGTCGAAAGCATCGTCATGCCTGAGGTCGCCGACGAACCCCAGGTCGAGACCATCCTCGACACCCCGCCGATCGAGACGGTCAGCGGCGATCCCGACTCTCCTGTCATGGACCAGCCGCCGCAGGAGCGCGGCATAGAGGACGCCAACTCCGATATGGCGATGAGCCTGTCGAATGCCGCAGTCTTCGCCGCGATCGGAGTCGGCAACAGCGCTCCGTCCAAGATCGGGGGCGAGGGCGCCTACGGCATCCGCGGGCGCAAGAAGAAGATCGGCGCACCACAGTTCACCACCAAATCCACCGGCGGAGCTCTGCGCTGGTTCAAGCGCCATCAGAGCGTGGACGGCCGCTGGGATGCCGTGGACTACTGGAAGAACTGCACTGAGGACGGGATGAAGGGCGAGCCGGGCAAGGATCAGAGCGGGGACACCGATGCGGCGATGACCGCCTACGCGGTGCTGTGCTTCCTCGGCGATGGCCATGATGGCTCCTCTCCCACAACGTACCGCAAGGTGGTGCGCAGCGGCATCGATGCCCTGCTGGCGATGCAGAAGCCGGACGGCCTGATCGGGCATCGCAACTACGAGCATGCCATCGCCACGATGGCCCTCGCCCAGGCCTATGGCATGTCCCCCGACCCGCGCCTGCGCGAACCCTGCCAGCGCGCCGTCGATGTGATCCTGGCGCGTCAGAACCGCGACCCCAAGGCCGCCGATGCGGCCTACGGCGGTCTGGGCTGGGACTACGGCGGCCCGACCGACCGCAATGATTCCTCGGTGACCGGCTGGAATGTCATGGCGCTCAAGGCGGCCTACGTCGGCGGCCTCAACGTCGGCAACGGCCTGGACAGCAGCAAGCGCTGGCTGGAGCGCCACTGGACCGCCTCGAACACCAACAAGCCGTGGTGCGCCGATGTGAAGAACATCGACCAGTACACCGGCATCTCACGCTTCGCCTACGTGTGGAAGGCCAGCAACGACGAGACCCAGATCTCGGAGTGGAACGCCGCTGCCAACCGTCCGGTCAATGTCGATAGCCACGATCTCGCACCGGTCGGCTTGATGTGCGCCGTCTTCCTCGGCCACCGCGCCGGCGACCCGATGCTGGAAAGCCTGGGCAATTACGTCTCGAAGTACCACCTGCCGACCGCCTGGCCGATGAACACCTACTATCTCTACTACAACACCCTGGGCATGTACCAGTTGGGCGGCGAGCGCTGGACGAACTGGGCCGGCAAGGTCCTACCGATGCTCTCCGAAGCGCAGCGCATGGACGAGGGCTGCATGAACGGCAGTTGGGATTGGGAAGGCACCAAATTCCACGGCAACGAGACTGGTCGCGTGCTGTCCACCGCCTACGCCTGCCTGTCGATGCAGGTGTACTGGTACTACGCTCCGCCCCAGCCCGAGGCTGATTATGGGCGTCGCCCCGCTAGCTGGCTGTTGCTGCAGGGGCTGCGCCCCCGCACCCCCGAGTCCTCAAAGGCAGCGACTTTGCCGACTTTGACTTGGCAGGTCAAAGTCGCTGCCCTCAAGGACTCTAGCCGGGACATGAGGGCAGGTGCCCGCCTCAAGAGCCGCTACGCTACGTTCACCGGCCCTCAGGTAGCACGACGGCGCGAAATCTCCTCATCCTGAGATTTTGTGCCGTCGTGCTACGAAAGACCTGGCATTCCAGCATTCTTTATTACGCCCATCAAACCTCATTTCTGGCGGCGCGTCGTCCGCCGCATCAGCCCGAGGCTCAGGCCCATGGCGAGGATTCCGGCTAGGCCACCTGCACCGCATCCACCGCCGCTATTGCCACCCGCCACCACGACCGCCGTTCCTGTACCGTCAGACGGGGCATTCACCACGATCGGACCGACATCGCTCGACTCGCCCGACGGGGCCAGTTCAGCCGTCACCGTGAGCAGGTGCGTGCCAGGCGTCAGCGGTGTCCCCGGGGTCCAGGTCCAGGATCCGCCGCCATCCACCATCACCGTGCCGATGAGGACGGTGCCGTCATACACCCGGATCGTCGCGCTGAGCTCCCCGGTCCCCGCCACGGTCGGCGTTGCCGTCGCCTGCGTCATCGAGGTGGTCACCGTGGGCGAGGAACTCTTCGCTTTGACCACGGTCGCGCTGCTTACCGCCGCAGCGCTGGCGATGCCTGGCGTACCATTGTCACTCGCCGTCACCTGTACGCGTAGCTCAAAGCCGGCATCTCCCGCCAACGGAGTGTAGGTCGCGATGGTCGCCCCGATGATATCGGCATAGGCCCCGCCACCGATCGAGCGCTGCCACTGGTAGGCATACCCGGTCACGCTGCCATCGCTGTCGATCCAGGTTCCGCTGGTCGCCGTCTGCGCCCGTCCCACCGTGCTCTTGCCGCTGGTGGTGGGCGCCACGCTATTGACCGGGGGATCGTTCACCGCCGTGATCGTGATGCTGACCGTCGCCGCCGCGCTGGTCGTCGTGCCGTCGTTCACCGTGAACGTGAGGCTGTCCGAGCCAGTCGCGTTCAGATTCGGCGTGTAGGTCAGGTTCGGCACCGTGCCGCTGAGCACGCCCTTCGTCGGGGCGGTGCCGATGGCGTAAGTCAGCGCGCTGCCCTCGACATCGCTGCCAGCCAGCGTGATCGCCTTGGCCGTGTCCTCGGTCACCGACACGCTCTGCGCCGTAGCCACCGGCGCATCGTTCACCGCCGTGATTGTCACGTTCACGGTGATCGTGTCCGTGCCACCCTTCCCGTCGGCGACCTGGACCACGAAGCTGTCGCTGTCGTTCAGGTTCGCCGTCGGGGTGTAGGTCACCACCTTCGGGCTGCCGGTGCCGGAGGCCGACGCCGTGCCCTTCGTGCCCTGGGTCAGCACCGACCAGGTCAGCGTGTCGCCGTTGGCGTCCGTCGCCGCCAGGCTCACCGTACCCGCCGTATCCTCGTTCACGGTCAGCGACGCCGGTTTCGTCGTCGTGATGGTCGGGGCCGTATTCGCGACCGCGCTGACCGTCAGCACGAAGCTGTCGGAGGCCGACAGGCTGCCATCCGAGGCCGTCACCGTGATCGTCGTCGCCGCCACGTCGCTGGCCGCCGGCGTGCCGGCGAAGGTCCGCGTCGCCGCGGTAAAGCTCAACCAGCCCAGCGCCTCGTTCGACGACCAGGTCAGGCTGGCGTTGTCCACATCGGTGAAGGTGCCCTCCGGCACTACATAGCTGAACGCCACACCCACCGTCGCCGTCTGGTCCGGGATAGCCGACGCCAGTACCGGCGTGTCGTTCACCGCCGTGATCGTCATGTTCACGGTGATCGTGTCCGTGCCACCCTTCCCGTCGGCGACCTGCACCACGAAGCTGTCACTGCCGTTCAGGTTCGCCGTCGGGGTGTAGGTCACCACCTTCGGGCTGCCGATACCAGAGGCCGATGCCGTGCCCTTCGTGCCCTGGGTCAGCACCGACCAGGTCAGTGTGTCGGCGTTGGCATCGGTCGCCGCCAGACTCACCGTACCCGCCGTATCCTCGTTCACGGTCAGCGATGCCGGTTTCGTCGTCGTGATGGTCGGGGCCGTATTCGCCGCCGCGCCGACCGTCAGCACGAAGCTGTCGGAGGCCGACAGGCTGCCATCCGAAGCGGTCACCGTGATCGTCGTCGCTGCCACGTCGCCGGCCGCTGGCGTGCCGCTGAAGGTCCGCGTCGCCGCGGTAAAGCTCAGCCAGTCCAGCGCCTCGTTCGACGACCAGGTCAGGCTGGCGTTGTCCACATCGGTGAAGGTGCCCTCCGGCACCACGTAGCTGAACGCCACGCCCACCGTCGCCGTCTGGTCCGGGATCGCCGACGCCAGCACCGGCGTGTCGTTCACCGCGGTGATCGTGATGCTGACCGTCGCCGCGGCGCTAGTCGCCGTGCCATCGCTCACCGTGAAGGTGAAGCTGTCCGAACCGGTGGTGTTCGCGTTCGGGGTGTAGGTCAGGTTCGGCGCCGTGCCGCTGAGCACGCCCTTCGTCGGCGCGGTGCCGATGGCGTAGGTCAGCGCGCTGCCCTCGACATCGCTACCGGCCAGCGTGATCGCCTTCGCCGTATCCTCGGTCACCGTCACACTCTGCGCCGTGGCCACCGGCACATCGTTCACCGCCGTGATCGTGATGCTGACCGTCGCCGCGGCGCTGGTCGCCGTGCCATCGTTCACCGTGAAGGTGAAGGTGTCGGCCCCGGTCGCGTTCAGGTTCGGGGTATAGGTCAGGCTCGGGGCGGTGCCGCTGAGCACGCCCTTCGCCGGTGTGGTGCCGATGGCGTAGGTCAGCGCGCTGCCCTCAACATCGCTACCGGCTAGCGTGATCGCCTTGGCCGTGTCCTCGGTCACCGACACGCTCTGCGCCGTAGCCACCGGCACATCGTTCACCGCCGTGATCGTCACGTTCACCGTGATCGTGTCGGTACCGCCATTCCCGTCCGACACCTGCACCACGAAGCTGTCGCTGCCGTTCAGGTTCGCCGTCGGGGTGTAGGTCACCACCTTCGGGCTGCCGGTGCCAGAGGCCGATGCCGTGCCCTTCGTGCCCTGGGTCAGCACCGACCAGGTCAGCGTGTCGCCGTTGGCGTCTGTCGCCGCCAGGCTCACCGTACCCGCCGTATCCTCGTTCACGGTCAGCGATGCCGGTTTCGTCGTCGTGATGGTCGGGCACTGTTCCCTCCCACGGGAAGCCAGTGCGCGTACAGCATGGCTGATGCATCCGTGCTGTAGGATCCGCCCGCCGCATAGCCCGTCCCGCTCCCATCAGCCGCCGTGTTCCAGCCGCTGAAGACATAGCCCGAGCGGACCAGGCTGCCGCTGTTGGCAGCCAGCGTCAGGTTGACGCCGAGGTTCTTGGCCTGGACCGCCGGCACGCTGCCAGACGTTGCACCATTGGCATCATAACTGACCTCCCAGGTGCGCTCCTGCGGTCCGATGTCGAAGGCCCCACCGACCGGTAGCGCATTGTTCCAGAAATCGCGCGTGCCGATGGCGAGGGAACCATACGTCGCCGTACGCAGATCGGCTCCGGTATTGATCGCCGGCGAGGCGGCCAGCAGCTTGAATGTGGTCATCGCCTCCATGGCGGCGACCGAGGTGGGTTGGGCGCCGGCAACCAGACCGTTCACCAGCGGATCCAGCTGCAGGCCGACCGGGTTGCCCGAGAGGGTCTCAGGAGTGCCGGTGGCGGCGCGCCAGGCAGCCAGCGTGGTGTAGGTCGTCGTCCCCCACTTCCAGCCCCCTGTCCAGTTATTGTCCGTAGCCCAGTAGAGGTTGTTCTGGAAGGTGTAATATGCGGTGTTGCTGCCAATGTTGGTGAACCGTTCGCCACCCTGCACGACGAAGATGTTGTTCCACATGCGCAGGCCGGCCATCGGTCCGCTCTGATAGGTCACGCAGGGACCACCGGTGGCATTCTCGGTGTACACGAGATTGTTGTACACACGGATGTCCTGGAGTTCCGAGGTCAGATTCTCGCCACTCCAGAAATGGAACCCCGAGGCCATGTTCATCGAGGTGCGCCGTCCGTCACGCCAGGAGATGTTGTAACGGAAGGTGCCGTTCTGCAGCGGGGTCGCGCCTGTGTACTCGGCCACCAGGAAACCCGGGCCGTCGTTGCCGTAGGAGTAGCAATACTGGATCACGGCATTGGTCGCGCCGCCATCGATATCGAAACCGCCGCCATCGACTGCGCCCGTTGTCGTCTTCTGGTCATGCACGAGCGAGCGCTGGATGACCACACTGTCGCTGGCGTAGGTCCAGATGCCGACCGGTCCGCCGCCGGCGTTGTCGCCGGCTCCGCCACCGTTGTGGTGGACGTAGCAGCGGTCGACCAATCCGCCCTTGGTGCCGCTGATGATGATGCCGCTGCCCGAATGCTGTGCCGCAGGATTCGACAGGGTCGGATCGCCATAATTCCTGGTCACCTCGCAATCCAGCACCTGGATATTGGCATGGGATTGCTGGGTTGCGCTACCTGGGCCGAAGCCGTAGGTCGTCAGTCCGTTCGCGAGATTGTCGTGGATCATGCAGTTGGTGATCGTCACATCCAGGAAGCCGCTGAACGATTCATCCCACGCGCCGATCTGGATACCTTCGTAGAAGTTGCTGATGTCCAGGTTCTCAAGTCGGAGAAAGGGCAATTTCGCCCCCGTGGCGATATCGCAGTAGGCTGACACGCCACGTTTCTGGTTGGTGTCGGACAGCGCTGCCCCCGGACCGACCAGTATCAGATCCTTGATGTACAGGCCGGCGGTGTTGTCGATGTTGATCGCATGCTTGCTCGCCGGTGGCTGCAGCGTCGCCCGCCCGGTGCCATAACTGCCGACGATGATCGGGCTGGCGGCGGTGCCGGTGTCATCGCTGCCGAGATACAGATCGCTGTCAGTGAAGGTCTGTCCGCCTTGGAAGTAGATGCGATCGCCGGCCGCGAAGCTCCGGCTATTGACCTTGCCGATGGTCTTCCACGGAGCGGCCGATGAGGTGCCGGCATTGGCGTCGTTGCCGGACGGGCTGACATAATACTCGGCGGCACCGGCGACAGCGACGAGCAGCAACAGGGCGAGCAGACGCATGCGGGTTTCTCCGCACCATCTCCCGCGCAGCCTGGTCGTGGCGGACAAGATTATACAAATCGTTGCTCCCTAACGGGATCGATAGATGCCAATACGCTCGACCGTATACCTGAGCGGGGTCTGGGAGGGGATCAGAGAGATCCCGTGTACGCGTTCGCGACCAAAACCATCGTTGGGTATGCCGGGCCAGAGATCATCTCGCCGCACGAAGGCATTGAAGGGGAAGCGGCGCTCGTGCCAGCCGACCACATCATCATCAAAGCCGACAGCGAAGCGTTCATAGCGATCGCGCCCACCAACCTCCCGGTCTGCCCCATCATCCATCACCTCCACCAGGATGCGCTTGCCGGTACCGCCGCCGAACAGGACCAGACTGAGACCATCGGCATCACGCCAGTCGAGGCCCGGCAACCACCGGCACGAGGCCCAGCGATCCCCGCGTCCGGCGCGGAAGTCGAAGCACAGGGCCGATGCCCCGGTGGGACCTGTGCCGGCGGCAGTGACGGTGATGCCTGGGCTGTTGTTGTTCCAATTGGAGATGGATGCCGTGGATAGAGGTCGCAGGATCGGCTGTAAGGCACGTACGGCGCCGCCAGCAAAGTTGGCCATACCACCAGGCCCGACCGCGTGGCGTTCGCCGCCGGCAGACGCCTCAACGATGCCCTCGCGCACGGTAAGTTGCGTCTCCTCGCCGACCGCGACGGCGAAGGAGGTGCCGATCACCTCCATGCGACCATGTGGCGTAACGACGCTGAAATGTCCCTCCGTGCGTGGTGCCACCGAGCAGTCGACACGGCCGCGATCGAGCCGCAGTTCCGGCGAGGAAGCGATTCCTGCCGCCTCGGCCACACTGCCGGCGGCGAGCACGATGCTGCCGCCGCCATTGATCGCCACCACACCGGCAAGCGCCATTCCGGGCTGCACAGGCCGACCGGCACTGACGAACGGGGGGGCCGGATCCATGCCTCCTGCCAGCCATGCCAGGACTCCGACCATCGCCACCAGACCCGCCGCCAGCGGCAGTAGCCAGCGCCTGGGTTGCGGCCGCGTCCGGACGCGCCGGGCCGAATGGCGCGAGGCTTGGCGCTCAGCGGCAGCGATACGCTGGGTAATGGTGCCCACGACCTGCGCTCCGGTTGCACGACTGGCCGTACGCAGGTCGCCATCGATGCGGGCCTGGGCCGCAAACCGCCGCGCCGCGTCTGGCGAGGCGCACAGCGCGGCATCAAGTTCCACGAGTTCGTCTGCGTCGGCCCGGCCATCCAGATGACGGGCAATCAGGGCGTCCAGGCGGGCGAGGTCGGTCATCGTGCCTCCGCCGCCAATTGGCGCTGCACGCAGTCGCCGAGGGCACCGCGCAGACGCTGCATCAGCTTGCCCACCGCCTCTACGCCGCGGCCGCAGCGGTTGGCGACCGCGTCGAGCTCCAGGCCATCGCGATAGCGCAGGTCGAGGATCGCCCGGGTGGGGGCATCGATCCGCTCCAGGCAGCGGGCGAGGGCCTCCAGGCGCGGCGCGACCGGCGCCGCCTCGTCCCACACCGCGTCGATGGCCGCGATGGCTTCGGGTGACAACAGGGCGGGAACCCGCGCCGTGCGCTCACGATGCTTGCGGATCTCGAAGCCGGCGATCCCACGAGCCCAGGCGCCGAACGAACGCGACGCATCATACTCGGCGAATTTCCGCCACAGGACGACCGCCGTCTCCTGCATGATGTCGTCGGTCGCCGTCCAATCGCGCACCACCGAACCGACGAAAGCGCGGATATCGTCCTGGTGGCGCAGGAACAGGGCCATGAAGCGCTGCTGGTCGTCCATGCACCCTCTCCCGGTCCACCCGCTGCTGGCGGACACCCGGATCATGGGTCCGTTCGGATCGCCCGCCAGCCTGGGATCAGCTGGAGGCGGTACCGTCAACCTAGAAAACGCAGTTCGGCGTTCGGCGTTCGGTGTTCGGCATTGCGAGCCTACACGATACATCGCGATGGGGTGGTCACCCAGGTGGTGAGCCTTGGAGAGTTCGATGTACCGACCTAAGACCTTGCGGAACGCCGAACGCCGAACGCCAAACGAAATGCGTTGTTTAGGGTCAAGTCCGGCCCCTACGCCCACCGGCAAGCGTGGCAACGGTGCGTGCTCTCCCTGGCGCATCGCCTGCCCGCTCTGCAAACCAGAAAACGCATTCGAATTTTCAGGAGACAGTCGAGTAGGGGCCAGGCGAACTCTGGCCCCTACTCGAGCATTTGGACATCACTGGATCTACGATAATGAACTCAACAGGCGCGATAGGAATCGACCTGGACACCACGCCGGTCCTGGGCCGGCGTCGGCAGCGGACCGCCGATCTCCTCGCCCAGATAGCGTCGAACCCAGCGATCATAGACGACCTGCTGCTCTCCGGGCGGCAGGTCGCCGGCGTCATCGGCGGCGACCGCGGCGCCACGCAGCGCCTGCAGGGTCATCGCCGCCGACACCGACAGGTTGAGCGACTGCGAGAAGCCGGACATCGGCAGCAGGAAGCAGCCGTCGGCCAGTTCGCGCGCGCGCGGGGTAATGCCGCTGCCCTCGTTGCCGAAAACGATCGCGATCGGGTCCTGCTGCAGGCGCGGCAGCAGCGTCTGCGGGCCGATCGCGGCATCCGCGGCCAGGTCGGTGACCCACAGCTTGTAGCCCATCGACTTGAGTAGCGCCGCCGCCGCATCGATGTCGGGGAGGACATGCAGGTCGAGATAGCGGTGCACGCCCTGGCTGACCTTGTCGTTGACCTGGAAGGCGTTGCGCGCCGTGGTCACCACCACGCGGTGGATGCCCATCGCATCGCAGGTGCGTAGGATCGCCGTCGCATTGTGCTGGTCGTAGCTGTCCTCGATCACTACCGCCAGACGGGAGGTGCGCCGAGCCAGCACCTGGCGGTACTTGCGCGCCCGGTCGGCGGTGATGCGTGCATCCAAAGGATGCGGCGCGACCGGACTGGGCAGCTCGCGCGCCAGGCGCGCCGCATTGCCGGCCTCAGGCCCGCGCATCCGACTTCTCGATGCGATCAGTACCCAGCGGGGCGCCCGGCACGTCCGGGCGCTTGTACAGGCTGCCATCAAGGTGGCAGGCGAGGAGGATCTGGGCGATGTTGCTGTCGAAACCACCGTCGGTGGTCAGGCCCTCGATGACCAGTCCGGGGTCGGCACCGGGATCGGCCGCCAGACGGGCGGCGAAGGCAGTGGTCGCCCCAAGGATGCGTGCCTCGGTGTCGAGGTCGTCGCCGGCAATGCGCAGCGGCCCCCGACCATCGATGCGCTCGTAGGCCGAGCGGACCAGGGGCAGCAGCGGTTCGAGATCGTCGATCGCATCAAGGATGCGGTTGGCCGACGCGGCATCGCCAGTGAGCCTGGGGAAGTGGTGCAGCAGGCCAGCCATGTACAGGCGTTCGCGACTGTCCTCGGGCAGGCGCATGGCATTGGCCACGGCGCAGGCGGCGCGAGCGCAGCGCTCGCCGGCCCCGACGCAAGCCGCCCGGCCCTCAAGGGCGCGGACCATCGCGGCGACGGTCTGGACGATGGCCACTCGGTGCCGGCGCCGCTCCTCGCGCACGTGCTGGGCCTGGCCGAGTTGCAGCGCAACCGCCGAGGCCATCTCGAGATCGGCCTGCTCGAAGGGCTGCTCGCCGTTGCCGCGCGAAATGTACACCACCCCGCGGGTCGAGCCTCCGACCACCAGCGGCACGCAGACCACCGAGCGGATCTGCTTGGAGGATATCGACTGGTTGCGCGAAAAACGCTCATCCTCGAGGGCGTTGGCGCTGTGCACCGCCTTGTTCTCGGTAAAGGTCTTCTTGACGATCGAGCGCGAGATCACCGGCTGGATGCCGGGCGAGGCGGTGCGCACCCCGTTGGGCACCAGTTTGCCGGAAGCCGTGTCGCGGCGGAAGATGACGGCACATTCGGCCGGCATCTGCAGCACCAGGCTGTCGAGGACGCGGGCTTCGAGGTCGGCGATGCGCTCGCCCTCGGCGAGGACGCGGGCGACCTGGTAGAGGATGCGTACCGCCTTGCCACCATCGCGGTTGGCCGGGGCAGGGACGTCCTCCTCGGCGGGCTCGGACAGGTCGGCCAGCTCATCGACGCGGAATTCCAGCGTGTTCGACAGCATCTCCGGATCATCCTGATAGCGGATGCGATCGCTGGAGTCATCGTCCTGCGCCGCGTTGCCGGTCTCGAAGATCATCTCGGTGGTGCCGATCTTGATCACGTCGCCGGCGCGCAGCAGTTCCTCGTCCTTCAGCTTCTCATCGTTGATATGCGTGCCGTTCTTGCTGTCGAGGTCCTTGACGAACCACATGCCGCCGACCGGGAACACCTCGCAGTGGAAGCGTGAGGCGCTGCGGTCGAGGATCTGCAGACCGGCCTCGGCGTCACGCCCGATGGTGATCGGCTTATCGACCAGGCCGCGTTCGCGGCCACGGTAGGGGCCATTGGCGATGCGAATCTTGCTCATCTGGATTGCCCCTGCTGGAGGCTGGAGGCTGGAGGCTGGAGGCGCGACGCGAGCTTCCAGCCCAGGGGCAATGCCGCCCTCACCGCTTCGCTCCACCGATGGCGGGGTTGAGCTGCGTGCTGTTGCCGCGCTGGATGCCGCGGAACATCATCTCCATCTCCTCCGGGTTGTCGGAGTTGGCGAGGGCGTCCTCGCGGCTGATGTGCCCCTGCTCGTAAAGCCCGAACAGGCTTTGATTGAAGGTCATGCAGCCGAAGTGCAGGCTGTCGCGGATCGCCCCGCCGAGGTCGGGGGTGCGCCCCTCCTCGATCATCTGCTTGATGGTCGGGGTCGCGATCATCAGTTCGAGGCCGGGCACGCGGCCGGGGCCATCCTTGCGCGGGATGAGGCGCTGGCTGATCACCGCCTGGAACACCAGCGATAGCTGCATGCGCACCAGCGCGTGCTGGTAGGGCGGGAAGAAGTTGATGATGCGTTCCATCGTCTGCTGCGCGTTGATCGTGTGCAGCGTGGACAACACCAGATGGCCGGTCTCGGCGGCGTCGATGGCGGCGTTGACCGTCTCGATGTCACGCATCTCGCCGACCAGGATGACGTCGGGGGCCTCACGCATGGCGTTGCGCAGGGCCGACTTGAAGTCGCGGGTGTCGATGCCGATCTCGCGCTGGTTGATCAGACAGCGGTCGTCGATGTAGCTGTACTCGATCGGGTCTTCGATGGTGATGATGTGGCGGTTCACCGCCTTGTTCATGTACTGGATCATCGACGCCAGGGTGGTCGATTTGCCCGAACCGGTGATGCCGGTGACCAGGATCAGGCCGCGACGCAGCAGCGCGATGCGCTCGAACTGCTCCTGCGGCAGGCCCAGGCCCTTGAAGTCGGGGATGTCGCTTTTGACGTGGCGCAGCACGAAGCCGATGTTGCCGCGCTGCATGAAGGCGTTGACGCGGAAACGGCCGATCTCGGGGTCCTCGAACGAGCAGTCGCACTCGTGGCCCTTCTTGAACTGCTCCTTGGCATGCTCCTCGACCAGCACGAGGAAGGCATCGCGCATGTCATCCTTGGTCATCGCCGTGTTGCCGAGCTGGCGCACCGCACCGTCGATGCGCACGCGCGGCGGGCCGCCGACCTTCAGGAACAGGTCGGAGCTTTTGAGCTGCACCATGGCGCGGAGGACTTCGCGGATGTTCATGGAGCCAAGCTATGCTGGGCGCGAGTGCCCGGCAAGGGCCGTCCCGGCCGGGTCAGGCGCGGGGTGGCACTACCAGCAGCAGGTGGTTCTCCAACTCGGTCACGCCCATGCCGGCGACCCCGGAGATGCAGCGCACCTCGCAGCCGAGCAGCTTGGCCACGACGGGGGCGAGCTCGGGCAGGTCAGGCCGGGTGTCGAGCTTGTTCAGGACCACGATCTGGGTCTTGGCGGCCAGTTCGGGGGAGAAACGCTGCAGTTCGGCGTTGAGCACGCGGACCTTGGCGGCCAGATCCTCGGCCTCGCCCTCGCTGCCATCGACCAGGTGCAGGAGCAGGGCGCAGCGTTCGACATGGCGCAGGAACTGGTGGCCCAGACCCTTGCCGTCGGCGGCACCTTCGATCAGGCCGGGGATGTCGGCCAGGACCAGGGTGCGGTCGGGGCGCTCGATGACCCCCAGCTGCGGCTCCAGCGTGGTGAATGGGTAGGGCGCGATCTTCGGCCGCGCCATCGACAGGCGCGACAGCAGGGTGCTCTTGCCGGCGTTGGGGAAGCCGACGATGCCGACGTCGGCGATCAGCTTGAGTTCGAGCTTGAGGTGCAGTTCCTGGCCCATTTCACCGGGCGTGAACTGGCGCGGCGTCTGGTTGATCGAACTCTTGAAGTGGACGTTGCCCTTGCCGCCCCGGCCGCCGGCCGCGATCACCACGCGCTGCTCGGCGGTGGTCAGGTCGGCGATGATCTCCTGCGTCTCGATGATGCGCACCACCGTGCCGCAGGGCACCTGGACGATGAGATCCTCGCCGCTCTTGCCGAAGCTGTTCTTGTAGCCGCCCTTGATCCCGTCCTCGGCGCGCCAGCGCGGCCGGCGCACCAGGTGGCCAAGCGTGTTCATGTGCGGGTTGGCGACCAGGATGACATCGCCGCCCCGACCGCCGTCCCCGCCATCCGGTCCGCCCTCGGGGCGGAACTTCTCGCGCAGGAATGAGACCATCCCATCGCCACCATTGCCGGAACGGACCGTGATTTCGACTTCATCGCGCAGCATGGGCGGGAGCATCGGGGGAATTCCTGAAACGCCAAGACTTCCGCACTTCCAGGTTCCCGACTCCGCCACGCCCCGATAACCCAGCCATGCCCAACCGCCTCGCCGCCTGCTCCAGCCCCTACCTGCGCCAGCACGCGGAGAACCCGGTGGAGTGGTGGCCGTGGTGCCCCGAGGCCTTCGCCGAGGCGCGACGGCGCGATGTGCCGGTGCTGGTGTCGATCGGCTATTCGACCTGCCATTGGTGCCATGTCATGGCGCACGAGTCGTTCGAGGACGCCGCCGCCGCGGCGCTGATGAACGAGCGTCTGGTGTGCATCAAGGTCGACCGCGAGGAGCATCCCGAGGTCGATGCGATCTACATGGACGCCGTGCAGGCCCTGACCGGGCGCGGCGGCTGGCCGCTCAACGCCTTCACCGACCACGACGGCCGGCCCTTCTACGCCCTGACCTACCTGCCCCGGCCGCAATGGGTGTCGTTGGTCGGACAACTGTCCCAGGTGTGGACTGGCGACCGCGCACGCATAGCCGCCGCCTGCACCGACATCACCGCGCATCTGCGCCAGGAGGACGCGAGCAGCGCCGGTGCTCTCGACGACGGCGTGTGGCAGCGCCTCGACCAGCAGTTGGCCAAGGCCTATGATGCCGAGCACCCCGGCTTCGCGTGGGGCGGGACCCGCCAACCCAAGTTCCCCCCCTCCCAGCTGCTGCATCTGCTGCTGGGCAGCAACCAGGCCGAGCACCTGGCGATGGCCGACGCCATCCTCAGCGCGCTGCAGGACGGCGGCATCCACGACCGGGTCGGCGGCGGCTTCCACCGCTACAGCGTCGACCGCGAGTGGCGCGTGCCGCACTTCGAGAAGATGCTCTACGACAACGCCCAGTTGATGGGCGCCTACGCCCGCGCCCATCTGCGCACCGGCCGCGCCGACTTCCTGGCGACGGCGGTCAACGCCGCCGACTACCTGCTGCGCGACCTGCGCGTGTACGAGGCCGGCCGCTTCATCGGCTATGCCGCCGCCGAGGACGCCGACGATCCGCAGGGCGAGGGCTCGTTCTACGCCTGGAGTCCGCAACAGCTCAGCGCTGCGCTGGGGGCCGAGCGTGGCTCCGCCCTGGCCGCCGCCTGGGACATCACGCCGGGCGAGGCCGAGATCGGACCCAGCGGCCACGCCGAGCCGGTGGCCAGCCACATCCCGCACCCGCGCGGCACCGGTGCGGAACTCACCAGCCTGCGCGCCGGGTGGGAGGACGCCCTGCCGGTCCTGCGCGCGGTGCGCGGCCCGCGACCGCGACCGGGGCGCGACGACAAGGTGCTGACCGACCAGAACGGCCTGGCGCTGGAAGGCCTCAGTTGGGTGGCGCGCGCCTCGGGCGAGGCCCGGCATCTGGCTGCGGTGCGTGAACTGGCGACGGCCCTGGTCGCCCGCCACACCACCGACGGTCTGCTGCGCCTGCCCGGCCGGCCGGCCGTGGTCACCGACTACGGCGCGCTGGCCTGCGGGCTGATCGCCGCCTTCGACCTGCTCGGCGATCCTGCGCTGATCGCCCGCTCTGAACGCATCCTCGACGAGGCGGTGCAGCGCCTCGGCGCCGAGGATGGCGGCTTCCACGTCGCCCCGGCCGGCCGCGCCGACCTGCTACGGCGCGGCCGCGAGCACCTCGACAACGCCTGGCCGGCCGGCGAGGCCCAGCTCGCCCTCGCTGCCGCACGGCTGTGGCTGATCACCGGCCAGGAACGCTGGCGCACGCAGGCCACCGGCGCGGTCGCCGCCGCCGCCGGCTCCGCCAGCCGCGCCCCGGCCAATGCCTCCACCCTGCTGCAGGCCGCCCGCATCCTGGCCGGACACGGCGCGACCGCCGTGATCGTGGGCGAGGATGCGGCCCTGCTGCGCGCCGCACGCCGCACCTGGCGCAGCGGTGTCAGCGTGGTGCCGCTTGCCGGCTGCGCCGATCAGCCCTGGCATTGCCTCGAAGGCCGCCGCGACCTCGATCGGCCCCAGGTGCTGGTCTGCCGGGGGACGACCTGCCGCCTGCCTGCGTTCAGCGCGGACGAGGTCGCCACCACGCTGGCTGAGGCCAGCTAGGCGCGACTAGCGGCGCTGCCGCCGACGCAGCGTCATGCAGGTCAGCCCGAGGATGATCAGACCACCCAAACCGCCCGCTCCACAGCCGCCACCCGAGGTGCCGGGTACCACCACGCTGGGCGTCAGGGGTGGAACCCCGACGAGGGTCCACTGCGCATACAGCACGACCGCGGCAGTGCCCATCGGGAATACCGCTCCCGGAGCCCTGCTGGTCAGACTGCCATCCGCTGCGGTATTCCAGCCGCCGAAGGTGTAGCCGGACCGGGTCAGAGCGCCGCTATTGCCCAGCACGGTGACGTCCGCTCCGGTGAGATAGGATGAGCCATCGACCGGTACGATTCCTGCGTCGTTGCCATTTCCCGCATAAGTGACGCCGTAGGTCGGCAGGACGCTCCAGGCGGCATAGAGGATCACATCGGCAGTCGCCATGAGGAAGCTGCTGCCTGCGACGTAGGCGCTGCCGCTGCCGTCCGCCTGGGTGTTCCAGCCGGCGAAGGCGTAGCCGTCGCGATACAGACCGCCGTTGTTGCCCTGAACCAGGACCGTGGCTCCGGTCAGATAGGCGTTCGCATCACTGGGCACGACTCCGCCATCGCTGCCGTTGCCGGCATAGGTCACGGCATAGGTCGGCAGCACCGTCCAGGCAGCATAGAGGGTAACGGCCGCATCCGCTGCGTAGGTCCCACCGGCGGCATAGCCGGTGCCGCTGCCATCGCTCGCCGTGTTCCAACCTGCGAAGGTCGAGCCGGCCTTGGCCAAGCCGCCGCTGTTGACCGCCAGGGCGAGATCGACCCCCTGCGTCTTGAGCTGTGCCGTCGGGGCCGCGCCACTGGTCGCTCCGTTCGCGTCATAGGTCACGGCATAGGTCGGCAGCACCGTCCAGGCCGCATACAGGGTCAGCGCCGCATTGCCGGTATAGGCCGCGCCGGCCGCGTAGGCTGTGCCGCTGCCATCGATCGCGGTGTTCCAGCCGGCAAATACGGATCCGACCTTCGCCAGACTTCCGGTATTGCTCGCCAAGGTCAGCGTCACCCCCTGTGTCTTGGTCTGCGCGGGCGGAGCGGTTCCGCTCGTCGCTCCATTCGCGTTGTAGGTGACGGCATAGGTCGGCAGCGTGGTCCAGGCCGCATACAGCGTCAGCGCCGCATCGACGCTATAGGTCGCACCCACCGCGTAGCTGGTGCCACTGCCATTCGCCGCGGTATTCCAACCGGCAAAGGTCGAACCGCTCTTCACCAGGCCACCGCTGTTTGACGCCAGCGTCAGATTGATCCCTTGGATCTTGCTCTGCGCCGCCGGAGCCGTCCCGCCGGTCGCGCCATTCGCGTTGTAGTTCACCGCATAGGTCGGCAGCACCGTCCAGGCTGCATACAGCGTCAAAGCAGCATCCGTGGCATAGACCGCGCCCGCGGCATATGCCGTTCCGGTGCCGTTGGCGGCCGTGTTCCAACCGATGAAGGTCGCACCGGTCTTCGCCAGGGATCCGCTGTTGAGCGCCAGAGTCAGATTCACGCCCTGCGTCTTGCTTTGCGTCCCTGGGGCGGTTCCGCTCGTGGCCCCGTTCGCGTTGTAGGTCACGGCATAGGTCGGCAGAGCCGTCCAGGTCGCGTACAACGTTACCGCCGCATCAGCATTATACGTCGCACCGGCGGCATATCCGGTGCCGCTGCCATCGGCGGCCGTATTCCAGCCAGCGAAGGTCGACCCCGTCTTGGCCAGGCTGCCGATGTTGGTGGCCAGGGTCAGACTCACCCCCTGCGTCTTGGTCTGCGACGCCGGCGGAGACCCACTGGTCGCTCCGTTCGCATTGTAGATCACAGTATAGGTCGGCAGCACGGTCCAGGTGGCATAGAGGACCACAGCGGCATCGGCGGCATAGACCGCTCCGGCGGCGTAGCCCGTGCCGCTGCCATTGGCAGCGGTGTTCCAACCCGCAAAGGTTGAGCCGCTCTTGGCCAGGCTGCCGGTATTGGCCGCAAGGGTCAGGTTCACGCCCTGGATCTTGCTCTGCGCACCGGGCGCCGTGCCGCTGGTCGCCCCGTTGGCGTTGTAGGTCACCGCATAGGTCGGCAGCGCCGACCACGATGCATACAGCGTCACGGCCGCATCCACAGCATAGATAGCACCGACGGCGTAGCTCGCGCCGCTGCCATCAGCGGCGGTGTTCCAGCCGGCGAAGGTCGCGCCGGTCTTGACTAGGGATCCACTGTTGAGCGCCAGGATCAGGTCGAGGCCTTGCGTCTTGGTCTGGGCCGCTGGTATCGTTCCGCTGGACGCGCCATTGGCGTTGTAGGTCACTGCATACGTCGGCAGCAACGTCCACTGCGCATACAAGGTCACGGCGGCATCCACCGTATAGAGTGATCCGACCGCATAGGCCGTTCCGCTGCCGTTCGCCGCGGTGTTCCAACCGGCGAACACCGAACCCGTCTTCACCAACCCGCCGGTGTTGAGCGCCAGGGTGAGGCTGATCCCCTGAGTCTTGGTCTGGGAACCGGGGGCCGAACCACCCGTCGCGCCATTGGCGGCATAGGCCACGACATAGGTCGGCAGCAGCGTCCACTTCGCGTACAGGACGAGGGCCGCATCCGTCGCATAGGTCGCCCCGGTGGCATAGGTAGTCCCGCTGCCATCGGCCGCCGTATTCCACCCAGCGAAGGTGGATCCGGCCTTCGCCAAGCCACCGCTGTTGAGCGCCACGGTGAGGGCCACGCCCTGGGTCTTGGTCTGGGCGACAGGAGCCGTCCCGGCGGTCGCTCCATTCGCATTATAGGTTACGGCATAGGTCGGCAGCAGCGTCCACTTCGCGTACAGCATCACTGCCGCATCCAGCGCATAGAGAGCACCGGCGGCATAGGTCGTACCGCTGCCATCCGCCGCCGTATTCCAGCCTGCGAAGGCAGAGCCAGTCTTGACCAGGACGCCACTGTTGGTCGCCAGGGTCAGATCGACACCCTGTACCTTGGTCTGCGCCGACGGAATCACTCCACCCGTCGCGCCATTGGCATTGTAGGTCACGGTGTAGGTCGGCAGCACCGTCCAGCGCGCGAACAAGGTCAGTGCTGCATCGACCGCATAGCTCGCCCCGGCGGCATAGGAGACACCACTGCCGTCTGCAGCCGTATTCCAGCCAGCGAAGACCGACCCTGTTTTCGCCAGGCTGCCGCTGTTGGTCGCCAGATTCAGAGCCACTCCCTGGGTCTTGGCCTGGTCACCGGGCGCCGTCCCGCTGGTCGCCCCGTTGGCGCTGTAGGTCACCGCATAGACCGGGGTGCCACCAGTCACGCTGACCGTGCGATCGACGAAGGTGGCAATCTGCCCGTCATCAGCCGAAAGACGATAGATGTAACTGCCCGACCCGCTGGCGATCGCGGTCGAAGCCAGGTCGGTGGCAGCAGACAGGATCAGGCTGCCCGGGCCGCTGACCAGGCTGTACTGGGTGGTGATCCCGGTCCCTGGAATGCCGTCATCGCTGACACTGCCGCCCAGCGCGAATGCACCGCCTGCCACCTGGGCGGCAAGGGCGGGAAGAACCGGCGTCGCTCCGTAGTTGGTCGGGACGACGCTGTCGAAGGCGGCAAGATAGGCGTTGTCGATCGGCGCATGATCCGTGCTGTCCGGAAAGATGGCGCGGACCATGACGAAGTCTCCGCCGGTCCCCTCCTTGTGCAGGGCCCTGATGTAATACTGGTTGCCCGCGACCAGGGAGATCGCCGCCGACTGCTGGCTGGGGTACTTGGTCCACTGCGCACTGCTGGTGCTGCCGCTGACCGAGGCGATCAGCGCCGCGCTGGCCGGTGCACTGCTGGTGCCAAGCCATAACTCACTGCTGTCATCGGAGGCGATGTAGAACACATAGCTGCCGGTGGCTGGTGGAATGAAGTAGCCATGCACCCGCTGGCCATAGTTGTCGCCCGCCGAGGCGGGCGAGGTGAAGCCACCCGTCAGCAGGCTGCTGCTGGTCGGGCTGTTCGGATAGGCCGCCGCGCCGGTCAGATTCGCCACCGTCGTACCGCTGATCCCGCTCCACAGCTCGCGCAGCAGACCGCTCCCCGCCGTGATCGGGGGAGCGGCGCCGACGCGCACCGTCACCTGGTCGCTACCGCTGAACTCGCCATCGTTGGCGGTGAGACGCAGGACGTAATCACCGGCCAGCGGGAAGCTGACCGAGGTGTCGGCCACGGCCGGATTGGCGAAAACCGCCGAGCCCGGCCCCTGCACCTGGGTCCACTGCCGGGTGACCGTGCCCGGAGCGAGCGGTTTCCCATCATCGTTCACCGTCGCCTGCAGCACCAAGCCGATCTGGGTTCCGCTGATGCCGATCACCGCAGGCGAGGGCCGGGTGAGGGTGACGACCGGCGGTGTGTTGTTGTCGTTGTCGGTGATCGTGACCGTCGCCGTACTGGTCCCCAACTCAGCGATACCGGTCGGGGCACTGAGCGTCACGGTGAAGTTCTGACTGCCCTCGGTCAGCAGATCCTCGAGGATCGGCACGGTGACGGTCTTGGTCGCGGCGTCGCCATCGGCCCAGTTCACCGTCGAGGTGGTCGCGGTGTAGTCAGCGCCAGCGGTTGCCGTCCCATTGCTGGTGGTGCAGATCACACTGACCGCGCCATAACTGTTGCCGCTGCGGCTGATCGTGATGCCGACGCCGCCGGCGGACTCGGCGACGGTGAAGGACGAGGACGAGAACGCCACGGTGGCCTTGGGGCGGACGGTCAGGGACAGGGTCAGCGAGGTGGTGGTGAGGCCATCGCTGGCATTGACCACGACGCTATAGCTGCCATTCGTCCCGGCCGGCGGGGTGCCGCCACACAGGGCGGTACCGCTCCCCTGGTCGACGAAGGTCATCCAGGCCGGATGACTGCCGACGCTCAGGGTCAGGGCATGCCCATCAGCATCGCTTGCCGTCACCGTAGCGGCATAGGCGGCGCTGACATGCGCATCCGGCAGGGTGGAGGTCACCACCGCCGGCGCGGTGTTGCCGCTGACTGGGACGATGACGAGGGTGAATATCTGCCAGGTCGTATAGGTGCCATCGCTGACGCTGATCCGTACCGTCGAGGTGCCCGACGTGGTCGCAGCGCCGCTGATCGTCCCCCCGCCGCTGCCATTGGCGGCAAAGGACAATCCGGCCGGCAGACCGGTTGCCGTCAGGACCAGGGAGGAAGCGGCCGTGTCGGCGTCGCTGGTGGTGATGGCGTAGGTCAAGGCCTGGCCGACCGTGCGCTGGGTGGGCGGGGTCGAGGTGAAGATCGGCGGCAGCCCGGTGGCTGGCAGCAGGAAGGCATTGGGCAGGCGGATCTCGCTGCCATCCGGGGCGCGCACATAGACGTCCCAGTAGCCCTTGGCGAGGAGGGCAGCATCGATGCGGCAGGTGATCTGCCCGGCGATAACCTGCTCGCCATAGGCGATGACATCGGCCGAGCCGGCGCGACGCAGGATGACATCCGAGCCGAGGAGGTAGCCGCTGCCGGTGATGGTCAGGATCTGATTGTCGGTGGCGGCGCCGGTGCTCGGCGACAGCGCGGTGATGGTCGGGGCGATCGGCGCCTGCTGAGCCATACCGGTGATGGCCAAGGAGAAGCGCTGGTTGCCGCCGCTGAGCGTGCCGGCATGAGAGACCTGCAGGGAGTAGGTGCCGGCGGGCGGTGCAGCGATCAGCACCTGCTCAGCGTTGTCGGTGGTGTTGGTCCCGGTCGTCGCCACGGCACCATACAACGTACTGTCGAATGCGGCGGTGGCCCCAGTGCCGGTGACGAACGGCATGACAAACGGCTGATACACGACCGCTCCAGGCCCGACCAGACGCAGATTGAGGTCGTTGACCAGTCGCCGGGTCCGATCAGCGGTCGAAGCGAATTGCGAGACTCCGGCCGGATCGATCCATGCCAGGGTCACGCGGATCGGTCCGCTGCCGTCATAGGTATAGGTCCCGACCCAGGTCTGGCTGCTGGTCAGGTTGTCTTCGATCACCACCCGGCTCGATGGTGCGTCCACATAGCGGCGCAGGATCTCGGCGGCCCGACGGACGTTGATGATGCCCCAGCCGTACTGGTAGTCCGGACCGGCGTTGCCGCGATCATCAGCCGTATTGACGAGAAGAGCCTTCAAGGTTGAAGATCGCAGGAAATGCCCGGGGAAGCGCTGAGTGAAATAGCTGTTGAGGAGTACGGTGGATCCCGAGGCGTTGGGCGTCGCCATGGAAGTACCCGATGAAGAACCGGCGCCGGTGAGGCTGTTCGGCGAGGTCAGCCCCTCGCCGTTGGCGCTGAGATCCGGCTTGATGCGGCCATCGAAAGCCGGGCCACGGGAGCTGAAGCCGGAGACATTCCCCCCACTGACATAGGCTGCGCTGGCATTGCGAGTGACGTCGCTGACCGAAGCGATGGTTACGACATTCTTTGACAGCGGACGGTCGGTGCCAAGGGTGGCGTAGCTGCTGCCATCATTGCTGGCTGCGTAGAAATGGATGTAGTAGGGATAATCCCACAGGGTCTGATCGAAACTGGATGCCGTATAGGTGTACACTCCGCGGTTGGCGTTGGTGTCGGTCGAACCCAGCGAAGTGGTGCCCATGACTGATCGCATCTCCGGTTCGCCGGTGCGCGGGTTCAGGGTGGTCAGGCGCTGGCCCGGATACTGCATGCCGAATCCGGTGACATCACTGGTCGACTGCTGGATGATCGAGCGGATCCACACCCGTGGCGCCATGCCCGTCAGGCTGCTGGTGTAGCCCCAGGCGCCCACCGTGCCGGCGACGTGGGTCATATGCGAACGGTCGCCCGCGTCGTAGGTCTCTTTGTAGATGATGCGTGAGCCGCCTCCGGGCAGCTGGAATTCAGGGTGCTCGTAGATCGTGCCATGGTCATTCACGTTGACGTACAGACCATTGCCGTCGATGGTCGTCCCGACCACGGGGTCGAAGGTGTTCGACATGCGTACCAGGTTTGCGGCGGTAGAGACCGCCGCAGCCGCGTTTCGACTGATGCTGTAGATCGGCCTGGGGCCATCGAATCCGACCAATGCGTAGAAGGCTCCATCGGCATCACGATCGGATTCCAGCACGCTGGAGAACGCGGCGCGCGCGCTGACCATCGCCTCCTGCACGCCTTCGGCCTCGACCAGCCAGGCATGAAACTGGGCGGCTTCGTCCTCGCTCAGTTCCAGGCCGTAGGAGGCACGCTGATTGATCACGGCGGCCTGGAAGCCCTGGACGTCGGTCGGATCGGTCTGCGGATGCCGGGCCCTGAAGCGCTGCAGAGCCTGCCTGCGGACGGGTTGCAGTCTGGCTTCGTAGGCTGCGAGGGCTGGCGCCTGGGCCGCCCAGGCGGCTCGCGGTTGGCGGGTGCGCACCTGCTCGTCATCGGCAGCGCCGAGCAGCGCGATGGGCGCAAGCAGCAGGACCAGCAGCCAGCAGACCGGAAGGGGGCGAATCGCGAGGGTCATGGTGTTCACCTTGAGGCCTGGCGACCCGACGTCGTGCCGGGCGGCCGTCCTGATCTAGCCGCTACCATGCTGTCAATGCGTTATTTTGTAGCATATATCCGGGATCACCGACGCGGCCGTATCACAGACATTGGATATTTTGTCGATGTTTTTTGTCGTTTATTCAATTATACATCCTGCACTATTTCGAAATATCCAAGCGTACCAACGCAACCCATCAACCGTCTCGGCGCGCGCCCTTCCGAACCAGGAATCCCGCAATTATAGCGTGGTCAGAGATCCGGCCTTTTGATTTACGGAAGACACATAAATACATATATGTTAAGCTGTTGTAGGTTTTTATCTATTCACCGTAGACTCGGTCCTAGAGTCCTTGAGGGCAGCGACTTTGACCTGCCAAGTCACAGTCGGCAAAGTCGCTGCCCTTGAGGACTCGGGGGTGCGGGGGCACAGCCCCTGCAGCAACAGCCAGCTAGCGGGGCGACGCCCATAATCA
>JAIFND010000196.1 GCA_020047915.1 bacterium | reverse complement strand
GAGCCGGTCGTGATCACGGCCGCCATCCCCGGCGTAGTCAGTCGCACGGTCACCATCCGATGAGCGTCCCGAGCCGTCGTTGGGTGACCACCGCCGAGGGGTTGCGCCTGTCGCTGCTCGATTGGGGCGGTGCCGGCCGGGTGCTGTTCTGCCTGCATGGCCACTTCGGCCAAGGTGCCATCTACCACATGCTTGCTGCTGTCCTTGCGCCGGCCTGGCGGGTGGTGTCCCTCGATCAGCGCGGGCACGGCTTCAGCGATCATGCCGTGACCTACCGGCGTGACGACTACCTGCGCGATGCCCTGGCGGCGGTGGTGCTGGGTTCCAGCCTGGGCGGCGTGAACGCCTACCAGCTTGCCGCCCGTGCCCCCGGACGCGTCGCGGCCCTGATCGTCGAGGATATCGGCGCGGTCTGCCGCGATGACCTGTCCTGGTGCCTGTCCTGGCCGTCCGCCTTTCCGACCCTGGCCGCGATGCAGCGACAGATCCACAGCTACTTCTGCGAGAGTGCCGTGCAGCGCGATGACGGCTGGGGATTCCGCTTCGACCGGGCCGGCATCGTGCAGTCCGGCCAGAATCTCAATGGCGACTGGTGGACCGACTGGTTGGCAAGCACCTGCCCTGCCCTGCTGCTGCGTGGCGGCAGGTCGGAGATCCTGCCGGTCGAACTGGCCGAGCAGATGGCCAAGCGCCGGCCGGGGTGCCGACTGCAGGTGTTTCCGGAGGCCGGACACAACATCAACGAGGCCGATCCGGTCGGCTACACGGCGGCGGTGGCGGCCTTCCTGGCACAGTTGCCGTAGTTCTACGGCCTCAGTTGGCCCTGCGCAGCACCAGGGTCTGGCCCGGGGCCAGTTCGCGTTCGATCACCGGGTCTGTGCCGGCGGTCGTGCCGTCGTGCCAGGCCGGCAGGCCGTGGGCGAGGCGCAGCAGTCCGCCGCGCGGGCTTTCGATGTGCACTTCGATCACGCGGTGCAGCTGCACGATGGCGCCGACGCGCACGCCGCCGGGCAGGTGCAGGCCGTCGAAACGCAGGCTGCGCCAGCGTGCCGGCAGGGCGGGCAGGACATGGATCACGCCGTCACGCTCCTGCACCAGCAGTTCGCAGATGGCGCTCAGCGCGCCCATCCCGGCATCGAGCTGGAAGATCTCCTCCTTGGAGATGTGGGTGTCGCCGCACAGCGTCGAGTGGCCAGGGAAGTCGGCGTCATGCAGGGTGCCGTGGCCGGTGTTGGTGAAGACATCCTTCCACCAGCGCAGCCAGGCCACCGCCCCGTCCGCCTTGCCGGCCCGGGCATTGAGGATCGCCGCCCATGGCACGCACCAGCCGCTCCATGCGCCGGGACCGGTGCGTGTCCAATGCCACAGGCTTTCGCGCACCACGGGATCGGCCGGATCAAGGGTCTGGAACGGCCAGATGCCGGCGAGATGGCTGTGGTGGCGATGGCTTTCGATCAGATCCATGCCCTCCCACAGGGCGATGCGTTCAACCTGCTTCTCGGGATAGTCCCGCTGCCGCGAAGCCCGCACCGTGGTGAAGGCCGGCAGGCGCGCAGCGGTCGCGGCCCATTGCGGATCGACCGGACGGCCGAGCGCGGCGGCGGCGACGGGCAGGGCGCGCAGCACGGCATGCCAGCAGGCGAGCTGGAAGCTGGCGTCGCGGCCCCAGGCATCCATGCGCGCGCCCTTGAACTCGGGGCTGACTGACACCGGAAGGGACAGGCGGCCGTCGCGCTCCTCGGCCATCGCGCGGTACCCGGCGTGCGCGCCGGTGAGCAGCGGCCACACCAGATCGGCGAGCAGCCGGGCGTCACCGTCGTGGCGCCAGGTCTCGAAGGCGAGCAGGCCCATCCAGCCGGTGCAGGCGTGATCGATCATCCCGGTCCAGAAAGCGCCGACCACCTGGCAGCGGTCGTCCACGGCATGCGGCAGCAGCAGCGCATCCGGGTCGTTGAAGAAGGCCTGGCCGGCCGCGCGCAGGCCAGGCATCCAGCCGCGCAGCAGGTCCCACAGCGGCTGGAAGTGCTGCGCCCGGCCCAGGCGCAGGCCGGGCTGGTAGATCATCTGCACGTTGATGTTGAAGTGGTAGTCGCACGACCACGGCGGGATCTGGTAGTCCTCCAGCCACGGTCCCTGCAGCGGACAGGCGACCGCGCCCGGCACGGTCGCGGCGAGGTAGCGATAGACCCCGAGATCCCAGGCGTGTTGCAGCTGCTCATCGGGCAGCTCGACGCGTGGCAGGTCCTGCCAGACGCGGTGCCACCAGCGCAGCGACTCCTTGCCGGCAAGTTCAAGGTCGCTGTCCAGCGTCGCACCAGCGCGATCCCAGGCCGCCGCGCCGAGCGCGGTGGCAGCAATCAGGCGGTTGCCGCTGCGCCGCCAGCGCAGGGCGAGGGGATCGTCGGCGGGCAGATCCTGCTGCCAGCCGCCCGTGTCGGCGGCGACTTCGTGGCGCGGCGGCTGCACGCCGGTCGGGCCGACCACGCCGCCGATCCACTCCCACGCCGGCCGGCCGACGATTTCGACCGCCAAGCCCGGAGGCAGCTCGACCCAGGTCAGCTCGCGGTCCATGGCCAGGCGCACCATCAGTTCGGCCCAACGGCCGCCGCCATCGACCAGGCGGACGCGCACGATGCCGGTGCCGGTGTGCAGGGTCGCCTGCACCGGGCGGTGGCCGCCGGGGAAGCGCAGCTCGAGGCGGCCGCAGCCGAGCTGATGCGGCCGGGTGTCGTGGTCGTGGCCATCGAGATCGAAGGCGCGGCGCAGCCCGGCCTGGTCGCCGGCCTGCAGCAGGCGTTTCACTTCGGCGAAGGTGGTGCGCGTGGCGAAGGCGTTGCCGCCACGGCGGTCCCAGAAGCCGGAGCGGCCGATGGTCAGATGCAGGTGCTCGTCACCCCACACCAGCACGCCGAGGTTACCGTTGCCGAGCGGGACGCCGCAGTGCGGACGAGGAAGGGGGAAGTCCCAGGACAGGGTTGCGGTCATGGGGCGGGACTATGGCGGAGCGCAGGCTTACGGAAGGGCGCAACGCGCGAGGTCCGCGCGCACCGCCGCCACCGTCCGTCCCAGCGCCGCCGCTGCAGCAGCCACGTCATCGGCTTCCGGTTTGGCGCGCTCGCCGCCGCCGGGCAGGGTGACGATCTTCAGACGGATCGGCTGGCCCGCGAGGTCGAAGGTCGCCGTGCGGCGTGGCAGGATGCGGCGCGCCCAGGTCTGCGAGCGCAGACCGATGGTGCTGGTCGTGGTCAGCACCAGATCGGCCAGCCGGGTTTCATCCTCGGGCCGGCACAGCGCATGCAGTATCTGGCCGGGACGTCCCTTCTTCATCGTCGCCGGGGTGGTCCAGGCGTCGAGGGCGCCGGCGGCCAGCAGGCCGTGCACCGCCAGTGCCAGGTCCTCGCCGGTCATGTCGTCGAGATTGGCGCATAGTTCCACGACCCGGTCGTCGGCGTCGGCGCGTGGGCGCGCCTCGACCACCAGGGCGCGCACCGCGTTGACCAGGCCGGGGATCGTCTTGTGGCCGGCGCCGCTGCCGCTGGCGGTGATGCTGCCCAGCAACGGCGCGCCGTCGCCGAGGAAGGCGTCGGCGAGGGCGCAGACCAGGGCGCAGCCGGTGGGCGTGGTCAGTTCACCGGTGTCGCCAGCGTGCAGACGTACCGGGGCGCCGGTCGCCTTTAGCATTTCGGCCACCGCCGGCACCGGCACCGGCATCAGGCCGTGCGCGCAGCGCACCGTGCCGCGTCCGGGGGCGATCGGCCCGGCCAGGACGCGGTCGATGCCGAGCTGTTCGAGCAGCAGGCAGCAGCCGACCACGTCGGCGATGGCGTCGAGCGAACCGACCTCGTGGAATTCCACCGTGTCGGCCGGCACGCCATGCACCGCGCCCTCGGCCTCGGCGAGCAGGCGGAAGGCACGCTGGGCGCGGGTGCGCACCCGCTCGGGCAGGGGGGCGGCGGCAAGCAGGTCGCGGATCGTCGCGTAGGGCCGGTGCGCGTGCGTCTCGGGCGGCTGTACCGGGCGGATGCCGGCGATGGCCGGGGCCTGGATCCAGCGCGCCTCCTGTTCGGCGTCCACCTCGACGCGCAACGCTGACAGCGGCCCGGCCATCACCGGGGTGGCGGCGATGCGGATCGGCCCGCAGCCGAGGGCCAGCAGGTCGCGCTCCAGGCGCTCGCGGTCGCCGCCGCAGGCGAGCAGCGCGGCGAGCAGCATGTCGCCGGCGACGCCGCTGGGCATGTCGAGGATCAGGGTGGGCATGCCGGAGGCTGGCCGCTCCCGGGCTTGAGGAAAGCGGCAGCGCCCGATGATCACCAGCCATGCCGGTCAAGACCACGGTGCTCCGCCTCGAGCGCCAGATCCGTGAAGAGCATCTGCGCGCCCTCGAAGCCACCCGTCTGGAGTGGGAGCGGCTCGCCAAGGAGGTGGTGCTGGCGGCCCGCCGCCGCGGCTTCGCCGGTGACGATCCCTATCTCGCCCTGCAGAGCCTGTGCTCGCACGAACCGGAATCGCGCCGTCTGGCCCTGTCGGTGGGCGAGCTGTGGCTGACCTTCTTCGGCTGCCTGGATCCGGCCGGTGGGGCGCAGATCGCCGCCTTCCGTGCCGACGCCGATGTGCTGAACAAGCGCCTAGCGCGCTGCCCGGCCGGCGAGGGTCCGGATCCGGCCCTGGCCGCCGACGTGCTGGAAACTCTCGACGGTTTCTGGCGCGAGCACCAGCGCAGCGTCGCCGAGCAGCTCGCCCGGCTGGCCGCCAGCAGCGGGGTCAAGGCGACCCAGGAACTGGGCGCCGCGCTCGATCAGGAACGCAGCCGGGCCACCCGCGCCGAACAGGACGCGAAGGCCACGGTCGAGTCGTTCTCCTCCTTCCTGTCCGCGATCGGGGCCGCGATCGAGGGCAAGCCGAGCGAGCCGCTGCCCGGCCGCGCCGAACGCCTGGTCGAGGCGGTGCGCCGGCTGGGCGAGGCGCGCGGCGAACTAACCCAGCAGATCGCCGACCTGCGCGCCCAGTTGACCCAGTTGGCTGGCGAGCGGCGCGAACTGATGGAAGAGATCAAGGCGCGCGACGCGGCCATCGCGCGGCATGAATCTGGCGTCCCGGCCGAACTCGATCTCGATGCCGCCAGCGCCGCCGCCGCGATCAAGGCCTGCGACCGCCATCTCGATCAGCTCGCCCGCCACCTGGGCGAACTGCGCGTCATCATGCCGCTGGCCGAGGACCCCCGCCGCTTCCGGCCGCGCCTGTTCGGTGGCGGCTACGCCTTCAAGACCCTGCCCGGCCAGGCGGCGGCGCTGCGCGACGCGGCGCGTGACCTGCTGCTCTATGCCGATCGCGCGCGCTGGTCGCTGGGCGTGCAGCGCCTGGGCAAGGCGGCGCCGCGCCTCGACACGGTGTTCCGCGAGCTGGTCCGCCTGATCGCGGCGTGGCGCGCCAAGCTTGGCGATCCGCCGCCGGTCTCGGCGACCATGGCTATCAAGGCCGCCGATTCGGTGTGCGCCCTGCCGGCGGTGGCCGCAGCCGATGTCGAAGCCCTGCTCAAGCGGCGCAGCGCCGGCGAGAAGGCCGCTGCCGAGCTGGCTGCCGTCCTTGAACCCTGCGTCGGGCTGCTGCACCGCACCCTGGCCGACGCCAAGGGCTCGGCCCCGCCACGCCCCGAGCCGGGTAAGCGCGAGGGCGCCAAGGCCAATGCCAGCCGGCTGGCCGGCGAACTGGCCGATCTCGCTGGTCAACTGGAAGCGACCTTCTCCGAGGCGGTGGCCAGCGATTTCCGCCTGCCCGCCTCCGATGCCAAGCTGCTGGCCGAGGAGCAGGTGCTGCGCCTCGCCCTGCAGCAGCTCGACGGCGCCTGCGGCGAACTGCAGGGTCTTTCGGGCGCACCCGAGGCGCGCTTCACTCCGGTCCCGTCGCGCGGCGACCTCGAAGCCGGACTGCAGGCCGTGCGTTCGCGCGCCGATTGGCTGGAGCTGCTTGCGGCCAGCCGCTTCCGCATCGCGGACGAGGGCTGATCGAACGTGGACGCACTCGCCGCCTGGGAGCGATCCCTCCTCGACCTGCATGGTGGCGCGGCCATCCCGCTGATCGAGGCGGTGCGGCCGCTCGCCGCGCGTCTGCCTGACGGCGAGGCGCGCCTGGCCGACTTCGCCGAGTTCATCACCGGCGATCCCGCCGGGGCGGCCAGCCTGCGCACCTGCACCGAGGAACCCGACCTCGCGCTGCTGGTCATGCGCCTGGCCGGCATCAGCCGTTACGCCTTCGATGTGGCGCGGAGGATCCCCGGGGTCTTCTGGCAGATCGTCGAGGAGGGTCAGCACGCCCAGGTGTGGGGCCGCCGCACCATGACGCAGGAGCTGTCCGGCGAACTCGCCGCGGCGCGCGATGACGAGTCGCGGCGCGGCATCCTGGCGCGCTTCAAGCACCGCCATTGGACGCGTATCCTGCTTGGCGAGGCCTGCGGCCTGCTGCGCTTCGAATCGATCGTCGCCGAAATCTCCGACGCCACCGACGCGCTGGCCCAGGCCGCGGTGGATCTGGCCTGCGCCAAGGCGCGCCTGCGCGGCCCGGTCCCGCCCTTCTGCATCCTGGGCATGGGCAAGCTCGGCGGCCGCGAGCTGAACTACAGCAGCGACATCGACCTGATCTTCCTCTACGAACCGGGCGAGGACCGCGACGAGGCGCACATGCAGGCGCGGCGCATCGGCGAGGCCGCGATCCGCTGGTTGGAAGGCGACGGCGAACTGCTGTTCCGCGTCGACATGCGCCTGCGCCCCGAGGGCGAGCGCGGTGAGTTGGCGCTCAGCCTGCGCGAGACCATCGACTACTACTGGAGCGTCGGCCGTCCGTGGGAGCGCCAGGCGATGCTCAAGGCGCGGCCGATCGCCGGCGATCTGGCGCTGGGTGAACGTCTGGTCGCTGAGCTGGCCTCGTGGATCTTCCCCGCCGATCCTCGTTGGGAGGACACCGAGGAATCGCGCCTGATGCGCCGGCGCATCGAGGAACGCGCCAACGAGGCTGACGTCAAGACCGGGGCGGGTGGCATCCGCGACATCGAATTCCTCGCCCAGCACTTCCAGCTGCTGCACGGTGGACGCATCCCCGAGCTGCGCTTGCGCGGCTCGTTGCCGGCGCTGCGTGCCCTGGCCGATCGCGGCATCCTGCCGCGCGCCGATGCGGTCGAGCTGGAAAGCCACCTGGTCACGCTGCGCACGGTCGAGCACCGCCTGCAGTGCTGGGAGGACCGCCAGGAGCACGAGGTGCCGCAGGACGCGCCCAGCCGGCTGCGCCTGGCTTGGCGTTGCGGCTTCTCGGGCGGCAACGCCCTGGCCCTCTTCGATGCGCGGCTGGCGGCGGTACGCGGCCGGGTGCGCGAGCTGGCGGCGCGCCACTATCTGCAGCGTACCCCGGACCAGGATGCGGCGCTGGCCCTGCTGGTGCAGGGCGAGGCCAAACCGGCCCTGGCCGAGCGCGTGCTCAGCGGGCACGGCTTCGCCGACCTCGCCGGCGCGGCACGCAGCCTGCGCGAACTCGCCAACGAGCCCTTCTTCATCCTCGCCCGGGCGCGCACCGAGCGCGCCCTGCTCGTCATCCTGCCCGAACTGCTGCGCCGCATCGCGCTCAGCCCCGACCCCGACCGCACCCTGGCCAACCTGGCGCGCATCGTCGGCGCGGTCGGCGGCCGGGCGGTGTTCTACGAACTGCTGGCGCAGAGCCCGCAGGTGCTCGAACTGTTCGTCGATCTGGCCGGCTGGAGCGACCTGCTCACCGACCTGTTCGAGCGTCACCCCGGCCTGCCCGACGAGGTGGCCGACGCCCTGGCCCGTCCCGCCCAGCGCGGCATCGCGCTGCATGCCGAGGCGCGGGCGCTGATCCGCGGCATCGAGGAACCGGGCGGGCCGCTCGGCTTCCTGCGCGCGCGCGAACTCGCGGTGGTCGCGGCCAAGGATCTGCAGGGGGTCGCCAACGCCGACGCGCCCGGCCGCCTGTCGCTGCTCGCCGAGGTGCTGGTCACCGCGCTGCTGACGCGGGCGATATCGGACCGCGCCAAGACCTGGGGCATCCCCGAGGAAGGTGGCCGGCCGACCCGCTTCTGCGTGATCGCGCTGGGCAAGCTGGGTGGGCGCGAACTCAGCTACGGCAGCGACTGTGATGTGCTGTTCGTGGCCGACCCCGGAGGCACCTGTCCGCGCAACGGCCGCGACGGCGACACCTTCTGGGAGCGCATCGCCCAGGACCTCTGCCGCACCATGCAGGAGGCCGGCCTGGGCGAGGTCGATGCCCGCCTGCGCCCGTGGGGCGAGCAGGGTCCGCTGGTCGCCACCCTTCCCTCACTGGTGGAATACTGGAAGAAGCCGCGCGAGATGTGGGAGCGCATGGCGCATGTGCGTGCCACCTGGCTGGCCGGCGATCCCAACCTGGCCGAAGAGGCGTTGACGATCCTGCGCATCAGCGCCCTCACCGCGCCGCGTCCCGATGACTGGGCGACGCAGGTCGCGTCGATGCGTGGACGGCTGGAGCAGAGCGTCGCTGGCGAAGACAACCTCAAGCGCGGCCCTGGCGGCTACGTCGATGCCGAGTTCATCGCCCAGGCGCTGATGGCCGGCCGGCCGCTGTCCGACCTGCCGCAGCCGCCCTCGACCGCCGCCTGCCTGCGCCGGCTGGCCGAGCGCAGCGCGATCCCTGCCCAGGCCGCGGTCGAGTTGTGCGCCAGCCTGGCGGTGCTGCGCGGCATCGAGAACCGCCTGCGTCTGGCCGACGGCCGCGCGGTCAGTGCCCTGCCTGTTGAACCGAGCGAACGCGCGCGCATGGCGCGGCGCTGCGGCTTCGCCGACGTCGCGGCCCTGGACGCGGCCATCGCAGTGGCGCGCGGGGTGCAACGCGCCTGGTTCGCCCGCCTGGTCGGGACGCCCGGTTCAACCGGAGAATAGCGCATCGGCACCGTCCCGTTCACGTTGTCGGCGCGGCGCTCTCTGCCCAGACGGAGGGGGGCATGTTGTGGGCCGCCTTGAAAGCGGCATAGAAGGCGGAGGTCGAGCCGAAGCCTGCAGCCAGGCCAGCCGCGGTGGATGCGATCCCCTCGGCCAGCAATCGCTCGGCCTCGGCGAGGCGCAGACCGGTCTGGTAGGCGTGAACGCTGGTGCCGAAGGCCGCGCGGAAGGCGCGAGTCAGATGGTGCGGATGCAGGCCGGCAACATCGGCGACCATGGCGAGAGGTAGCGGCTCCGCGAAACGGGCGACGATCAGCCGTGCGGCCCGTTCGACGCCCGCGAGGCCATCAAGGCGGGGCGCCGGCAGGTCCTCTTCAGCCACGCGCAGCAGTCGGGCCTGGATCTCCAGACGCGCCGCCCGGGCGGCGATCCCGCCGTGGCGCAGATCCGCGATCCATCCGCTGAGGCGCGCCGCGTCTGCTGGATCCCGCCGCGCTGTCGCCACCCGGCCTGCCAGGACCTGGGCGCCGATTCCATCGGGCAGGCGCCAGCCCAGCCAGGTGCTGACCGGAATGCTGAGCCAGGCCATGCGCGCTGCAGTCCCGCCGAGCAAACGATGCACGCGTCCGGCCCAGAACACCGCCAGCCGGTCGGGCTCGAGGACGATCTGGTCGCCGCCGAAGCGGTAGGTGACAGTGCCGCCCACGGGCAGGTTGATCTCGATCTCGTCGTGACGGTGGGCTGTGGCCATCGGGTGCGGCGAAACGAAGTCGCCAGCGAAGCCGTGGTGTTGGAGTATGGCGCGTCGCACGCGCTCCGTTTCAGGAATCGGGGCGACCGATGCAAGACGCAGTCGGCCTGGGCCGGGGTAGGATCCGGGGCATGACCACCGCACCTGTCCTCGCCATCGTCGGCGCCGGCTCCCTCAACTGGGGGCGCCACATCGCCATCGACCTCCTCACCAATCCCGCCTTTGCCCAGGCCGAATTGCGCCTCATCGACATCGACGCGGAGCGCGTGTCCCTGGTACACCGCTGGGTCGTGCTGGTCGCCCGCCACCTCGGCCTGACCCAGCGGATCACCGCCACCACCGACCTGCGCACCGGTCTGACCGGCTGCACCGGGTGCATCACCGGCATCGCCGTCGGCGGCGACCGGCTGTGGCGCTACGACGCGCTGTATCCGCAACTCGACGGCATCTTCCAGCCGGTGGGGGACAGCATCGGCATCGGTGGCGCCATCCGTGCCCTGCGCCATGCCCCAGCCCTGCGCCGCATCGCCGTCACCCTCTCCGAAGTCGGCGGTCATGAGCCGGTGCTGCTGCAGGTCGCCAATCCGCTCAACGTCCTGACCGCAGCGGTCAGCGATCTGCCGCGTCTGCGCGTCGTCGGATACTGCCACGGCCATGACGACACCGCCCAGATCATCGCCCAGGCCCTGGGCGTTGATCGCAGCACCACCCGGGTGGCCTGCGACGTCGCCGGCAACAACCACAACATCGCCGTCACCAGCCTGGAGATCGGTGAGCGGAGCTATGACCAGGCCGGCATCGCCAGCCTGGCGCCGCGAATCTTCGACTGCCCTTGGCGAGAAGTCGCCTACGGCCGCTATGGTGTGCTGATCGGCAATTACGCCCGCCACCCGGTCGAATACCTGCCCGGCTTCATCACCGCCGAGCACGGTTACGGCAGGGCCTGGGGCATCCCGCCCATCGCCGAGCAAATCGATCCCCTGCTGCCTCCGCGCCAGGACCGTGCGCGCGAGGATCTGCTGGCACGCCTCACCGCGGCCGAAGCCGATCCGGCCGTCATCGCCACCTGGGGCTACGAGATCGCCCACAGCCGCGAGCCCCTCGACCATATCCTGGCCGCCTTCCACACCGGGCACCGCTGGCGCGGCACCCTCAATGTCTTCAACCAGGGCGCCATCGCTGGTGTCGACGCCGATGCCCACGTCGAGTTGCCCTGCATCATTGAGGGTGGAAGGGTCGTCCGCCAGTCCGTCCACCTGCCCGAACGCTTCACCGCCGAGGTCGCCCGCGTCGGCCGCGAACAGGCCATGCTTGCCCGCTGCTGCCGGGCCTACGACGAGGACCTGCTGGTCGAGGCCCTGGCGCTGGATGCCCTGATGCCCAGCGATCGCACTGTCATCCGCCGCATCGCGCGCGAGATGGTGGCGTTCCAACGCGATCTGATCGGCGCATCCTGAATCCCATGGCGATCCCTCCGGGTGCGTTTACAGGACATCCGGAGCATGGCCGCCGTTGACTGCGCAGGCATTCAGAAGCAGTGCTTTGCCTGCAGCAATTACGGACCCACGCTGATAGAAAAAGCGTAGGTATTCATACCGACATCACCGCATCAATCCACACGCGGCGTCGAAAGGAATACGGGGCTCAGGTCGGGAACAACGGGTCCAGGACGCGCGCCAGATTCTCGCCCATCATCTGCATGCCGTGATCGTGCGGATGCACCAGGTCGCCGGTGAGGCCACCGGCGTGGGTCAGGATCTGCCGGCCCTCGATCAGGGTGCAGCCGTGCGCCGCCGCCAGGTTGCGCAGCACCGTATCATAGGCGTCACAGGTCGCGCGGCCAGGATGATCGGGGCCCAGCAGGTGGGCGCGGAAGAGGAAGTGGGTGATCAGCGCGAGCCTGCCGTCGGGGCGCCGGGCGCGGATCGTGCGCACCAGATGCTCGGCGCGACGGGAGAACTCCTCGACGCCATAGTCGTGCACGTTGATGCCCAGCTCGCAGGTGCACACCTGCCAATCGTCGCGCTGCGCGATCTCCTCGACCATCTCGGGTTCGAGTCCGCAGGCGCCACCCATGCCGAGGTTGCACACGTCGGCAGTGAGGCGCCAGGCGGCCTGCTGCACATAGCTATTGACCTGGCGGGTCGCGGTCGAGCCGTGGGTGATCGACGAACCGTAGGCCAGCCAGCGGCGACGGGGCAGTTCTGCGGGCAGGGGCGGACGCACGGTGTAGCCATGCGCATCAAGCCGATGCAGCACCGGCACGCAGTTCTCGAAGACGACGCGCCAGACCTGCGGGGCGAAGCGTCGGCCGGCCAGGGCGTCGTCAGGCAGGCCGGCGAAACCCGGCGGCGTGTTCAGTTCGAGGCAGGCGGTGCGCCCGGTCTCGAGGATGTGGTGGTTCTCGCGCAAGTCGCCGCGATACACCAGGACATCGCACGATCCGCGCAGGATGCTGATGTACAGGTGTACGGTCGGCGCCTCGGTGACGAAGCGGATCTCCGAGCCTGCTGACCCCTGTGAAATCGAGCGCGCACGCGGTCGCAGACGATCAGCCACCGCGCGTGGGATGCGGTGCATCACGCCGTGGCGGGCGCCTTCCCACGGTTCGAGTTCGGTGACGTTATGCAGTGACATGCCATCGATGATCATGCGGCTACTCTATGAGAACTCTTCAATCGCGCCACGGGGCCAGCACCCGCGCTCCGCCGGTGGTGACCAGGCGTTGCAGTCGCCTCATCAGATCTCGGCGCGTGTCGTCCAATTCCGGATCGGTGATGCGGTTGTTGCGCTCCTGGGGATCGCCTGCGAGGTCGTAGAGTTCGCGCTGCACTGGCGTTGTCTCGGGGTACTCGATCAGCTTCCAGCGCGCAGTGCGCACACCGCGTGTGTAGGGTACCTTATGCGCCCCGGTCTTGTCGTAGAATTCGTAGAACAGCTCATCGCGCCAGTTGTCCTGTCTGCCGGTGAGGATGGGTAGCATGCTGTGCCCCTGCATGCGCTGATCGGGTGGCAAACCGGCTGCTTCGATCAGGGTCGGGGCGAAGTCCACATTGGCGACCATCTGCTGAACGACGGTGCCGGCCGGAATGCGCGCCGGCCAGCGCATGAGCAGTGGAATGCGGATGCTCGGTTCGTGCATGACCCGCTTGTCGAAGCGGTTGAATTCGCCCAGCAGAAAACCGTTGTCGCTGGTATGCATCACCAGGCTGTTGTCGGCCAGGCCATCGCGGTCGAGACGGTCGAGCAGGCGTCCGATGTTCTCGTCCACCTGCACCAGGCAGCGCCAGTACGAGCGGCGCATTTCGGCCAGGGCCTGCTGGTCGGCGATGCGGTTGTCTGATTCCAGGAAGGCTGCTGGCTTGTCCCAGGTCTGCAGTGGATCATCCGACCAGGTGGTGGGCAGGGGGAGGTCGAGAGTGGTGAAGAGGTTTGCATGACGGGCCGGAGCCTCGCGCGGGGCGTGCGGTGCCTTCAGCCAGAGGAAGAGGGCGAAGGGTTTGCCGGCATCACGACGATCCATCCAGCCCAGCACGCGATCGGTCATGATGTCGTCGACATAGCCCTGGCAGCGCACCGGTGGATCGCTGACGCCCTCGAAAAGCATCGGGTTATGATAATCACCCTGTCCGATGTACCCGGTGATGTAGTCCCAGGTCCGGTTGCGCAGCGCGGAGGGCAGGTGGGATTTGCCGGCGAACACCACCTGGTAGCCAGCTTGACGCAGAAGCTCGGGCATGAACGGGGCGTCGGCGCGCAGGTCCGAGGTTTTGGCGTGGTTGAGCACCCCGTGCGTGCTGGAGTATTGTCCGGTGAGCAGGGTGGCGCGCGAGGGGGCGCACAACGCGGTGGTGCAGAAACTATTGCGGAACACGGCTCCTTCCCGACCCAGCCGATCCTGGGCTGGCGTCGGCATGGGCGGAGCCCCGTAGGCCTGCGAACTGTCGAAACGCTGATCGTCGGTCATCAGCACGATCAGATTGGGTCGGCGGGCGGATTCCGCCGCCATCGCGGCGGCGTTGGCGAGCAGAGCGATGGCGAGGAAGCAGGCTTGGAAATAACGCATACGAAAAGATACCGGTATAACGCAAAATCGCAAGTGGTTTTAGATTCTATAGACAAAACTTGATTAAGTAGAAGATACCGGTATATGAACGCCTAAGGAGATTGCCATGTCATCGTACGTCCGCCTCGCTGTCATCCTGCTTGCCACCGTCGCCGCCCAGGCCGAGGAACTCCTGGTCAATACCGGCTTCACCGACGGTCTGACCGGCTGGACCATGCCGGACAAGGGCAAGACCTTCCGCACCGAGCTCATCGAGGGACCGACACCGGGCAGCAAGGCGTTGCGCTGCACCATCGCGGTCGATCCATCGACGGTCAATCCATGGACCCTGCATGTGCGCCAGCACATCACCAAGCCGGTGACCAAGGGGACGCCACTGACTCTGCGATTCAAGATGCGTGGCGAGAAGCTGCCCGACATCCTCAGCGTGCTTGAGGAGAACGCCAAGCCCTTCGCACGCAGCGTCACCGGTACCTCCAAGGTGACCGACGCGTGGACCGAATACACCTACAACGGCGTGGCCAAGGCCGACTACCCGGCCGGTGGTTGGAAGCTGGCCTTCAATCTCGCGCTCGGAACCGGAGTGGTTGAACTGGCTGACCTGTCGGTGCAGACCGGCGCAGCGCCCTGAGCAGGGGATACGCGGTCCGATCTCCACGGAGGGATCGGCAAGATCCGGGCGCGCCGCCGGCGGTGGCGGCCTACCCCGTCCGGCTGATGCGCGTGGTCAGGCGCCAGCCGGGCAGCGGGGTGGTGGCATGGACGCGCAGGGTCGCGACCGGCGGCCGGTTGGGATCGGCGTGTGGCCACAGGCACGGCGTCGCAGCCCAGGCCGCGTCGGCGGAGAAGGTCAGATAGGCGCGTGAACCGCCTCGCTCGACCATCCAGGTGTGATCATTGATGCGGACGAAGGCCCCATCGCTGACGAAGCGCGACTCGGGGAATGCCGCCTGATCGGAGGCGACCTCGTCCTCGACGAGGAATCCATCGGCTAGCAGGCGTACCGTGCGCCTGGCCTTCGTGACCATCTTGGGATAGGCGGCGGTGGCGTCGATCCAGGCCCCGTCGGGCAGGATGCCGGATTCGCTGGCGCAGCGCCGCGCCTGGCCGATGCCGTTGACCAGCAGGGCGCATTTCGAACCGGTGCTGTCCTCCCAGAATTGTGGTCGCGCCTCGGGCAGGAACCAGCCGCGCACGTAGGGCCAGTGCTCGATCGACGCGAGCAGGACCAGCCGGTCATCGGCCAGGGTGATGGCGGCGAGATCGCGCATGGTGTGCGGCGCGTCGTTGTTGCCGCCGCGCAGACCGAGGCGCAGGTGATCGGCGCGCAGCAGATGCCAGCCGACCGTCGGCCACGAGGTCAGGGCCGGGCTCGGTAGGCTCCGTTCGCCAGGGTCTTCGCCGTAGAGCAGGGCGCAGGCCTCGACCGCGAGATGGTCGAGGATCGGATCCAGCGACTGCGGCGGGACGCTGCACCCGGGAATCAGCCGGCGGTGCATCTCGTCGCTGATATCGCCCCGGCCATTGCGGGCGCAGGCGGCGAAGAGCAGCGGCGGCGGCAGGAAGTAGTTGGAGTCACCGAAGCCGATGCCGGCCCCGTCGCTGGTCGAGAAGGCGAAGGGGAAGTCCATCGCCGGGCCGAGCACCGGCAGGGCGAAGGCGGGGTGTGGACCGCCTGTGGTGTGAATGTGCGCGAGGGCGGCGTGCAGCAGGTAGGTGATGCCGTAGCTCCAGTAGCCGATCGACTCGCTGGATGATCCGTCGGGATTGATGCCCTTGGCGAGATAGGACTCCAGGCCTATGGCGGCCAGGCGCTGGCACGCCGCGGCCCCCGGCGCCTCGGGCAGGAGCAGGGCGGCGACCATCACGCCACCGTTGCACACCGCGTTCCAGTTCAGCGCCCCGGCGTGCCACCAGGCGCGCTGACCCTGCTCGGGGCAGGCCTCGAGGTAGGGCGCAAAGAGCCGCTCGCCGGCCAAGGCGGCGAGGCGCTGGCGTTCGCCATCGTCGAGCATCGAACCGAGCCATGCGACCGTCCAGCCGAACAGCGCCGCCATCTCGCCGGTGCCGAGATCAAAGCGCTGGCCGGGTCCGCCGTAGCACGACCACAGCTCCCACCTGGTGGCTCCGTGCAGCAGCCGCAACGCATCCTCGGCCGCCGCCCTCTCGCCGCTGAGCCGCGCCCACAGCGCCACGGTGAGGACGCGCCGCTGCAGCCAGCGTGCCTCTTCAAGGATCCAGTTGTGGCGGGTACGGTCGATCGGCGTGGCGGGGA
The DNA here is from genome assembly GCA_020047915.1 of bacterium. Classification (GTDB taxonomy): domain Bacteria; phylum Planctomycetota; class UBA11346; order UBA11346; family UBA11346; genus UBA11346. The sequence goes on along the minus strand of JAIFND010000196.1, from coordinate 6,233 downwards.
CATTGCGGAAATGCGCCGCACGCACGCGCAGGGCCTCGGAATAGGGTCGCCAGGCGGGTTCAGCGAGGCGGCGACGGGCGCGGGCGAAGAGCGCATCGTTGTCGCTCAGGAGGTCGTCGGGCATGTTCATGCGTTCGGGTCGGTCGAGGAGCCGGCGACCGGGCTTGGCATCCCACTGGTGATGCCAGCGGCGGCCGACGGCAGATCCTGGGCGAATTCAAGACGCACGACCAGCGGTTCGCGTGCGGCCAGTTCGAGCGGTAGGTGGCGTAGGCGCAGATGCTGTGCTTCCAGCGGTGCGTCGGCCATGGGCAGGCGACGCAGATCCCAGGCGACCGGCCGACCGTCATTGAGCAGGGTCGCGCTCAGCGGCGCCTCGGCGAGGGGCAGCAGCGGTAGGCCATCGCTGGCGGGTTCGCGGTGCAGCACCACGTACACCTGGCGGCCTCGGCGGGTGAGCAGCACATCCTCGTTGCTGGTAAGGTCGCTGGCCGCGACGGTGCCGGCAAAGGCCTCGCGCACGGCGTGGTACCAGGCGCCGAGATCGCGCAGGCGGCGTTCGCCGGCGCGTGGGATCACACCGTCGGCGTCGGGCCCGACATTCAGCAGTTCATTGCCGCCCTTGGCCAGCACCTGCGCGGCCTGGTAGATCAGCGCCTTGGACGAGGCGTAGTCCTCGTCGGTCTTGAAGCCCCAGGCCCAGCGTCCGACGCTGGTGCAGTATTCGGTCGGCCGGGTGAAATGGCGCTGCGCCATGACCCCGGGGTGGTAGTCGCGTTCGGGGCTGCCCAGATCGCCGGGGCCGAAGCCACGATCGTTGATCACGCAGGCGGGCTGGTTGCGGCGGATCAGTTCGTTGATCGTGGGGTCCTGCCACTGCGGCACGTTCATGTCCCAGAACCACGAACACACCTCGCCGTAGCGCGTGGTCAACTCGGCGACCTGGTCGCGCACGAACTCGACGTAGGCGGCCATGTCCGGGCGGTCTTCAGGCTGCGGCGGCAGTTCGTGGTGGCGCCCCTGGTTGGGATAGGATGGATGGTGCCAGTCGGCGACCGAGTAGTACAGCCCCAGGCGCAGTCCGCCGCGCCGGCAGGCGGCCGCTACCTCGGCGACGATGTCGCGGCCATGCGGCGTACGCATCACGTTGAAGTCGGTGTGCGCCGTGTCCCACAGGCAGAAGCCGTCATGATGCTTGGTGGTCAGGACGAGATGACCCATGCCGGCGGCCTTCGCCATCGCCACCCAGGCATCAGGGTCGAACGCCCGCGGGGCGAAGCGTTGGGCCAGCTGGCGATAGGTGGCGCGGGGGACGCGGCAACGCCACTGCTCCTGCTCGTGCATGCCGTTGATCGCGTAGAGTCCCCAGTGGACGAACAGGCCCAGGCGGTCGGCGAAGAACCAGTCGCGGGCGTCGGCGAAGTGATTCATCGTGACAGCACGACGGGGAGGTTGCCGATCTCGATGGTGCCATCGCCGATGCGGTAGCTGCCCTTCCACACGCGCAGGCTGGTGCTGCCGTCGGCGCCGATCGTCACCTCGCGGTCGGTCCACCACTGGCCGCGTAGCAGGTTCAGCCACGCCTCGCCGGCCGGCTTCAGGCTCCAGTCCTTGCGGAACAGCAAGGCGTTGCCCTTCCAGTGCGATCCGTCCCAGAAGCCCCACAGGGTGATGCCGTCGACCGCCGGGTGCGCCATCATCGCGAGCAGGAAGTCACGGGCATAGTCGGCCTGCAGCCGCTCGTCGCTGGTATTGATGTCGTGCTCGGTGACCTGGATGGGCAGGCCGTAGGCGGCGAAGCGGTCGAGGATCCGCCACAACTCCTCGGGTGGGGTGAACCCGGGATACATGTGGCCCTGGAATCCCAGGCCGCCGACCGGCGCCTTGGCAGTGAGCAGGTCGCGCAGCAACTGTTCGAGGAAGTCGCGGTGCGCCGGGCTTGCCGCGCGCGTGTCGAGGATCTCGTAGTCGTTGAGCACCAGGCGTCGACCCGGCACGACCTCGTGGGCGAGGCGGAACCATTCGGCGGCCTCCTCGCGGCCGAGTATGCGCAGCAGGTCGCTCTGGGTGTAGGGCTCGTTGATCACGTCCCAGGCCGAGACCTGGTCGCGCAGCGCGGTCACCTGCTCGGTGACGTGGCGGCGCACCTCGGTGCGCAGCTCCTCGGGCTTGTCCTCCAGCGCCTTGAGGCGTTCGGGCAGGAACTTCCAGCCGCCCCACACCAGCGTGTGGCCGTAGATCTCGAGTCCGCTCTCATGGCACCAGGCGGTCATCTGCTCGGCCATGGCCCGACGCTTGGGGTTCTCCCAGTTCGGCCATTTGTGCTCGCCCTCGAAGGTCACGCGCGTGAACAGGCGGCGGATCTCCTGGCGGTAGCGCGCCCCATCGGGATCGGGGATGTTGAAGAAGGCGTTGGTACTGAGCGCCGTGCCCAGGGCGAAGGCATGGCGCTGCTGGGTCACGCGCACGGTCGATCCCGGCGTCCCCCGGATGGTCAGCACCTGGGTGCGCTGGCGCTCGATGCGCCGCTCTGCCTCCTGGCGCCAGGGTGCATCATGGGCCCGCCCCGCGTAATCGAAGCCCTCGCTGGGCAGACTGGCGACCGGAACTCCACGGTCGTAGGCGGTGACCGACACGCCGCCGATCAGCAGCTCCTGCGGATCGACCCCGTAGTGGATCTCCAGCGCCATCTTGCCGGCCGGCTGCGCACGGTTGGATACGGCGGCGATGCGGAACCGCTTCCAGCCCGAATCGGCATTGAGCGTGGTCTTGATGATCTGTTCGCCGTCGCCGCGCAGGATGGCGTAGGCCTGCACGACGTAGGCGGCGCTTTGCAACTGCACACCCTTCAGCGTGACATCGAGGAGCAGTGGCTGCCCCGCTGCGATCGCGGTCGTCGAGGTCCACGAATGGCGGATGGCATGCGTGAGCTTCGGCCGGGTGCGGGTGGTGATGCGCCAGGCCTGGGTGAAGCGCTGGCCCTCGACGGGTTCGCTGCTGGCGGATCCTGCTCCATCCCATGCGTTGAAGGCTGGCGTCGTACCCGCGAAGGGGTCGCTGCCAGTGCCTGGATCGACGCCCACCGTTGCGGAGGGGGTCGGGGGGATCAGGGGGAGGATCGGTTGCGAGAGGATCGGTGCAGAAGGAGGCGGCGTCGTTGCCGTTGCGACTTCCCGGTCTCCGTCTCCTCCTGCGGGTGAGCCGCCGCATCCGGCGATCAGCGCCACGATGAGGGTGATCAGAACGTTTTGCGGGTGGGTCATAGGACCGCTTTCGTTGGGTCGAAGACGGTGAAGTAGGCGGGACCGCGCTTGAGGGCGGCATTCACATACGGCGTATTCTGCACCTTCTGCACATGCATGTCGAAGAAGAGGATGTTGATACCGTTGCGATGTCGGAGGAAGAACTCGTCGGTGGTGGGGAAGGCCCACGAATCGCTACCAGCCGTGGTTCCATCCGAGGTGTTGCCGTAGTGCCAATTCAGGCTGTCGGCGACCAGGGCTCGCTGCGCTGGCTGCTTGATGCGCGCGAGGGAGAACGTCCCTGTCGTGACATCGGCGCCTTGGAGGCCGGCGCCGGTTCCGGTGCTGGTTGGAAACCAGTTGATGCCATAGCCAGGACGCGATTCGAGGCTGCGTGAGGTGGCCGGTGTGGTGCTGGTCACGCCAATCCGGTTGGCCTGGTCGGGCCAGGTCGGGCAGCCGCGCAGCACCTTCGATTCCTCGCCACGGGTCACGGTGTCCTTGTCGAGATAGCTGGTCAGCATCTCGAACCACAGGATCTTGTTGTTGATGGGGGTATAGGCCCCATCCGTGGCCGCGTTGTAGTCACGCTGGCCTTTGACCAGGACGCCATCCCAATCGGCTGCGTAAGCGGTGACCGCACCGCCGATCTGGCGCAGGTTGCTGCCGCACCGCGAAGCGTTGGCGGCATCGCGTACCATGTTGATGGCGGGGACCAGCAGCGCCGCGAGGGTGGCGATGATGGCGATCACCACCAGCAACTCGATCAGGGTGAATGCCGTTCGGTTTCTCATGCTGCCCCCTGGCCAGATGATTCGGTGACTGCGAGCGTTCGGCAAGCAGGTCCTGGATGTCATGCTGACAATAGATACCGGTATCAATATTGCAATCCGTATGTTGTTATATCACGCATTTGATTCAGCGCAGACGGAAGATACATCGGTATCATGGCCAAGGCCCGAACCGTCAATCTCGATGACATCGCCGCCGCCACTGGCTTCGGGCGGGCCACCGTCGCCCGGGCGTTGTCGGAGGACAACAAGTACCCGATGTCGGTTGCCACGCGCGACGCGGTCCGGGCCGCCGCCCGGGCCATGGGTTACGCCCCGACCTGGGGCGGACGGGTGTTGGCGACCGGCAAGACGCGCCAGATCGGACTTATCCACGCCGGCAAGTCCCCGATCATCACCGGCATCCTCGGCCAGGTCCTGCAGACCGTCCCCGCCGATCTCACCGATGCCGGCTATCGCGTGATGCTGGTGCCGGTGGTCGAGGACAGCGACGCGTGGATCGGCCAGGTCGAAGGCGGCGGTCTTGATGGCTGCCTCATCCTGCCGCCAACCGCCCCGACCCTGGGGCGGGCTCCGCTGGTGCCGACTGTGCTGATCAATCTGCAAATGGCGCTGGGCCTGCCCACCGTCCTTGCCGATGACCGGGGTGGTGCCGCGCTGCTCACCCGGCATCTGCTGGGACTTGGCCATCGTCGGATCCTGTTCCTGCATCCCGAAGTGCCGAACCGGCATTACAGCGCGGTGCAGCGCGAGGCGAGCTATCGGGAGAGCATGATGGCGGCCGGTGCCGCTGGCGAAGTCTTCGCTGGTTCGGTCGGCGAGGCCATCGCGGTGTGCCGTCGCAGCGAGGCGCCACCGACCGCGGTGATCGCCTACGACCACTACCGGGCGGTGGAACTGCTGCACCAATTCTGGCGTGCCGGCATCCGGGTTCCCCACGATCTCTCGGTGGCCTGTTTCAATGAAGTCTGGCCGGTCGAGGTGAGCATCCCTCCGTTGACGACGGTCAAGGTGCCGATCCGTGCCATGGCCCACCATGCCGTGCGACTGCTGCTGGATCGCCTGGCGGGCGGCCAGGAGGACGCTGCGACCGTCGTACTGCCCGAAGAACTGGTAGTGCGTGAATCGACGGCGCCACCGAAAGCCTGAACATGCATCGCAGCCTGCTGATCCTCCTCCTTGCCATCGGACTCCATGCCGGCGACGCAGCGCCCGATCCCGACGTGGCCGCGTTGACCACGGTGCTGCTGAAAGCCGGTGCGGCGGTCGAGACCGCGACCAAGGGCGAGGTCGTGGCCTTCCTCGCGACCAGACCGACGGTCGAGGCTGACGAGGCGCTCACCGCCCAGTCGGCCTATCTGGCCCGGATGACCATGAAGGCCGTGCTGCGCGCCGGGGTGCGGGGATTCGATGGCGAGGCCGGCCACCCCGTGCAGACGAAGTATGCCAAGGGAAAACTCGCAGCGGGACCGCTCTTCGCCGCCGAGGACCTCGCCTTCTGGCAGAAGAAGCAGGCCCGCTACCTGCTACAGAGCACGCTGACTCCGGCCAAGGAGCGGGTTCGCCTGCGCTGGCAGATCCTTGATTTGCAGAAGGGCAAGCCGATGCCGCCGATCGACTTCCCGCCGCTCTCGGCAGCCACGGTCGCAACCGCGCCCGACCTTGGAATCCTGCCCGACTACAACACGGAACTGCTGCTCCTCGCCGGCGGCAAGATCGGCGAGCAGGTCGGACGGGGCGAGTGCTGGGATCTTCCCGGCGTGTGGCTTCAAGAGCACGGCTATGTCAGACCGGGCTACGATTTCGGCCAGGAGGTGCCGGTGACCGAGGCCCTGCCGGGAGATGTCTTGTCGATCGACACCAACGGATTCCACCACGTCATGCTGCTGGTGAAGTTGGCGAGTGGCCTGAACGGGGCCCGGATCTACCACCAGAACGTGAACGGGAAGCGCGTGGTGATCCTCGACACCTTCCCGCCGCCCATGCTCAACGGCGTGAAGATCTGGCGGCCGGGCAAGAAGGCGGGCTGAGCCGAAACTTGGGAGACGCCGCTTTGGATTGGGGCTTTGGCCACAGTGGCAGTTTGGTCGTTGCTGGAATACGGCTTACCCTTGATTCCGCAGTTGGATTCACAAGGAGGAACGAAGGCAACGGAGGCGACACGGTTTGCAGGGGGAACCGCCAGTCACCCAGCAGGTGA
>JAIFND010000064.1 GCA_020047915.1 bacterium | reverse complement strand
GCGCCTTCAGCCACTCGCGGAAGCGGAACACCGCCTCGCGCGAATGGTCCTCGGGGAAGCCGCCCATGGCCTGGTCCTCGTTGCCATGCAGTTCGTTGTCCATCTGCATGCCGATCACCGCCGGATGATGGCCGTAGCGCTTGGCCATGACGGTGGCGATCTGGCAGGCGAAGTGGCGGAAGATCGATGAGGCCACCGACACCTGCCGACGCACGCCGGGCGGGAACGGCGTGCCGTCAGCCTGCACCGCCTGCACCTCGGGATAGGCCTTCACCAGCCACGGCGGCGGCGCAGCGCTGGGCGTGCTCAGCACCACCTGCACACCGTGCCGCTGGCAGCGCTCTAAAAAGTCATCGAGCCAATCAAAGGTGTAGACCCCCTCGCGTGGCTCGACCTTGGTCCAGCAGATGTCCATGTTGCGCACAAAGGACAGGCCGCTGGCGCGGATGCGCGCCAGGTCGCCGTCCCAGTTGGCCGGGTCGGTGTGTTCAGGGTAGTAGGTGACGCCGAGGGGGAGGCTCATGACGGCTATCGTGGCAGATCCGCGCGAGGAATGACCTTGCTGTTCAAGCAGATACCTTTCGAATCCGGACATGGCTGTCCGTCAACCCCATCTCGGTGGCCATGTCTGGGCAGCGCGGTGGACCTTGGGCCGGCGATCGCGCACCATCCGGCCGCGCGGTACGGGCGACTGGCTGCTGCTGCTGACCATTGCCGGAGTCGGCCGTTTTCGCACCGGCAGCCAGGCCATCACCCTGCAGCCTGGTAGCTTGGCGGTGGTGCGTCCTGATACGCCTGAGGATTACGGTACTGACCCGGACGCGGACTCCTGGGAGAATGTGTGGGTCCACTTCCATCCGCGCCCCCATTGGCTGCCCTGGCTGGCCCTGCCGACGGTCATCCCGGAGGTCAGTCTGCTACCGCTGCCAGCCGATCTCTACGCCGATGTGCGGGTCTGCCTGGAACGCGCCGTCGGTTTCGCACAGCATGATCGAGCGCTGGACCGGACCCTGGGCTACCTGGCTGTAGAGGAGGCGCTGGCGCGCATCGATGCCGCCCAGTCAGGCGGAGGCGTGCCGGAAGATCGCCGGTTGGAACAGGCCCAGGCCTTCCTTGAGGCCAATCTCGGCCAGGCGGTGTCCGGCGCACGCGTCGCGTCCGCGGTCGGTTGCAGCCCACGGCATCTGGCCCGCCTGTTCGCCGCCCGTCTGGGGGTTGGCGTGCGGACCTATCTGGAGCAACGGCGGATGGCGGTGGCGGCCGACCTCCTGCTACGCACCGACCTTCCGATCCAGGACATCGCCAACCGTTGCGGCTTCCCCAATCCGTTCCACTTCAGCACTCGCTTCCGCTGGACGCACGGCCAGTCACCGCGGATCTGGCGGATTCGCCAGGGGTGAGCAATCTAACACTATGGAACGAAATCTCCGAATCGTCAGGTGATTTCGTGGAGGATGATGACAGGGATGTCGGGGGCGATCCGACGCGACACAGCCGCGAGCGCAAAGCGCGATCGTAAAGCCCCTGACGGCAAACAGCGAACAGTCCGCTCTCGGTGTGCAGTCCCTGGTGTGGGACTACACCCTGTGGAAGCAGGACGCCGTCAGCAGGCCCACGGCCACCTTGGCCGACCCGAGGGCAATCAGACCCGACACCTGCGACAGATGGACCAATCGCCTGATTTCGGCCTACTGGTCGAACGGTGGTTGCCGGAGGATTTTCAGCAATTCCAAGGACGAGTCGAGCGGTAGCGGGTTGATCCAGCCCGAGATCTCAGCCTTGACCAGGGCCGGATGGTCGGCAGGCATCTTCAGGCATGCTTCGGTGATGCTCGTGACGGTGGCGGCATCGAGGTCGCTCCGGGCGAGCAGGTACCATTCTGGATAGAATTGGGTGGTGCGGGCCAGGGTGAAGCCCGCTTCTGCAGGTATCGCTTCGACCACCACCACATCGGCTACCGTCAACTTGCCCTTGGCGATCATATCCTCGAGCAGGCCACTGCGCACGAATCCGGCATCGAAGGCGCCGGCCTTGACAGCCAGCACGATGTCGTCCTGTTTCTTGGCTATCGTCCTGGTGATGTTCTTGGCCGGATCGATGCCTTGATTCAAGAGCAACGCTGCTTGGTACTGCCAAGCGCCACCCGAATCATCGACTCCGGTCATGACCTTCTTGTTGCGCAGATCGGCTATGGTCCGGATGCCGGCTGCCGGATGGGCCAGGATCACGCCGGCCATCTGCGAGGTCCCCTCCTTCGACTTCCAGGTCGCGAGTGGGTTGAAGCTCTTCTCCATCGCAAGGCGGGCGGCGAGTCCAGGATTGCAGATCAGCAGTGCGAGGGATGGGTCGTTCACCGCTTGCTTCACATTGTTGATCGCGAGGGGTGATAGTTCTGCGGTACGGCCACATTGGATGCCGATCCAGACGGCGAATTCCGTCCACATGGTTTTGGCCGCTAATTCGCCACGGTTGGCCATCACTCCGATGCGAAGGGGAGCGCTTGGCTCGACTGCGTACAGGATGGACAGCAGGGAGAGGAGCAGGATCGGGCAGAGGCGGACCATAGTGTCTCCCAACGGTAGATGTGACCAGAGCGACGACGGCGCAATGGCTGTCGTAAGTACTCAACATCATTGCTTTCATGGATGGGACCGCAACAGGAAGACGCAGGGATCAGCGCCTAGCGGGGCTCCGCCCCAGCCCGAGGCTGATTATGGGCGTCGCCCCGCTAGCTGGCTGTTGCTGCAGGGGCTGCACCCCCGCACCCCCGAGTCCTCAAGGGCACCCCGCCTCCAGCCTTCAGCCCCTTCTGGGGTTACTCGGATGGATCATTGGTCTGACATCACCTGCCAGGAGATTCTGCCTATCCCACGCCAATCCACGCGTGCCATCGAACACCGAACGCCGAGTCTATTGAGATCAGTTCTGCCCAACCCATTTTACCTTGATGATGTGTTCCGACAGATTCTTGTAGAAGCGTCAGCGTGACCGAATCAGATGCACGACCATGCCTGATGATCAGCCTACAACCGTACACCAGCAATGGAGATGCCCTGATGACCTCGCGTTCCTTCCTGATGATGGTCGTTATGACCTTATCCATGACTCTGAAGGCAGAGGAGACAGTGAAAATCGGTGTTCTGCACTCGCTGACCGGCACCATGGCGATCTCGGAACTCAGTTGCAGAGATGCCACCCTGTTGGCGGTGAAGGAGATCAACGCAGCGGGCGGCGTTCTCGGCCGGCAAATCGAGGCGGTCGTAGTCGATCCTGCCTCTGATTGGCACCTCTTTGCCGTGAAGGCCCAGGAACTGCTGCTGACCCACAAAACGGCCGCCCTGTTCGGTTGCTGGACCAGCGTGTCGCGCAAGGCCGTCGTGCCCGTGCTCGAGAAACACAACGGCCTGCTATTCTACCCAGTTCAGTACGAGGGAGAAGAACAGTCTCCTCATGTCTTCTATACCGCCGCCACACCCAATCAGCAATTATTGCCGGCAGCTGAATATCTCCTGGAAAACGGCGCCAAGAGATTCTACCTGCTTGGCACCGACTACATCTTCCCACGCACGGCCAACAAGGTCCTGAAGGCGTTTCTGTTTTCAAAAGGCGTCTCCGAGAGCAACGTGATCGAGGAATACACAGCCTTCGGGCACCAGGACTACCAAGCCATTGTCAGCAGGATCAAGACCCTCGCCGGTCGCGGCGGCGCTTGTGTCCTCTCGACCATCAACGGTGATTCAAATGTGTCGTTCTACCGGGAGTTCGTCCACCAAGGTCTTACAGGCAACGATTGCCCGATTATGGCCTTCTCGATCGCCGAAGATGAACTGCGCACCATGGACCACCTGCCGCTGGTCGGGCATCTCGCTGCCTGGAACTATTTCATGTCGATCGACACCCCAGAAAACAGGGCTTTTGTCAACGCATTCAAGAACGAATACGGCCCAGATCGCGTTACCAGCGATCCGATCGAGGCCGCCTACTACGGGGTGTACGTCTGGAAGGCTGGAGTCGAACTCGCGGACAGCTTTGCCGTAGACCGGGTCCGCGCCGCCATCCACGGTCTCGCCTTCAACTCCCCAGGCGGCAGGAAGAGGATGGACGAGAAGAATCAGCACACCTATAAGTCCGTCTATATTGGCGAAATCATCGGTAATGGACAATTCAAGATCGTTTATGCATCGAAGGGTCTTGTAAAACCTGAGAGTTACAGCCCATTTCTTCGATCGGCCAACAGCCGGCAGTAGCGACATGCAGCCTTGCCCAGGGATGCATCTGCCTTCACAATCCCAATCATGTACCTAGCTGGGCTACAATCCGGCCCCAGGCTGATTATGTACGTCGCTCCGCCAGGATCCTGTGACAGCAGAGGTTGCGCCCCCCGACACCCGAGCCCATGAGGCTGATACATTCTTTTTGCGCGATGAAGCCATGGCTAAGCGCATAGCTCAACTTGGAGTCACACGCATAGATGGCCTGTCGGCAGCCACGACCTGGGCCTCGTCCGACACGCTCAAGCTGATGCTGCCCTGTCCGCGTGGAGATGCGGTGGTGGCGTGCGCGGCGACCTACGGCGGCGGCTTGGTCGGCGGCGACCGCATCGCCCTCGATCTTGAGGTGGCTGCCGACGCCGCCCTGACCATCGGCACCCAGTCCACGACCAAGGTCTACCGCTCGACCGGGGCCGACGCCGAGCAGCGCATCAACGCCCGCATCGCCGACGGAGCGCTGCTCGCCTCGCTGCCCGAACCGGTGAGCTGCTTCGCCGACAGCCGCTTCGTCCAGCGCGTGGCCATCGACCTCGCCCCGACCGCCTCGTTGGCCTGGCTCGACGCGGTCTCCGCCGGCCGGGTCGCCAACAACGAGGCCTGGTGCATGGCGCGCTACGACAGCCGCACCGACCTGCGCCTGGGTGGTCGCCTGATCGCCCGCGAGGCGCTGCGCCTCGACCGCTCCGCTGCCAAGCGCTTCGCCGGTCAGGTCATCATCGCCACACTGTGGCTGATCGGCCCGCGCTGCGCCGCCGCCGCGAGCGCGGCGACCGAGCTGGCGCGCACGCACCAGCCCGGCGATCAGGGTCTGCTGCTGGCCGCCAGCCCGGTGAGCGGCGGCTGCGTGCTGCGTGGCGCAGCCATCAGCCACGAGACCCTCAACCGTACCATGCGCAGCGTGACCTCCGTCCTTGCCGACCAACTCGGCGATGCACCGTGGCTGCGCCTCGCTTCCGTGGAGATGACATGCACCTGACCCCCCAGGAGATCGACAAGCTGGTGCTGCACCAGGCCGGCAGCCTGGCGCAGAAGCGCCTGGCGCGCGGCCTGCGCCTCAACCAGCCGGAAAGCGTGGCGTTGATCGCCACCGTCGTGCTGGAGCTGATCCGCGACGGCAAGCGGGTGGCGGAGTGCATGGAACTGGGCCGCACTCTGCTCGGCCGCCGCCAGGTGATGCCGGGCATCGCCGGACTCGTCGCCGAGGTGCAGGTCGAGGGCACCTTCCCCGACGGCAGCAAGCTGGTGACGGTGCACCAGCCGATCTGCCGCGAGCACGGCGATCTCGCCCTCGCCCTGCATGGCTCGTTCCTGCCGGTCCCCGCCGTCGAGGCCTTCCCCGCCCTGCCCGATGATACGCCCGGCGAAGTGGTCACCGCTGACGGCAGCATCGCGCTGAATGCCGGACGCGCGGTCAGCGAACTGGCGGTGACCAACACCGCCGACCGCCCGATCCAGGTCGGCAGCCACTACCATTTCATCGAGACCAACCCCTACCTGCGCTTCGATCGCGCCAAGTCCTATGGCCTGCGCCTGGACATCCCGGCCGGGACTGCCGTGCGCTTCGAACCGGGCGAAACCAAGACCATCCGCCTGGTGCCGATCGCCGGCAACCGCGTCGTGCTGGGCGGCAACGATCTGGTCGATGGGCCGGCCACGCCCGAACGCCTGCCCGAGGTCATGGCGCGGGTGGAGGCCTTCATTGCCCCAGGGGTTAGGGGTTAGGGTTTAGGGTTTAGGGTTTAGGGAGCGAAGCAAGCCCCCATAACCCCAACCTCAAGCCAACAATCCGCATGCCGCAGTTTCAACTACCCTAACCCCTAACCCCCTAACCCCTAACCCCTAGGGGCAATGAGCATGCACCTCCCCCGCAGCACCTACGCCTCCCTCTACGGCCCGACCACCGGCGACCGCGTCCGCCTCGGCGACACCGCCCTGTGGATCGAGGTCGAACGCGACCTGACCCACTATGGCGATGAATGCACCTTCGGCGGCGGCAAGGTGCTGCGCGACGGCAGCGGGCAGTGCTCGCGCGTCGGCGAGGCCGAGGCCCTCGACCTGGTGATCACCAACGCCCTGATCGTCGATTGGAGCGGCGTGTACAAGGCCGACATCGGGGTGAAGGCGGGCATGATCGTCGGCATCGGCAAGGCCGGCAATCCCGATGTCATGGCCGGTGTCACCCCGGGCATGATCATCGGCACCACCACCGAGGCGATCGCCGGCGAGGGTCTGATCGTCTCGGCGGGCGGCTTCGACAGCCATATCCACTACATCTGCCCGCAGCAGGCCGAGGTCGCCCTGGCCAGTGGCGTCACCAGCTTCATCGGCGGCGGCACAGGCCCGGCCACCGGCACCAACGCCACCACCTGCACGCCCGGCAGCCACCACCTGCGACTGATGCTGGAGGCGACCGACACCATCCCGCTCAACATCGGGCTGACCGGCAAGGGCAATTCCGCGCGACCCCTCGCGCTGGAAGAGCAGATCCGCGGCGGCGCCTGCGGTCTGAAGCTGCACGAGGACTGGGGCACCACCCCGGCCGCCATCGACCGCTGCCTGGCGGTCTGCGACAGCCTGGATGTGCAGTGCACCATCCACACCGACACGCTCAACGAGAGCGGCGCCTGCGAGCATTCGATCGCCGCCTTCAAGGGCCGCACCATCCACACCTACCACTCGGAAGGCGCCGGCGGCGGCCACGCCCCGGACATCCTGCGCGTGTGCGGCGAGTCGAATGTGCTCCCCAGCAGCACCAACCCGACGCGGCCCTTCACCGTCAACACCATCGATGAGCACCTCGACATGCTGATGGTGTGCCACCACCTCGACCCGTCGATCCCCGAGGACGTCGCCTTCGCCGAAAGCCGCATCCGCGGCGAGACCATCGCCGCCGAGGACATCCTGCACGATCTCGGCGCGATCAGCATGATCTCGTCCGACTCCCAGGCGATGGGTCGGGTCGGCGAGGTGGTCTGCCGCACCTGGCAGACGGCGCACAAGATGAAGCAGCAGCGCGGCTCGCTGCCCGGCGATCCGTCACGCCACGACAACGCGCGGGTGAAGCGCTACGTCGCCAAGTACACCATCAACCCGGCGATCGCGCACGGTGTCGGCCACCTCGTCGGTTCGGTCGAGGTCGGCAAGCTCGCCGATCTGGTGCTGTGGCGGCCGGCGATGTTCGGCGCCAAGCCCGAACTGGTGCTGAAGGGCGGCTTCATCGCCTGGGCGCAGATGGGCGACGCCAACGCCAGCATCCCCACGCCGCAGCCGGTGCGCATGCGCCCGATGTTCGGCGCCCTCGGCCGCGCCACCGGCGCGACCAGCCTGGCCTTCGTCAGCCAGGTGTCGCTGGACCGCCTGGGCGGCTACGGCCTGAGCAAGCGCCTCGCCGCGGTGCGCGGCTGCCGCACGATCGGCAAGGCCGATATGAAGCTCAACGGCGCGACCCCGCGCGTGCAGGTCGATCCCGAGACCTACACCGTCACCGCCGATGGCGTCGAACTGCGCTGCGCCCCGGCCAGCGAACTGCCGTTGGCGCAGCGCTACTTCCTGTTCTGAGCATGCAGGCCATACAGGTTCGACGTTCGGCGTTCGGCGTTCGGTGTTCCGCAGGGGGCACCGCAGTACACGTCAGCCTAAACAACGCATTTGGTTTGGCGTTCGGCGTTCGGCATTCGGTGTTCCGCAAGGTCTTAGATCGGCACTTTGGACTCTCCAAGGCTCACCACCTGGGTGACCACCCCGTCGCGATGTATCGAGTTGGCTCGCAATGCCGAACGCCGAACGCCGAACTGCATTTTCTAGGGTCAACGCCGAACGCCGAACGCCGAACGCCGAACGGTTGTGACCATGCCCCCCTCCTGGCTGCTGCTGCAACTGGCGGATTCAGCCTTCCCCTCTGGCGGCCTGGCGCACGCCGGCGGGCTGGAGGCGGCGCTGGCGTTCAGCGCGGTGCGCGGCCGGGCCGGGATCGCGTCCTGGATCGGACGCAGCCTGGATGCCGCCGGTGAACTGGCCCTGCCGATCTGCGCCGCTGGCTGGGACGGCAACCTTCCCTGGAGTGAACTCGACGACCTGACCGACGCCTTGTTGACCAGCCAGGTCGCCAACCGCGCCAGCCGGGCCCAGGGCCAGTCGCTGCTCGCGGCGGCAGCGGGATCCTTCGGTGACGAACGCCTCACGCTGATGCGCCACCAGGCCCTGCGCGAACGCCGCCCGGCCCACCTCGCCCCCGCCTTCGGCACGGTCGGCCGCATCCTCGGCCTCACCCGCGAGGACACGCTGCGTCTGCATCTGCACGGCCAGTTGCGCAGCCTGGTCGGAGCGGCGGTGCGACTGAATGCTATCGGCCCGCTGGATGGCCAGGCGATGCACCATGCCCTGGCCGAACGCGCCGAAGCCGCCGTCCGGCGCGGCGCCACGCTCCCACTCGACGAGATCGCCACCATCGATCCGCTACTCGACCTCATCCAGAGCCAGCAAGACCGCCTGTACTCACGCCTGTTCACGAGCTGATCCATGAGTCACGACCACGACCACGGCCATACCCACGAACACCTCGACCATCCGGGGCACTACCACGAGCGCGAGGCACCCAAGGTCCGCGACTTTGCACATCGCGCCTTCACTGTCGGCGTTGGCGGCCCGGTCGGATCCGGCAAGACCGCACTGATGCTGCAGCTCTGCCGCCGACTGCGCGAGAGCCTGTCGGTGGCGGCGGTGACCAACGACATCTTCACCAAGGAGG
The DNA here is from genome assembly GCA_020047915.1 of bacterium. Classification (GTDB taxonomy): domain Bacteria; phylum Planctomycetota; class UBA11346; order UBA11346; family UBA11346; genus UBA11346. The sequence goes on along the minus strand of JAIFND010000064.1, from coordinate 688 downwards.
ATGGCGAATTCCTGATGCGTCATGACGCGTTGCCGCACGACCGCATCCGTGCGGTCGAGACCGGCGGCTGTCCGCACGCCGCGATCCGCGAGGACATCACCGCCAACCTCGTCGCGCTCGAGGAGTTGCACGCGCAGCACCATCCCGAGATCCTGCTCATCGAGAGCGGCGGCGACAACCTGGCCGCCAACTACAGTCGCGAACTGGCCGACTTCATCATCTACGTCATCGATGTGGCGGGTGGCGACAAGGTGCCGCGCAAGGGTGGCCCCGGCATCACCCAGTCCGACCTGCTGGTGATCAACAAGACCGACCTCGCCCCAGCGGTGGGCGCCGACCTCGCGGTGATGGACCGCGACGCCAAGAAGATGCGCGGCAGCGGTCCGACCATTTTCGCCCAGGTCAAGCACGGTGTCGGCGTACCCGAGATCATCGACCTCATCGTCCACGCCCGGCAGCACGCCACCGGCCAGGCTCACCACCACTGACACCCCCTTGGCAATTCACTTCCGGTCCCATGCTGCCGCGCATCGGACCGTAGCTCAGTTTGGCTAGAGCGCCGCGTTTGGGACGCGGAAGTCGCAGGTTCAAATCCTGTCGGTCCGACCAGACGACGGAACCCTTGGGAATACCAAGGGTTTCTTCGTTTTTTATCGTTGATGCTCATTACCCATTTACCCATCCCCCT
>JAIFND010000145.1 GCA_020047915.1 bacterium | reverse complement strand
GCGTCGGCCCCGCTGTCGGGATGGGTCGGGCGGATCGCCTCGTGCGCTTCCTGGGCGTTGGCGCTTTTCGTCGCGTGCACCACCGGCGTCTTGGGCAGATAGGCCGGCTTGAACGACGCGGCGATGATCGTGCGCGCCTCGCTGATCGCCTCGGGCGCCAGCGCCACGCTGTCGGTACGGTGGTAGGTGATGTGGCCGTCCTCGAACAACGACTGCAGCAGCTTCATCGTCGCGTCGGGGCGCAGGCCAAGCTGCACCGAGGCGGCCTGCTGCACGGTGGCGGTGGTGAAGGGGGGCGGCGGACGCTTCTCGACCTCGCGGCGGTCGCAGGCGTGGACCAGCCAGGCCTGTTTGCGGCACCAGGCGACGCTGCGCTCGGCGATCTGAGCGTCGGTCAGGCGGGTGCCGAGCGCTTCGCCCTTCCAGGTGACCAGGCGGGCGGTGAAGGGCGGCGGGCTGCCCGCGCGTTCCAGCTTCGCCGCGAGCACGAAGTGATCGATGGCGTTGAACTTGCGGATCTCCAGTTCGCGCTCGGCGACCAGGCGCAGGGCGACGCTCTGCACCCGGCCGGCGCTTTTCGCGTCGCGGCCCAGGCTGCGCAGGGTCGGCGAGACCAGCCAGCCGACCACGCGGTCGAGCACGCGCCGCGCCTGCTGCGCATCGACCAGCCCGCGGTCGAGGTCGCGCGGCTTGGCCAGCGCCTGCTTCACTGCTGCGGCGGTGATCGCCTGGAAGGCGACGCGCTTGTAGCGGTGCTCGCCGATGATCTGGGTGATGTGCCAGGCGATCGCCTCGCCCTCGCGGTCGGGGTCGGTGGCCAGCCATACCTCGTCGCACTGCCGCGCCAGGCGGGTCAGCTCGGCGATGGCCCGGCCGCCCTTCTCCAGTGGTTCGTAGTGCGGCAGCACCCGCCCGCCCTGGAAGTCGATCGCCAGGTCGCCCTTCACCGGCAGGTCGCGGATGTGGCCGAACGACGCGGCGATGCGGAAGTCCGGCCCGACCAGCGGGCGGAGCTTGGCGATCTTGTTGGGCGACTCGACGATCAGCAGCTTCATCGGAAAGGACGAGCGTGGTCCTGCGCAGGCCCGGTCCACCGGTGTCTGGAACGCCGGCCGCGCTGCGCATGGTGCGGGCATGGCCGATGGCGACAGCATCCCGGTTCCCGACCCGTGGCGGCATGGGCGTGGCGTGGCGGCGAATCCGGCCAGCCGCTTCGAACGCCTGGCCAGCACCTGGGACGACGACTTCGATCCGGCCCAGGATCCCGACCCGCGCACCACCTTCCTCGATGACGACACGCAGTCGATCCTGTCGAAGAACGACAGCGGCGATGTGCCCTTCGCGGTCGGGGTCAATCCCTACCGCGGCTGCGAGCACGGCTGCAGCTACTGTTACGCGCGCACCTACCACGAGCACCTCGGCATGTCGGCGGGGCTCGACTTCGAGACCCGCATCATGGTCAAGCGGCGCGCCCCGGCCCTGCTGCGTGCCGCGCTGTCGGCGCCGGTGTGGCGGCCGCAGATCATCGGCATGTCCGGGGCAACCGACTGCTACCAACCGGTCGAGCGCCGCCTGCGCCTGACGCGCGGCTGTCTCGAGGTGCTGGCCGAACTCGGCAATCCGCTGAACCTGATCACCAAGAACGCGCTGGTGGTACGCGACGCCGACCTGCTGGCCCGCCTTGCCGCCGATCGCGCCGTGTCGGTGGCGATCTCGCTGACCACCCTGCGGCCCGAGCTGTCGCGCGTCATGGAGCCGCGCGCCAGCGATCCGGCCGCGCGCCTGGCGGCGGTGCGCGCGCTGGCCGACGCCGGCATCCCGGTCGGCGTGATGCTGGCGCCGCTCATCCCCGGACTCACTGACGAGGAGATCCCCGCCCTGCTCGCCGCCGCGGCGGCGGCCGGCGCACGCCATGCCGGCTATCAGGTGCTGCGCCTGCCACTCGGTGTCCACGACCTCTTCGCCGGATGGCTGGAGCGGCACCAGCCGACCCGCGCCCAGGTGGTGCTCGACCGCCTCGCCAGCCTGCACGGCGGCGCCAGCGACGCGGCGCCTGGAAGGCGCAATCCCGGCCAGGGGCCGTGGGCCGAGCAGATCGCGCAGTTGTTCCGCCTCGGCGTGCGCCGTCACGGGATCGCCGCGGGCTGGCCCGAACTGTCCACCGCTGCCTTCCGCCCACCAGGCGGCAGGCAGCAGACGATCTGGTAGGGGCTCGCTTGCGCTCGCCCAGCTTTGAGCTTGGAGCTTTGAGCTTGGAGCCCGCAGTCCCGAACGACGGTCGGTGCGGGTGCGGGCTCAAAGCTCAAAGCTCAAAGCTCAAAGCTCAAAGCTCTAAGCTATCCGGACGGCCACGCCACCAGCCGCCATCGCCTGCTTGATCGCGCTGACGGTGTAGTCGCCGTAGTGCACCATGCTGGCGACCAGGGCGGCCTCGGCGCCGCCGCGCGTCACCGCGTCGATGCAGTGCCGCGGGGTGCCGCCGCCGCCGCTGGCGATCACCGGGATGTGCACCGCGTCGGCGACCAGGCGGGTGATGGTCAGCTCGTAGCCCTGGCGCACGCCGTCGGTGTCGATGGCGTTGAGGCAGATCTCGCCGGCGCCGAGCGACTCGGCCTCGCGCGCCCAGGCCACCGCGTCCTTGCCGGTCGGCGAACGGCCGCCGTCGATCACCACCTCGTAGCCGGATGGGATCGCCGCGCTGGGCGCGACCTTGCGCGCGTCCATGCCCAGCACCACACACTGCGCGCCGAAGGCGCGCGCGCCCTGGGTGATCAGGCCTGGATCACGCACGGCGGGCGAGTTGAGCGAGACCTTCTCGGCGCCGGCCAGCAGCACGGCGCGCATCGCCTCAAGGCTGCGGATGCCGCCACCGACCGTGAAGGGGATGAAGATGCGCGCCGCGACCCGCTTCACCACATCGACGAACAGTCCGCGCTTCTCGGCCGAGGCGGTGATGTCGTAGAACACCAGCTCGTCGGCGCCTTGGGCGTCGTAGCGCGCGGCGTACTCGACCGGATCGCCGAGATCGACATTGCCCTGGAACTTGACGCCCTTGGTGACCTGTCCGTCGCGGACATCCAGGCAGACGATGACGCGTTTGGTGAGCACGCTGGGGATGATGGCTGGACGAGGCGCATTGCCACTGGCTGCTGCCCGCCAGTCTGCGCGCCATGGCCCAACGTTCCTCCTCGTCCATGGTTCCTCCCTGGCTGCGCCATCGCCAACTGCTCACCACCGAGGCGGTGCTGCTGGTCGCGGTCGGCATGGAGCTGGTGCAGCGCTACATCACCGGCCGTCAGGACGTGCCGTGGTGGGCGAAGACCCTGCTGGTCATGGCGACCAACGCCGGCCTGATGGGTGGCCTGCTGCTGGTGCTGACCACCTGGACGCGCGGCAGCCTGTCGGGGGCGAGCCGCGCCGTGCAGGCGGTGCCGGTGCCAGCCCCTTTCGTGCTGCTGCATCTGGCGGGATTCGGCGGCATCTTCTACCTCTATGCCCGGATCTGGGGCTACTGGCCGACGGGTCTGAATTAACCCCGTGGAACGCGACTGACCCTGCAGACCTTGGTAGGCGAGGAACCCCACCATGCTCCGCACCTGCATTCTGACCATTGCCGCCCTTGGCCTGCTTGCCGCCGCCGACACGCCGGCCCCGGCTGCTCCCAAGCCCTATCCCATCGACACCTGCCTGGTGATGGGCGAGAAGGTCGGCGCCGACGCCGTCACCGTGGTCGTCGAAGGCCAGGAATTCAAGGTCTGCTGCAAGGGCTGCATCAAGACCATCCAGAAGGATCCCAAGGGCTACCTCGCCAAGCTGGAAGCGGCGGTGAAGGAGCAGGAAGCCAAGAAAGCCAAGTAGCTTAGAGCTTGAAGCTTAGAGCTTGGAGCCCGCATTGAGCCCTGGGGGCTCATCGCACGAGTCCTGAGCTCGCTCAACGCATGAGCCCTGTGCTGAGCCCTGCGGGCTCAAAGCTCAAAGCTCTAAGCTCAAAGCTATTGACCCCGGCGCGCCCGCGCCGGGGTCAATTCGGGCAGCAGTTCGCGCAGGGTGGCCGCGTCGAGTTCCCCGTCGCCGCCGAGCACCACTAGGCGCTCGACGACATTGACCAGTTCACGCACATTGCCCGGCCAGCGGTAGGCGGCGAGCAGGGCGAGGGCGTCGGCGCCCAGGCGCACCTTGGCGCCGGTCTCGGCAGTGAAGGTGGCGAGGTAGTGGGCGATGAGATCCGCTACATCGGACAGGCGCTCGCGCAGCGGCGGCAGCATCACCGGCACGACGTTGAGGCGGTAGAACAGGTCCTCGCGGAAGCGGCGCTCGGCGACCTCGGCCTGCAGGTCGCGGTTGGTCGTGGCGACGATGCGCACATCGACCTTGATCGGCCTGCCGCCGCCGACGCGCTCGAACTCACGCTCCTCCAGTACGCGCAGCAGCTTGGCCTGCAGTTCGGGACTGATCTCGCTGATCTCGTCGAGCAGCAGGGTGCCGCCGTCGGCCAGTTCGAAGCGGCCGGGGCGCTGTTCGGTGGCGCCGGTGAAGCTGCCCTTCTCGTGGCCGAACAGCTCGGAGGTCAGCAGGGTCTCGGTCAGCGCCGCGCAGTTGACCTTGACGAAGGGGCCGGCGGCGCGCGGACTCTGCTCGTGCAGGGCGCGCGCGACCAGTTCCTTGCCGGTGCCGCTCTCGCCACGCACCAGCACGGTGGCGCTGGAACGCGCCGCGCGCTCGACGGTGGTGCGCAGCGTCGCCATGGCCGGCGAATCGCCGAGCATGCCGCGTCCGCGGTGGCGGTCGCGCGCCTCGCTCTTCAGCGCGGTGACCGTGCGCACCAGCTGCTGGCGCTCGTTGAGGCGCAGCAGCAGGGCCTCGACCTGCTCGACCCCGAAGGGCTTCATCAGATAATCGTATGCACCTTGACGCATGCTTTCGACCGCACTCTCGACCGAAGCGAAAGCTGTCATCATCACCACCGGCATCTCCGGCCACTTCTCGCGCGCCTTGGCCAGCAGCTTGAGGCCGCCCATGCCGGGCATGCGCACGTCGGTGATCAGCAGGTCGGCCGGCTCGGCCTCCAGCGCCTTCAGCGCCTGCACCCCGTCCTTGGCGGTGCGCACCTGGACCTGGAAGCGCGGCAGCATCTCGGCGAGCAGCTCGCGGTTGAGGATCTCGTCATCGGCGACCACGGCGGAACGGATCGGCATGGGCGCAGCATGCGCGCTGCGGTGGCGCGGTCCACACGCCAGGCGCTGGTCTGGCGGATATCGCTCCCGGTTGCCAGGAACCCGGCATGATGAGCCGGACATGCCGCCTCCCCGCCCCGCCCAGTCCCGTTCCGCCCGTACGCCTGCCCCGGCCAGCCAACGCCGTCGCACCGACAGCGATCCGCCGACCAGGCGGACCGAGGCCTCGTTGCCGACACAGGGCGGCAACCGCACCATGCGCTGGGTGATGATCGGGGGCGGCGTCGTGGTCGCCGGACTGGTGGTCCTGGGCCTGGCCTGGGGGCCGATGCAGCGATCCAGCCAGCTGACCGAGCTGGACGCGGCCCAGGGCGATGCGGCCCGTGAGCAGGCGCGGGCCTTCGCCGCGGCCTGGCCGGACGAGCACATCCGTGCTGCCGTGCTGGCCGGGCGTGGGCCGGCCGAGGCGCGGGTCGTGCTCTGCCGCGAGGGGCGTCATCTCGACCTGCTCGCGCTGATGCTTGATGATCGCAACCTGACTCCGGCTGTGCGTGGCGAGGCATGCGCTGCGATGGCGGACCTGTGGCCCGAAGATGGCAAGGGGCCGCGCCTGCCGGGGGACCTGGCGACCTGGGCGACCTCCGCCGATTCCGACCCGGCCCTGTACGCCCCGGCCACGCGACTGCTGGGCGTCGCTCAGCCGGCCGGCTGCCAGGAGGCCCTCGGCCGGGCGGCCGGCGATGTCCGCCTGCCCGCTGAACGCGCGGTTGCCGCAGCCGGCGTGCTGGCCGCGATCGTGCAGCAGCGCGGCGAAGGGCTCGCCCGCCTGACCGATGCGCTGGCCGGTCCCCACCGGACAAGCCTGCTCGCAGCCAAGGCGGTCGAGGAGGCGGTGCGCAGCCAGGCTACCCCGGCCTATGCCGACCGCCTCTTCGCGCTGCTCGCCCAGGAGGACTCCCGGCCCCTCGCGCTGGCTGGCCTAAGTGGGCCGCGCTTCGAGGTCGCTGCGACGGATGCCGCTGCCCGTACCTCGTTCGCATCCCGGCTAACCCCATTCCTGGCCCCCAGCAACCCGGATGCGGTGCTGGTCGGCGCCTTGCAGGTGGCCAAACGCCAGCGTTTGTACGAGGCGCATGTGCAGTTGCTGGCGCTGCTGCCGCGCCTTGCGCAGAATCTACCGGCCGGGATCGAGCGCGACGAGGTGGTCGATCTGTATGGCCGGGCTGTGGTCCAGGTCGCCAGCCCCGCCGCCGCAGCCGGCGCCGAAACCATCGTCGTCGGCCTGACGAAGGCGCTGGCTGATGCCCAGGTCCGCGAACTGGCTGCCGCCAGTCTGGGGCGCGTGCAGAGCGCGGAGATCAATGCCCTGCGTCCCGCCCTGGACCGCCTGGCTTCGCATAAGGACGCAGCCTGCGTGGCGGCGCTGAACACCCTGGTCGCCAGTGTCTATGGCCGCGACGACATCGTCACCGCCGCGAAGTCGCGCGGCTGGGCCGCGGTGCTGGCCGAGGACGGCAAGCGCCGGGCGCGCTATGACGCGATGCAGGCGTGGATTTCAGCGCATAGCGACGAAACCACGGTGCGCGCCGGCCGTGAGGTCCTGGCCGCCAATCGCAAAGAACTGTTCAGCATGCGCGACGAGGTGGCGATCTGGCTGGGCTCGAAAGAGCCAACCCCGCTCGGCCTGACCAAGGCCAAGTTCGACGCCCTGTCCAATCAGATCAACCTGATGATCGGCATGGTCAACAAGGCCTGGGCCGGCGCGTAGGGCCCTGCGGGCTCAAAGCTTGAAGCTCAAAGCTCCAAGCTGGGCGAGCGTGCGTCGTGTTCCATCGCGTCAGTTATTGTTGCGCGAGCCCTTCGGGCAAACAGTGGCACGGGCGTCTCGCCCGTGCGTCTCGACTTGGGCGAGACGCCCAAGCCACGAACCCCCGAACTGAAGGGGCCCCGCCGCGCACGCGGTGGGGCGGGCGCCGAGGGGCGGTGGGCGGATACAATGGGCGAAGCCCATCCGCCCACGGTTTCGGAGCGTAGCGAGGAAACCGAGCCCCGACAAAGCCCGTGGGGTCCTAGGGGCGCCAGCCCCTAGAAGCTACAGCGTTTTCGCCCAGGCCAGATCGAACTGCTTGATGTGCACGGTGAAATATTGATTCAGCGCATCAAGGGCGTCGGTGCCGATGTTGCCGCCGGCGGCGGCGCGCTTCTTCAGCGCCTGCAGTTGCACGCGCAGCGAACGATGGTTCGCCGCGTGGGGCTCGGCGTCGGCGTATCCGGCCTTGGCCATCTCGGCGTCCTCTTCATCCAGGTGCTCGCTCAACTGGTCGGCCAGTTCCACGATCTGCTTGGCGATCTTGGCCGAGCCGGCTTTGTTGATGATGTCGGTGTACACACGGTCCATCGCATCGAACAGTGCGTCATGCATCTGATCGACGGAAGGGACGCCGGTGTGGTAGCGGTTGAGCCAGTGCTGGACGGGCATGGAGCGGACTCCTGAGTGGTCGTGAACATGTTCACGAAGCGTAGGTCGAATGCAATCACGCAGGGGGTTCAGAGTGGAACCTCCGGCTGATCGACCACGGGGATGTGCGATGCGGTGGTCGAAAGGGCGGCTGTGTAGCAGGGGTGGACGCCGGTCACCCCAGGTGTCCGACAGTCGCTGCCCTTAGTTGATTCAACCGCCGGACGGGGCCGGACTGGGTCCACCCTGCCAGAATCCACTGGCGGTTGCGCCCAGTTCATCGACCGGCACCGAGCGGCCCAGGATCTTGCGTCGGCAGTAGTCGGCCAGCGGCAGGTCGTGGACCCGTGCACGGGCCACGATCCAGTCATATTCCTCGGCGGTCAGGCTGACCTTGATCACCTGGTCGCGCGGATTTTCACTGCGGGGACGGCCGCGGGGGCGCGGCTCGGGGGGAAGTGGCAGGTCGGACATTCCGGTACCCTAAACTCCCCGACGACGAACGCCATATGATCCTGGAGGCCTGGGACGAGGCTGGAACCCCAGACGGGCATGCTCGCAACACCGTGCGATGCGCAGATTCCGGTCAGGCGCGGTCATCAGTAGCGGCAGTGGTCGCGGAACAGCTGCAGGGCGTATTCGTAGTCGGCGACACGCACGGCCGGCGAGATCGAGTGGTCGCTCATGAAGATGTAGGGCGCGCGCTGCGCCGTCATCCCCTGCAGCTTGCCCAGGCATTCGTCGCGGATCTGGCGCCGGTCGCCGCTTTCGAAGGCGCGGATGTCGAGGTTGCCCATGAAGGTCAGGCGATCCTTCCATTCGCCGGCGAGCTTGACCACATCCATGCCGGTCTTCGCCTCCAGGGTCTGGATGCAGTCCACGCCGCACTCGGCCAGGGCGGGCAGGTGCGGCCGGAAGTCGCCGCAGGTGTGGACGACCAGCGGGATGCCGTGGCTCTTGATGAAGCCGAACAGCTGCTGGTGCCACGGCTGGATCAGTTGCCGATGCATGCGCGGCGAGCAGAACGGACCACGGGTGTAGCCGAGATCCTCGTACATGTGGAAGCCGTCGGGTTTGCCGGCCGTGCTGAACACGTGCTCCCACAGTTCCAGATGCTTGCGCGTGATGCAGACGCAGAAGTCGGTGACGAAGTCCTGGTCGCCGGCCAAGGACTCCAGCATGCACACATCACCCAGCACGCGGCGCAGGTCCTCGAACACGAACAGCGACGAGAAGACGGCGAAGCGGTCGTCGGCCCGGGCCCGCGCCAGGTCGGTGCGGATCTTCGCCACATCGACCGTGGTGCGCACATCGATGCCCAGGAACTGCTCGCGGAAGTCGCGCTTCCACGCCTCGGGCGAGGTACAGGTGAAGCCGACGTGCTCGGGGGTGCCGGACTTCTTCTTCCAGTAGCGGGTCTGTGCGCCCCAGGCATCCGACGCCAGCCGCCACTCATCGGTCTCCTCAATGGTGCGCGCGAGGTCCGGGCGCGGGCCGGGGGCCGACCACCACAGCACGCTCTCGTAGTCGAGGTCGAAGCGGCGCACGAAGTCCTCGTCGCCGATGCCCTGGGCGCCCCACGCGTTCTCGATGATGTGGGGCCAGAAGTGCTCGTTGAGTCCGACGCGCTCGGGCAGGCGATGATCGAGCAGGGTGCGGATGATCTCGCGGCGAGGGGTCATGGCGTGGTTCCGGGCGCGGTGAAGTTGCGGATAAACACGGCGTCCGGCGAGGGCGTGGCGCTGCCCTTCCAGGCATAGGGATCGGTACCGGTGACGGAGAAGACCCCGCGGTGGTCGGCGATGCCGACGCTCTGCCGACCCTGGCCGGGGACTTCCGTTTCGAACCAGGGCAGCAGCGACCAGGCGTTCATGTAGTGGCTGACCAGGGCGCGGCGCCAGATGGTCGAGCGGTTGCGCAGCGAACGATGCAGCAGGTAGCCATTGAAGAACACCACCGAGCCGGCCTTGACCTCGACCGGGACGGCGCCGCTGGCGTCGAATCCGTGGCATTCGTCGGCGCCATCGAATTCGACCAGGTCGGTCGGTGGCTTGAATGGGTACATGTAGCCATTGCGGTGCGAACCTGGGACCACCCACAGGCAGCCGTTCGCGACCGTGGCGTCATCGATCGCGATCCATGCCCCGGTCAGGGAGCGGTCGCGGGTCGGGATGTAGCGTTCATCCTGGTGCCAGGCCTGGCCAGGCTTACCAGGAGCCTTGGCGAACAGCATGCTCTGCATGCATTTCACCGACCCATCCCAGTGCGGCAGATGGGCGCCGACCAGGCGGGCGAGCACCCCGGCGATCAGCGGATGCGCGGCGAAGCGGGCCATCACCGGGCTGACCAGATGCGGCTGGTGGATGCACAGGATCGAGCGTACCGCATCCTCGTCGCTGACCTCGGGGCCGACCGGTTTCAGCGATGGACAAGGATGCTTGCCCCGGGCCAATGCGATCAGGTCGGTTTTCAGTTCGGCGAGTTCGGCGGTGGTGATGAGATCGTGGGCGACATGGAAGCCCTCATCGACATAGCGGCCCGCCTCACGGTCGGTGACGGCGGGGGCGGGTTGTGTCTGCATCTGGCTGTGCGACATGGGCGGTTCCTTGGCCTGCATCCTAACGCCAGGAGGTCCGGAATGGGAATGGCAGGGATTGGCTTCGGCATGTCGCAGAATAACATCTGGCATGCCTGACCCCGGTTTGCGATTCGGATTTTCTGGCTCTGGACTAGCAACGTATCCAGCTGGGACGACTTTCGGCCCACGCCTCAATGGAAACTACGAACTGGTGTGGATTATCTCCGGCGAGACAGTCTGGGAGGCCGACGGGGTACGTGTCCAGGCTCCGCCGGGCACCGTCCTGCTCGCCCGGCCAGGCATGCGGGACCGTTTCGTGTGGGATCCGCAGCGACCAACCCGGCATGGCTACGTCCACTTCGAGGTACTGGCGGGTGGGGCGTCATTGCCCCCGCCTGCGACCTGGCCGCTGGCCCGGACTCTGCCCGAGGACGATCTGCTGCGGCCGTTGCTGCGTCATCTCGGCTGGCTGTTCCGACGCGGCGATGAGTCGGCCCTGGCGCAGGCTCAAAGGGTGCTGGGGCTTGCACTTGCGGCCTTCATCTCGGGTCTCACCGACGCGGCGGAAACAGCCGACCCCGACGCGCATCCGGCGGTGGCCCGCGCCCTGGAGCTGGCGCGCGATTGCGCCGAGGCGGAACAACCTGTGTCGCCGACCCTGGGCGACCTGGCGCGGGCGGCAGGCGTCAGCAAGGTGCATCTCACCCGCCTCTTTCATGACCGCTTCGGCATGCCGCCGGTCGAGGCGGTGCGTCTGGCGCGGCTCGATCGCGCCGCTGCGCTGCTTGCTGGCACCATGCTGCCGGTGCAGGCGGTCGCCAGGGCGGCGGGCTTTGCCGACCCCTTCCATTTCAGCCGCATCTTCCGCGTGACCTATGGCTGTCCGCCGAGCGTCTATAGGCAGAAGGCGGTGGCGGGTGAGCGGGTGCCGATGACGCCGTTGGTGCGGTCGAGGAGGCTGGCGGGGGGATGATGGGATTTGAACATGCAACCTCACCGGGGCTTGGGGTGACGGACGGGATTTGAACCTGCAACCTCACCCGGGCTCGGAGTGACAGACAGGATTTGAACCTGCAACCTCACCCGGGCTCGGGCATAGCCCTCGCCGTCGCTCGGCGCCGACTCCCCTTACGGGGAGTCGCGACCCGCTGCGCGGGTTGCCCTCGCTCCCCACCCCAAGGAACGAGGACCATGACGCGGAAGAGGACGTAGGCGCAAACGCGGTCAGTCCGACCAACGAAAAAGCCTGGTCGGACTGACAGGATTTGAACCTGCAACCTCTTCCACCCCAAGGAAGCGCTCTATCCAGGTTGAGCTACAGTCCGATGCGGAGGCGCAGCAGCATGCGGTGCGTTGCCAATGGTCAAGGGTAGAGGAGGGGTGGGTGGCTTGCGGGAGATGCAGGGGTGATACGATGCGATTCCCGCCGTGGACGATGCCAGGGCCGTGGCGGGACAGCCCTCAACCTGGCCAGATAGGAACTGCCATGACTCCCAAACAAGCCGCCGCCCGCCTCCTCCTCGCCACCGCCACGCAGGGCAAGCCGCACCCGTCGCAGCTTGACCGCATGCAGATGGCCGAGGTGCTCGACGGCCGGATCAGCGACGAGAAGCGCGCCAAGATCCTTGAGTTCGTCGCCAAGATCGAGAACCCCTACCTGGAACGCCTCAAGAAGCTGACCGGCGAGGGCGGCGACGAGGGCGCCGAGTCGGCTCCGGCCTGAAAGGCCGTCCCATGCCAGCCACGCGCCTGTATCCCGGCAACGATCCGTTCAGCGAGCACCGCGAGCAGGTCGAACCCTGGCATCATCGGCGTGGCTGGCCCGGGGACTGGATCGCCCCGGCGCAGGACGCCGATGAGCGCCCGGCCGTGTGGCGCTATGCCTGCGCCTTCACCCTGCCGTCGGCGGCCGGTATCACCATCCATGCCAGCGGCGACGAGCGCTATCGGCTCTTCCTCGATGGCGTCGAGATCGGTGCCGGTCCGGAACGCTGCAGCCCCGAGCGCTGGGCCTATGAGAGCTGGCGCCTCGACCTCGCGCCCGGCGACCACCGCCTCGAGGCCGTGGTGTGGAGCGCCGGGCCGGCGGCGCCCTGGCCGCAGACCGCGGTCCGCCATGGCTTCCTCTGCGTCGCCGGCGAGGCGGCCCACCACGCGCTGGTCACCACCGGCCGGGCCGCGTGGCGGGTGCGCCGCATCCTGGGCATAGCCCACCACGGCATCACCTACGGCTGCGGAGCCGGCTGGATCATCGACCTCGCTGCCGGCGAAGGTCTCTGGCAGGAGGTGGTCCCGGTCGAGCCGGGCATCGATGCCGGCGTGACCTACTGCCGCGAGCCGCGGCATCTGCTGCGTCCGGCACTGCTCCCGGCGCAGGCGCACGGTGCGGCCGAGGCCGCCGTCGTGCTGGTCGATGACGGCGCGTCGGCTCGCTGCGATCCCGCCGGCGACCTCCCGGCCGAGCACGCCGGCTGGACGGCGCTGCTCGCCGGCCGCGGCCCGCTCACGGTGCCTGCCGGCCTGCGTCGGCGGGTGCTGCTCGACCTCGGCTGCTACCGCTGCGGCCATCTGGAGCTGACCATCTCCGGGGCCGGCGGCACCGTCGCCGTCACCTATGGCGAGGGCATGCTGCTGCCCGGCCAGCCTGCCGGCACGCCCCTCGGCTCGCTGACGCGCGCCCGCCGCGACGCCTGGCGCGGGCTGGAGCTGCGCGGCGTGACCGATCGCTTCACCGCCGCCGCCGGGCCGCGTCCCGCCGAGCCGCTGTGGTGGCGGGCCGGCCGCTGGGTCGCGCTCGAGGTGCAGGCCGCCGCCGCGCCGCTGACCATCCACGCCTGCGCCTACCGCACCACCGGCTATCCGCTGGTCGTCGCGGCCGAGTGGCAGGAGGACGGCATGCGGGCCGCCTGCCTGCGCACCGCCCTGGCCTGCCTGCACGAGACCTATATGGACTGCCCGTTCCACGAGCAGCTCCAGTACGTCGGCGACACCCGCATCCAGGCGCTGATCACCCTGGCGCTCGCCCGCGACGAGCGGCCGGTGCGCGCCGCGATCGCGCACATCATCGCCTCGTCGGCGAACCAGACCGGCCAGGTCACCAGCTGCCATCCGGCCGCGGGCGGGCAGGTGATCCCGACCTTCGCGCTGATCGCCATCGGCATGGTCCACGATCTGGCGCAGTGGCGCAGTGTCGGCGCGGATCTGCGCGCGTGGCTGCCGACCCTGCGCGGCATCATCGAGCGCTTCGCCCTGGCGCGCGGCGCCGACGGGTTGGCCCGCTCGCTGCCCGGCTGGAACTTCATCGACGCCGAAGGCCCCGGCATGCGCTGGGGTATCCCGCCCGGTGGGCAGCGCGGCGGGATCTCGACCGCGATCAACTGCCTCGCCATCCACGCCTGCCGCCAACTGGCCGACCTCGAGCGCCTGGCCGACGAGCCCGAGCTGGCGGCGCGCTGGACGCGCCTGGCGGATGGCTGGACCGGCGCCGTGCAGGCGGCGTGCTGGGATGCGGTGGACGGAGTCATGCGCGATGTCCCTGGTGCGGGCGGCAGCGCCGGTCCGCACACCACGATCCTCGCCCTGCTCGCCGGGGCGGTGCCCGCCGCGCATCGCGCGCGTCTGGCCGACGGCCTGTGCGCCGATGCCGCAGCGGTGCCGGTGGGCATCATGTTCGCGCACTACCTGTGCGAGGTGGCAGTGGCGTGCGGCCATGGTGAGGCGCTGCGCAGCCTGTGGCGGCGCTGGCACGCCGCCGTCGCCGAGGGCTTCACCACCTTCCCCGAGAACTGGGGGCACACGCGCAGCGACTGCCACGCCTGGGGCGCGCATCCGCTGTACCACCACCTCGCCAGCGAGGCGGGCATCAGGCCCGCCGCACCGGGCTTCGCCGCGGTCGCCCTCGCGCCGCTGCCCGCCGAGGGCGCGACCCTGAGCGCGGCGGTGCCGCACCCCGGCGGCGGCCGCATCGCCGTGCGCTGGATGCGCCAGGGCGATCGCCTCGATGGCACAGTCGCGCTGCCGGCCGGGATCCCGGCGATCGTGCATTGGCAGGGCCGTAGCGTCGCCCTGCCCGCGGCCGGCCAGCCGACCGAGCACCGGGTTGTGCTGAACGCCGGCTGATCCAAAGGGGGCAACACAGAGCACCAGAGTGACCAGAGAGGGCATGGTTTGCCCGGAGCATGGGATGAACCCGGAAATCGTGCGCGTGGGTCCGTAAGGGCCCGGAAGCAAATTACTTTGCCACTGGAGAGGCCGTGTCCGGGCCAGCTTGGAGCTTGGAGCTTGGAGCTTTGAGTCCGAATCGCCCAATCAGCATCAGTGG
>JAIFND010000188.1 GCA_020047915.1 bacterium | reverse complement strand
GCTGCGCCCCCGCACCCCCGAGTCCTCACGGGCAGCGACTTTGCCGACTTTGACTTGGCAGGTCAAAGTCGCTGCCCTCAAGGACTCTAGGTCGTCGAGCCGTAGAGATATGAGCGAAAAGTACCATCGATCGCCGTTGCGTCCATCCCACGCCAGGCCGCGAGGTTAGGATGCCGGCAGCACCCCCTCTCGCACTGGAGCCACCCATGCACGCCACCGCGCTACGCCTGCCGGAACCCTTCGTGATCGATGCCTCCCAGCGCCGGCGGCTGGAGCAACTCGATGCCTCCTACCGCCTGATGGCCGAGGACCCGCAGGCCTGCACCCCGAAGATCATCGTCAACACGCCGGTGCCGGGACTGCCCAATCCGCAGCGGCAGGGCGAGGATGCCGATCTCATGCTGGCCTGCGAACTGGCCCAGATCCGCCCGCACCTGGAACTGGAGGACGACCGCGTCCCCAGCGTGCGCGCCCAGTTCGGGACGGCGCAGATCGCCAGCGCCTTCGGCTGCCCGCTCGAGCATCCCACCGACAACAATCCGGCAGCCAAGGGTCCGGCCTTCCGTGACACCATCGAACTGCGCGCCGCGCCGATGCCGGCGCTGGAAGCCGGCATCCTGGCGCGGGTGGCGGCCTTCCACCGGCGCTGGCGAGAGATCCTGCCCGACGGCGTGCGCATCCAGCACCCCGACATCCAGAGCCCGTTCAACACCGCGCACCTGGTGCGCGGCAACGACATCCTGACCGACTTCTACGATGATCCCGAGGCGGTGGGCATCCTGCTCGACCGCATCGCCGATTTCATGATCGGCCTGACCGCCGCATGGCGCCGCCAGATCGGCGCAACCCCAGGCTGGTTCGATGACTGGGGCAGCCTGTGGAAGGGCGCCGGCAGGATTAGCAACTGCTCGATGCACATGATCCGGCCGGCCCTCTACCGCAGGCATGTGCTGCCGCGCGACCTGCGCCTGATGGAATCGATCGGCGGCGGGCGCATCCATTACTGCGGCACGCACGGCGAGGTGATCGACGATTTCGTATCGAATCCCGGCGTCCACGGCCTCGATGTCGATCCGAAGCTGCACGACTTCCACTCCCTGTGCACCCGCCTGCCCGAGCGGGTCACGCTGGCGACCACCAGCGCTGGGGCCAACGACGAGTTCATACGCCGGCTGCGCTCGGGCGACTGGCCGGCCAAGCGCAACCTGATCATCAATCTCTACGCCAAGGATCTGGACGAGGGACGCGAGGTGCTGGCCGACCTGCGGCGCACCTCTCCGCAGGGCGCTCAGCGCTGACGCAGGCCGTCAACCATCAGGCTGACCAGGGCTCCGAACAGTTCGCCCGGGGCCTGTGCATTCTGGGCCACATCGATCGGTGATGCCATACCTTCGACGCAGTTGAAGTAGATCGCCAGGGTCTTGTCGGTCGGCAGATCGCTGCGGATCACGCCTTCCTTCGCCGCCTCGTCGAGCACCGGGGCCAGCAGCGTGCTGAGTGCCTGCCGGCGTTCACGCCAGGCCTGCTGGCCGAGTTCCGGCGAGCACATGCGCAGGTCGGCCAGCAGCACCTGATGGGTGCTGGCCATGTGCACGGCGACCGCGGTGAGGATGCCGCGCAGACGCGCCAGGCGGTCGCCGCCGACCGTGCTCAGCAGTGCGGTGATCTCGCGCTGGGCCTCGCCATCGACCCGCGCCAGCACCGCGTGGAGCAGGGCCTCCTTGGTCTCGAAGTGCTTGTATAGCGTCTTCTTCGAGCGGCCGATCGATCGGGCTATCTCTTCGGTAGAGACGCGCGAGTAGCCGAATCGCAGGAAATAGCTGCGCGCAGCATCAACGATCTGGGTGGCGACGGCATTCTCTACATCGATCATCCGTTATGCTTGTCCCGTTGTATCGACCATGCAAGGTCAAGAGCGTCGAACCCGAGACAAACCGCCGTCCAAACCCAGAACCTGACCGGTGATCCAGCCGGAATCGGGGCCGATCAGCCAACTGATCGCGGCGGCGACCTCATCAGGCCTGCCGATCCGGCCGAGCGGATGCATCCGTTCGCTGGCCGCTCGGGCGGTGGGACTGCCGGTGATCCGCGCCGCCAACGGCGTCTCGACCAGCCCGGGGGCGACGGCATTCACGCGCAGGCGCGGGGCGTAGGTTGCAGCGCCGCTGCGGACCAGGCCCTCGACCCCGGCCTTGGCCGCCGAGATCGCCTCGTGATTGGGCAGGCCGACCGTCGCCGCGGCGCTGCTCATCAGCACGCAGGAGACGCAGGCCGGGCTGGTGGCCGCGATCTGCAGCGCATGGAAGGCGGTCAGCAGATTGAGTCCCACGGTTTCCGCGAAATCCTCGTCGCTCGTGAGATGGGCGGGCTTGAGCAGGATCGAGCCCGCAAGATTGACCACCGCCCCTGGTTCGCCCCACGCACCGACAGCGTGGCGCAACGCCGCCAGATTGCGCGCATCCGCGATGGCATGATCGCAGCCGATGCTGCGCGCGGCCGCCTCGGTCCGCACCGCATCCCGTCCCAGGATCAGCACCCGGGCTCCAGACGCACGCAGACGCTGGGCCAGGCTGCTCCCGATGCCGCCTGCCCCGCCGATGATGACCGTAGGAGGATGGATGTCGCTCATGTGTTCAAGCTTGGTCGGGTCGGACTGGGAAACCATGAAAACCAGACAAGTTTCCACGCAGCACCATGCCTCCTTCTCCGCAACCCTTGCATCTGCGTCTGTTGGCGTGGTTCGACACCCACACCGGTGCCGCAACATGCGATGACCACGACCACCGCGTCGATTGGTTGCGCACCCTGCCCTTCATCCTGCTGCATCTCGTCTGCTTCGCCGTCCTATGGACAGGTGTGTCGCTGGTAGCCGCCATGGTATGCCTGGCCCTCTTCGGCCTGCGCATGTTCGCCATCACCGCGGTCTATCACCGCCTGCTCGCCCATCGCAGCTACGATGCGCCACGCTGGCTGGCTTTCCTTGGCGCCCTGGTCGCCAACAGCTCCGGCCAGCGCGGACCGTTGTGGTGGGCAGCCCACCACCGCATCCACCACCGGCTCAGCGACGAGGATGGCGACCTGCACTCGCCGCAGCGCGCCGGCCTCCTGGGCAGCCATGTGCTGTGGTTCATGACGCCGGGCGCCTTCCGCACCCGCCTGGAAGCGGTGCCCGATCTGGCCAGGCGTCGTGAGTTAATGCTGCTCGACCGCTTCGACACCCTCGCCCCGGCGGCGCTGGCCGGAGGCTGCTTCGCGCTCGGCTGGGCCCTCGAGACCTGGGCGCCCGGCCTCGGCACCAACGGCATGCAGATGCTGGTCTGGGGCTTCTGCATCTCCACCGTGCTGTGCGCCCACGCGACCTTCACCGTCAATTCGCTGGCCCACACCTGGGGCAGCCGGGCCTACGCCACCAGCGATTCCAGCCGCAACAACTGGTTCATCGCCCTCATCACCCTCGGCGAGGGCTGGCACAACAACCACCACCGCTACCCGGCCGCGACGGCCCAGGGCTTCGCCTGGTGGCAGTATGATCCGACCCTGTGGATCCTGCGGCTGTTCGCCGCGCTCGGACTGGTCTCGGGACTCAAGCCCGTGCCCGAACGGATCCTCCGCGAAGGCGGTTACCGTAATAAGGACCAGTCGTGAAGATCGCGATCGTCGGCAGCGGCATCAGTGGCCTGACCGCAGCCTGGCTGCTGCAGCGCCGTCACGAGATCACCGTCTTCGAAGCCGGCGGGCACATCGGTGGTCACACCCATACCGTGCCGGTCGCGTTGCAGGGACGCACCTGGCCGGTGGACACCGGCTTCATCGTCTTTAACCGCCGTACCTACCCGACCTTCTGCACCGTCCTCGACCGCCTCAAGGTGCCAAGTCGTGACAGCACGATGTCCTTCGCGGTGCGCGATGAGACGAGCGGCCTGGAGTGGAACGGCACCTCGCTCGGCGGCGTCTTCGCCCAACGCCGCAACCTGCTGCGTCCAAGCCACTGGGGCATGCTGCGCGACATCCTGCGCTTCGCCGCGCCGGCCGAGCGTCTGGCCACGGAACCCGCTCCCCACGATGGCAGCAGCGAACTCACCCTCGACGAGTTCCTCGACCGCCTGCGCTTCGGTGACAGTTTCCGCCGCTACTACCTGTGGCCGATGACCTCGGCGATCTGGTCGATGCCGCCGCGTGATCTCGGCCGTTTCCCCGCCCGCTTCCTCTGCCGCTTCCTGCACAACCACGGCATGCTGCGCGTATCCGGCCGACCACAGTGGCGCACGGTGGTGGGCGGATCGTGGAGCTACGTCACGGCGATGACCGCGAACTTCCGCGAACGCATTCGGCTGAACACCCCGGTGCAGCGCATCGTCCGCTCCGGCGATCGGGTGATCGTCCATACGGCGGACGGAGCCGAGGCCGCCTTTGATCGCGTCATCCTGGCGTCGCACGCCGATCAGTCCCTGGCCATGCTCGCCCAGCCGAGCGAGGCGGAACGCAGCGTCCTGGGCGACCTGCCCTATTCCTCGACCATCGCCGTCCTGCACACCGATCAGAGCGTGATGCCGCGCACCCGTTCGGCGTGGGCGGCGTGGAATGCGACCATCCGAGCGGATCAACCCGAGGCCCGTGCCTGCCTGACCTACGACATGAACATCCTGCAGGGACTGCAGTCGCCGGATGAATTTCTCGTCTCGCTCGGCCTCGACGACCGCATCGATCCGAGCAAGGTCCTGCGCCGCATCCCCTACAGCCACCCCTCCTACCATGTCCGCTCCCCTGCCGCCCAGGCGCGCTGGGCTGAGATCAGCGGAGCCGACCGGATCCATTATTGCGGCGCCTATTGGGGCTGGGGCTTCCACGAGGATGGCTGCCTGAGCGGATTGCGCGTGGCGCGCCAGTTGGGCGAGGATCTGTGAGCCTCACTCATACAGTTCGGCGTTCTGCGTTCGGCGTTCGGCGTTCCGACAAAACTGTACCAGACGACGTAATCGCCCCGTCAACAGGTGTCTTATGAGAACACCAGCACCTCTGCGGAACGTCGAACGTCGAACGTCGAACGTCGAACCCAGGCATCCGTTGCACGCAGGTTGTCACTACTTGTCGGGTTGGGTCCGCCATCGCCGGCACGAACCGGTCGAGCACCGCTTTGGTTACCGCCACGCCCTGGTGGGCCTGGATGTCGACGCCGGACGCGAGGATTTCGAACGGCACCCCTGGTTCGGCTGGGGCCGTCCGGCCCCGGTGCGCTTCCATCGCGGTGATTACCTGGGTCCATGCACCGTGTCTCTGCGCGAAGCCGTCACCCGCTGCGTGCGCGAGCAGACCGGATTGGCGTGCGACGGACGGATCGAGATCCTGACCCAGCCGCGCGCCTGGGGCTTCAGCTTCAACCCTGTCAGCTTCTACCTCTGCCACGACCGCGCCGGCCGCCTGATGGCGATCGTCGCCGAGATCACCAACACCCCCTGGCTGGAACGCTGCAGCTACGCCCTCGCCGTTCCCGAGGACCATCGCTCCGGCGATCCGCTCGATTTCGCCTTCACCAAGCGCTTCCACATCTCGCCGTTCAACCCGATGCGCCAGGAGTACCGCTGGCGCTTCATCATCCGTCCGCAGTCGATCGGCGTCCACATGCGTAATTTCACCGAAGGACGCTTGGTATTCGACGCGACGATGGTGCTCGCCCGGCGCCCGCTGAGCGGCGGCACGCTCGCCCGACTGCTGCGCTCCAGTCCGCTGCTCAGCCTGCAGGTCGCGCTGCGCATCTACCTGCAAGCGCGCGCGCTGTGGAGCAAACGCGCCCCATTCCATCCTCACCCAAGCACACTCGTCCCGGCAGGAGCCAGCGCATGAGCATCGTACCGACCGCCGAACTCGCCCCGAGCACCCCGCTCCGTAGCGGCGCCCTGTCCGCCTGGTTGAAGCGCCAGATGCTGAGTCGCCTGGCCGGTCTGCAGGGCTGCGCCCTGACCATCTGCGATGGCGAGGAGCGGCACCGTTGCGGGGTCGCGGAATTGTCGCCTGGCGATCTGCGCGCGACGATCACCGTGCACCACCCGGACTTCTGGACCGCGGTCGGCCTGGGCGGCTCAGTCGGGGCTGGCGATGCCTACATCCGCAAGCTGTGGGACGCCGACAACCTGACCGCGGTGATCCGCATGCTGGCGCGCAACCAGCAGGTGCTGCAAGGCATGGATGGCGGGCTCGTCGGCCTGCTCGCCGGACCGGTGCGCGGTGCCCTGCATTGGTTCAACCGCAACACCGTCGATGGCGCCTCGCGCAACATCGCCGCCCACTACGACATCGGCAACGACCTGTTCCGGCTGATGCTCGATCCGACGATGATGTACAGCTCTGCGGTATTCCCCAGCGCCGGCGCCACCCTTGAGCAGGCCCAGGTGCACAAGCTGGATCTGATCTGCAACGCCCTGGAACTGCGGCCCGGCGAGCATCTGGTTGAAATCGGCACCGGTTGGGGTGGCCTGGCGATTCACGCCGCCAGCCGCTTCGGCGTACGCGTCACCACCACCACGATCAGTCGCCAACAGTATGACCTGGCCTGCGAGCGGGTGCAGGCGGCCGGTCTCAGCGATCGGGTCTCGGTGGTGATGCAGGACTACCGCACGCTGGAAGGATCCTACGACAAGCTGGTGTCGATCGAGATGGTCGAGGCGGTCGGCTGGCAGTTCTACCCCGACTACATGCGCGCCTGCGCCCGTCTGCTGAAGCCTGACGGTTTGGCCCTGATCCAGGCCATCACCATCGCCGACCAGGCCTACGAACGCGCCAAGCACGAAGTCGATTTCATCAAGAAGTTCATCTTCCCCGGTTCGTGCATCCCCTCGGTGAGCGCCCTGACCGGTGCCGCGACCAAGCACAGCGACCTGCGCCTGGCCGCCTACGATGACTACACGCCGCACTACGCCCGCACCCTGGCTCTGTGGCGCGACAACTGCCGCACCCACCGACGCCATCGGCAAGCTCGGCTACAACGCCTCGTTCCAGCGCCTGTGGGAGTTCTATCTCGCCTACTGCGAAGGCGGTTTCGCCGAGCGCTCGATCTCGGTCGGGCATCTGGTCTTCGCCAAGCCAGGCTGGCGCCAGAGCGGCCATCGCATGCTCGGCTACGCATGAGCCCACATTGCCCCTCTGCGTTCTATGTTCGCTGTTCGGCGTTCGGCGTTCCGCAGAGGGCGCCACTGGATTCGGTATTTGTACCCCGCTACACAAATGTTCGCTGCATAATTAGATGCACTTGTCGCAACGCCGAACGCCGAACGCCGAACGCCGAACGGGGGCACGTATGAGCGCCCCGATCCTCCCCTGGGGTCGCGGCCTGGCGCTGACCTATGTCCTCGGCCAGCAGGCCCTGTGGGTCCTGGTGGTATGGGGGGCGGCGGCCGGCCATCCCTACTGGCCGTCGGCGGTCGCTGCGGCGGCCATCGCCTTCGCCTGCTGGCGCAGCGGAACGGCGTGGTGGCGGGTGATGACCGTGGTCCTCGTCGGAGTCGTCTGCGGTGCCGCTGTCGATGGCTCGCTCGGCAAGACCGGCTTGGTGATCTATGTCGCCGGTGATCCTGCCCTGCCCGTCCCACCGGTCTGGATCCTCGCGCTGTGGGCCTGCTTCGCCGCGACCTTGGCGCTGCCGGCCCGCAGCATGATCAGCAGTCCGGTGATCGCTGCGCTGCTCGGCGGCCTCGGCGGCCCCCTCGCGTATGCCGGCGGACGGGCGCTGGGGGCCTTGGACGCGCAGAC
>JAIFND010000189.1 GCA_020047915.1 bacterium | reverse complement strand
GCGCCGAAGCCCCAGTTGAAGAGGCCGTTCTTGCCCCACACCATGTGGGCCAGCGGCAGGTAGCACAGCACCAGCCAGATGCCGGTGAAGATCAGCATGGCGCTGAACTTGACGCGCTCGGCGTAGGCGCCGCTGATCAGGGCCGGGGTGATGATGGCGAACATCAGCTGGAACATGCAGAACACGCCGAAGCTGATGGTCGGGGCGTAGTCGAGGTTGATCGGGAAGCGGTTGGTGTGCTCAGCCAGGGCCGGGCTGAAGAACACGTCCTTCAGCATGACGAACTCGCTGAAGCCGCCCCAGTACGGGCCGGCGCCACCGAAGGCGATGGCGAAGCCGAACACCGTCCAGATGACGGTGACGAAGCCGGCCAGCGAGAAGCTGTGCATCATGGTCGAGAGGACGTTCTTCCGGCGCACCAGGCCGCCGTAGAACAGGGCGAGGCCGGGAATGGTCATCATCAGCACGAGGAGCGTGCTGGTGAGCATCCAGGCGTTATCGCCGTTGTTGATGATCGAGGCGGCGGGATCGAGCTTGTCGGGCTTGCCTTCCTCGACCTTGATGGCCGGGGTGTAGGTGCCGAACCAGCCGGCGCCGGCGGCCTGCTTGGCCTCGGCGGATCCGGTGATGGCGGGCAGCTCGGGCTCGGGCGCGGGCGCTTCGGCAGCGGGAGCGGGAGCGGCAGCCGCGGGCGGAGTCTCCTCGGCGAAGCCGACGCCGACGCTGAGGGCGATGGCTGCCAGGAGGGTGAGCAGGGTGCGCAACATGTTCAGAGTCCTCTCAGAGGGGTGATGCACGATCGGTGATCGTTGGAGTCTCCTGGCAAGGACCTTGCCAATCCCATCCTCCTACCCCTGTAGCACCATGTAACATCTGCCCAGCTCTACAGTAAGGACCCTTCGCTCGGTCTGTTTTGCGCGGTCGGAAATGCTGCGCCATCGTGCACTTTGCGCGATTGCCGCTCGTTTTTCGAGCACATTTGCAACTGTTGCGCGGCGCGGCAGCGCTGCCCGACGAACGAGCACGCGGGTCAGACTAATTCCTATGTTCGGTGTTCGGCGTTCGACGTTCGGCGTTTTAGTCAGAGACGTTACATGAACCGTCGGGTTCACCCTCTGGGCGACAGGATACGATGCCGGAATCATGGATATCCTCTGCGGAACACCGAACCTCGAACGCCGAACGTCGAACCCAGAGGGGCAATGTAGGGTCCCGCTTGCAACCTGGTCGCCACCGGCTCCGGTCGGGCATGCGCCTCAGCGAGCGTTTCGGCTCCTGGTTGCGGCCCGTCCCCGAACTGCCGGCGTTGTGGACGGCCGAGCGGGTGCTGACCGACGGCGACGCCTGGTTTGCCGACCTGTTGCGGCGCATCGGCGAGGCCCGGCACAGCGTGTGGCTGGAGACCTACATCTTCGCCGACGACCTCCTCGGCCAGCGTGTTCTCGCCGCCCTGATCGCCGCCCAGGCACGCGGTTGCGAGGTGCGGCTGCTGGTCGATGGGGCCGGGGCGGCCGCCTGGCTGCGCGCCTGCCGCTGCGCCGGGCCGGGCCTGCCGTTGCGCGTGTGGCATCCCCTGCCGTGGGCGGCGGCACGACGCGCCGGCCTCTATCGCCGTTGGCGCTGGCTGGCGGCGATGAACCGCCGCGACCACCGCAAGGTCTGCCTGATCGACGGCGCCGAGGCCTGGGTGGGCAGCTTCAACGTGTCGGGCTGCCATCTGCGCGAGGCTTCCGGCGACCAGGCCTGGCGCGACAGCGGCGCGGTGGTCAACGGTCCCGGGGTCGGGGCGCTGGTCGCCGCCTTCACCTCCACCTGGCGGCGCTCCTGGCCGGTTGTCGAGGGCCGATTGCGCCTGCCACGCGGCGACCGGGCGGTTCCTGCCGCCACCTGCGCGGCGGTGCGCCTGAACCACACCATCGCCATCCGGCGCAGCGCCTACCGCGACCTGTTGCAACGCCTGCGCCGGGCGCAGCGCCGCATCTGGATCACCAACGCCTACGTCGTGCCGCGCGGCAGCCTGATGCGCGCCCTGCATGCCGCCAGCGCGCGCGGCGTCGATGTGCGGCTGCTCGCGCCGGCGCGCTCGGACGTGGCGTTCATGCCGTGGGTCGGCGCGATCTTCGCCGACGCCCTGCAGGCGCGCGGCGCCCGCGTCTTCGCCTACCTGCCCAGCATGCTGCACGCCAAGACCATGCTGATCGACGACACCGCGCTGGTCGGCTCGCACAATCTCAACAGCCGCAGCTTCCTGCACGATCTCGAGGTCGAGGTCGTGCTGACCACGCCCGGATCGGTCGCCGCGCTGGAGCAGGCCTTCGCCACCGACTGCGCCGCGGCGCAGGAGCTGCTGCCCCCGGCCACCGCGCACCTGCCGTGGTGGCAACGCCTGCTCGGCCGCGCCATGCTGCTGGCCAAGCGATGGATCTGACGCCCATGGAGCGCGGGGCTCCTGCCCCGACCGGCGCGCGGGGCTCCTGCCCCGCGCAGGTGCCATGCGCCTGATCACCTGGAACCTGCACGCCGGCCACGCCGACCAGGCCGCCGCCCAGGCCGCCGCGCTGCGTGACGCCGACCTCGCGCTGCTGCAAGAGGTGGTCGCCGGCCCGGCCCACGCCGAACAACTCGCCGCCGGCTGGCCACACCACGCCTTCGCCCGCGCGCGCGGCCGCCTGGGCGGCGGGGCGCAGGGCAACCTGGTGCTGTCGCGCCTGCCGATCACCACCTGGACCGGTCACGACCTGTCCAACCACCCGCTGGAGCGCCGGGTCGCGCTGCACGCCGAGGCCGGCGGCCTGCACCTCATCGCGGTGCATCTCGACCTGTCGGGACTCGGTCGCCGGCTGCAGTTGACCCGCTTGCTGCGCCTGCTGCCCGATGACGGGCCGCTGGTGCTGGCCGGCGACTGCAACGACTGGTCGCACGCCCTCGACCGGCTGCTGCACCGGCACGGCCTGGTCGAGGCGCACCGCGCGGTGCACGGCCGCACCGCGCGCACCTGGCCGGCGCGCGCCGCGCTGCTCGGCCTGGACCGCATCTACGTGCGCGGGCTGACGGTGCGCGACGCCGGCGTGATCACCGCCCAGGGCCGCAGCGACCATCACGGGGTGTGGGCCGACCTGGGGTGAGATGCCATTGCCCCTGAGGTTCGAGGTTCGGCGTTCGACGTTCCGCAGGTAATTGCACGATGTCTGGGGTATTGTCAGGTATTCGAATCCCAGTCATCTCGCCTTCGCTCTGCGCCGAACACCGAACGCCGAACGCCGAACGCTCCTACTTCCGCCGCAGGTGCTTGCGCGTCTCGGGCAGCGGCACGGTGTCGGTGTCGTGACCGGTCGGCGGCTTGCCCACCGCGTCGCCCAGCGCCGCGATCGCCTCCTCGGGCGTGTCGGCGAGCTTCAGCAGGTCGAGGTCGCCGTGGCTGATGTAGCCGTGGCGGTCCTCCATCGTCTGCTTGATCCAGCCGAGCAGGCCGCCCCAGAAATGCCGGCCGTAGAGCACGATCGGCATGGGCGGGATCTTGTGCGTCTGCACCAGGGTCACGGTCTCGAACAACTCATCGAGGGTGCCGAAGCCGCCCGGCATCACCACCACGGCGCAGGTGTGCTTGAGGAACATCACCTTGCGCACGAAGAAGTAATGGAACTTCACCTCGTGGTTGATGTACGGGTTCGAGGACTGCTCCATCGGCAGCTGGATCGACAGGCCGACCGACACGCCGCCGGCCTCGCGCGCGCCTTTGTTACCGGCCTCCATGATGCCCGGGCCGCCACCAGTGATCACCGGATGGCCGCGTTCAACCGCCAGGCGGCCGATGTCCGCCGCCGCCTTGTAGAACGGATCGCTGACCGGCGTGCGCGCCGAACCGAAGATGGTGACGGCCTTGGGCAGTTCGGACAGCGACTGGAAACCCTCGACGAACTCGCCGAGGATGCGGAACATGCGCCAGGAGTTCTCTTCCGTCCTGGGGCCGTGGTTTGAAATCGTCATGACAGGTCTCCGCCGCCCAGTGTAGGGAGCCGGGAACCCGTCCTCAAGCCTTCGCTGTCAGGACTTTGCGACGCGCAGCAGTTCGACCTCGGCGTCGCGCGTCCAGCAGCCGTCGCGCAGCTTGGGGCCAACGGACGGGTACTTGGCCACCACCGCCTCGACGCTCATCAGCGGGAAGTCGCCGAGGTCGGGATAGACCAGGATCTTGCCGCTGATCTTGCCGGTCTTGACCGCGTCCAGGCCTTCGATCGCACCGCCGAAGCCAGTGATCGCGCCGACGCTCAGGTTGGTGTCGAGCTGGTCGGCCAGCACCTTGCCCAGCACCACCTGCATGTCCTCCATCGTGCTGCCCGAGGTGCCGATGAAGTACAGGCCCTTGCGGCAGTAGGCATCGAGGTCGATCGGCCCGCTGATCTCGGAGGGGATGCCGGCGAAGATGTTGATGATGCCGCCGTCGGCGCTGTCGGTCACCGCGCCGGCGACCACCGCCGGCACCGGGACCATCACCATGTGGTAGCGCGCCGCGCCACCCAGCTTGCCGCCCGCCTTCGGGTTGAAGAGGCGGAAGGGCAGGCCGCGGCGCTTGGCCACCGGCTCGGCCTTGGCGCCGAGCACGCCGAGGCGCTCGTCGTTCATGTCGCTGCCTTCGACGCTGGTCTGCGGGGTGACCAGCGAGACCAGGCGCAGCACCGCCATCGAGCCCATCGGGCCGGCGGCGCCGATCACGTGCACGCGGTCGCCGCTGCGCACCTCGCCCGAGGCGGGGATGGTGGCCAGGGCCTTGGCCGGCTGGTTGCCGGTGGTGCCGACGATGCGCACGTTGCCGTAGTGCACGCGGCCGACCGGGGTCGAGACGGGCCGGCCGAAGCTGCCGCCGGCAAGAGCGAGGATGGTCAGGCCGTCGGTGGCGACCAGCGGCCACAGCGATTCGAGGAAGGCGGGGTCGGCGCCGACCACGATCAGGTCATCGACCGAGCCGGGCTTCAGTGCCGCCAGCTCGCTGCAGGTGAAGCCGGGGCGGTTGCACGCCGCGCCCAGGCACAGCAGCTTGGCCGGACGCTTGAGGTCGAGGCCGGCGAGGTCGGCGCTGGCGCCGGGCACGACGGCGAGCAGCAGCGTGCCGCCCTGCTTGAGCTGCTGGCGTTCGCGGTGGATGAAGGCCTCTTCGACGCAGGCCCACGGCTCGACCAGGGCGAGCTGGCTGGCGCCGCGCTCTTCCGGCACCGGGATGAGGTAGCTGGTGCCGTCGCCGGCCACGGTCAGGCGCTCGTCGAGCAGCACGTACTGCTGCAGGCCGCCCTCGAAGTTGTAGCCGAAGGCGCCGTTCGACTTCTCGGTCTTCAGTTCGCGCCAGTCGGCCTGCACCAGGTAGCGGCCACCGACCTTCACGCTGGTGACGCCGGGGCCGGTCTCGACCACGCGCAGCACCACCTCGTGTCCGGGTACGGTCGGCTTGCCTTCCGGCACGTAGCTGGGGATGCCCTTGAGGACGTCCTCGCCGATGTGCTTGAGGACCGGGGTCTTGCGCGCGTGCTGGTCGAACTGGTGCAGCAGCTTCATGTCACTGAAGCACAGGCCGACGCACTCGACCTTGCCGAGGATCTGGCGCGGACCGGGCTTGTGCACGGTCTTCTGGCGGTTCACCGCCAGCTGGTCGGGGCCGGTCAGCTGGATGGCGGTCTGGGTGGCGGGCACGGCGGTGGCGGTTGGCATGGCCGCAGCATGTTGCGTTTCCGCCGACCCGGGCAATCCCTGGCCTGGGCGGGCTGCACGCCCGCCCCACCCCACCCCCCGGTCCCCCGGCAGCCGTCCTGCGCCATGTTGACCCGGTGCCTCCCTCCCCTAGGTTCCTGGCCGGCAGGGATTCCGACTATGGCCAAGCTTACCGTGATGTTCGGCGCCGACCCCCAGTCGGAGCACTCGCTCGACAAGGACCAGATGAAGGTCGGCCGCGCGATGGACTGCGACATCGTCGTCGACAACCTCGGCGTCAGCCGCCACCACTGCACCATCGTCAAGGACGGTGAGGGCTGGGCGGTGGTCGATGGCGGGTCGAACAACGGCACCTACGTCGGCGGCACCAAGATCCAGAAGCAGACGCTGAAGAACGGCGATCGCATCGTCCTGGGCAAGCATTCGCTGGTCTATGACCAGCACGGCTTCGCGGCCTCGGCCGCCGCCGCCTCGGCCAAGAAGGGCCCCGGCGCGATGGGCGGCGAGATGACCATGTTCGTCGACCAGGCCCAACTCGCCAAGGCGATGGCCGCGGAAGTCGGCGGCAAGCGCATGGCGATCGTGCTCAAGCAGGGTGGCCGCGACGTGGTCGTGCCGCTGCTCAAGGACGAGACCTCGGTCGGCGCGGCCGACAACGCCGACATCCCGGCCAAGGGCTTCCTGGTCAAGCCGGTGCAGGCGAAGATCGCCCGCGCCCAGGCCGGCCACCGCCTGACCGCGCTGGGCGGCTGGCGTGCGGTCAAGGTCAACGGCCAGAAGGTGGTCGATGCCCCGCTCAAGCAGGGCGACGTGATCACCATCGCGGGCAATTCCTTCACCTACCGCCCGGCGTGAAGCACGCCGGCCTGATGCTGGCGCTGGCCGCAGCCTGCGCCCTCGGCGGATACGGTTGCAGCGACGAACGCGACGCACTGCCCAAGACGATCCGTCCGATCGGTCTGCGCTACGACCAGTTCCCCGATCTCGCTTTTCCTGCCGGCTGGCGCCCCCTTGAGGGCGAAAACCATGTCGCCGTGGCCATCGCCGGGGGCGCGGCACGCCGGCTGGATCTCGCCCTGCAGGCCCCCCCGGCGCGCACCGACCTCGAACCGGGCGATGCGATGGCCCGCATGGTGGTCGCGATCCTGCCGGACAGCGGCTGGGTGCGGCAGGGCGACGGCAAGGCCCAAGACACCGAACAGACCTGGAAGCGCGCCGATGAGACCCTGCTGGTGACCGCGGAACGCATCGGCGGCGTCGCCGTGATCCGCTGGCAGCTGGTGCCGTAGCCACGGCGACATCGCCTGTTGGACGGCGCGTTTCCCGCGCTAGCGTGCCCCCCCTCATGGCCGACGACGACGCC
Source organism: bacterium (assembly GCA_020047915.1). Classification (GTDB taxonomy): domain Bacteria; phylum Planctomycetota; class UBA11346; order UBA11346; family UBA11346; genus UBA11346. The sequence continues at coordinate 29 of JAIFND010000189.1, read as the reverse complement.
CCGCTCAGCAGCTACAGCGACCCCCTCTA
>JAIFND010000152.1 GCA_020047915.1 bacterium | reverse complement strand
ATTACCCAGAAGACCATCAACGACGGCGGTTACGGCGGCGCGGGCACCGACGCCAACGCCGCTTGGTCCATCTCTTCCGCCGACTACGGCGCGACGGTGCTGACCGGAACGGGCAGTGGAACGACCTATTACCTCCGCGTTGTGACGGAGGTCGTCGACAGTGATGGCGCTACTGGCGGCGACGTCACCGGCGTCGGCACCTTCTCGCAAGTCTTCACCTTCAAGGTCAGCACGGACGCGCCCTCCGCACCGACCGTCGACCTCGATACTGGCACGGCCAACACCCAGACCTCGTTGACCACCAGCGACAACACGCCCACGATCAACATCGATCTTTCCGGCGAGACCCTCACCGCCAGCAACGTGCAGGTCCAGTACACCCTGGCCAGCACCCTGACTGCCAACCCCTCTGCGACCGTGACCGGCGATACGGCCACGGGTTGGAAGGCCTTCACCGTCAACTCGACCTCGCTACCCGGGACGGGCGCCTCAGTCGCCTTCACGCCGATCACCGGCGAAGCCCTCGGTGACGGCGTCTACAAGGTGCGCGCAATCTTCACCGATGAGAATGGCCTTTCCACCACCACGGTGGTCGGCAGCTATGCCACCCTGACCGTCGGCACCCCGGTGCCCGGTCTGGTGGTTGCCGGGACGACGGCCGATCACAAGCCGGATGTCACGATCTCGCTGACCAGCGGATCCCTGACCGCTGGTGCGACCAGTGTCGAGTCTGTTGAGGGCAACATTCCCAACGGCCAGATCGTGGTCGAAGTCAAGGCCAGCGCTGGAGCGGACGGCACCTATGTACCGCGTGCAGGCTACCTGACGGGCACCGGAAGCCCATGGACCTGGACGCCCACCGTCGGTTTGCCGGACGGCAGCTTCACCTTCCGCGCACGCTGGAAGAGCGCAGACGGCAAGACCAGTTCCTACACCACCGTGCCTCCAGTTGTCGTCGTCACCACCCCGACACCGGTGCTTGCGCCCGGAGCCAACCTGACGGTCACCACCCCAAGCCCCCAGGTCGATGGCAACTACCAGTACCTGATCACCGCGGCGGCCAGCGATCCCACCCTGCTCAAGCCTGCGATCAAGATTGGCGCCTGGACCGACTTCGCGGACGGGTCAGATGTGCTGACCGGCACCTTTACCATGTACGGCATCAGCCGCGGCACGACCTCGGCCACGGCTACCCCATATGTATTAGCCGCCGTTTCCACCCCGTGGGAGACTGCGAATAGCGCGGTTGCCAACCCACCCCTGGGATCTGATGTCGCGATTCCAGGTACCGTCACCAAGGTTGGCGCAGACGCCGTGTGGACACCCACGGACGCCTTTACCAACGAATCCACCAAGAGCATGTACGGCAAATGGGTGGATGCCGACATCGACAGTGCGACGGCGAATGACGCGAATGCAAACAACGGAACCGAGGTGGCGTCTCTCGCCGCCGCATCCAATGTGATCAATGTGCGTGTCCTGAGTGCGGTCGATGCCCCCGCCGTGACCGCCTACAAGGACAAGGACGGCAACAACGGAGGCACCCCGGCCAGCAACACAATCGTGGTTAGTGACGGCGCCTTGCAACTGCGCGGCACCGGCAACGCCGGCGCCGAGTTGGAGGTGTTCCTCGATGCCGCGCAGTTGGCCTCGATCACCGTCCCGGCCGATGGCAACTGGACCTATGAGTTCTCGGGTGATGCGGAAGCCAACACCACGGCCTTGCTGGACGGAACCCATACCGTCACGATCCGCCAGATCGACTTGGCCAGCACGACCCCAAGTGCCTATGCCACTCCGTTGACCATCTCCGTAGATGGCAACGCGATACCCATCCCGACCATCACCAAGGGCGCTGGCAGTGCCACCCAGGGTGGAAACACCGCTGACACCACCCCGCCTTTCGAAGGAACCGCCGCCCCAGGCGTGACGGTGAAGCTGTACAAGTTGGAGGCGACCCAATTGGCGGCCACGGGCACCAACAACGATCTGCAGTTCGTCAGCAAGACGCAGGGGAATGCCGTCACCTTGGTGCTCAACAAGCCTGCGGCAGCCAGCCAGGCGCTGTCCGTTGCCACCACGGGAACGGCCCCGACCCAGACGATCACCGTCAATCTCGCCACCAGCGGTGCGAGTGCGGGCATCAGCACCGCTCTGGATGTGATCAACGCGATCCGTGGTGATGCCACCGCCAACGCCCTGATCGATATTGCGCTGGCGGGCAGCGAGGCCAACACCGGGGCCGGAGCGATCACCGCATCGATCACGGCCTCGAACACCTCGGATGCCGGCTCCCTGGGTACCGCTGTGGCCACTCTCACTGCCGAAGTAGGTACGGGAGCATGGTCGGGAGATCTCACGACCGCGCTATCAGCCTCGGGCACCCCAGGCCGTCTGTGCCGGGTCTTTGCTCAGGCGACCTCGGCTGGTGGAGGAACCGACAGCCTCTATAGCGACGGTTTCAATATCTATGTCACCACGCCGTCCATGACGGTGTCTCTGACTCCGATCCTCAAGGGCGATGGCGGCAGCCTGGCGGTCAACAAGGCGAATTCGCTGACCGCGACGTCGGGGATTTCCCCCTACGCATATGCTGTCGGTGCGACTCAGATCATCCTGGACAGCGGTACGGAAACGGATTTCAATACGGCGACTGCAGATGCCCTGGAAGACATCAACGCGCTCGCTGATGTCATGGCCGGCGACGTAGTAACCTTCGCTGGCGATACCACCAGATACACCGTGGTCAGCGGTCTGCGTGGCGCTGCTGGCACCATCACGATCTCTCCCGGACTGAAGACGCGTCTGGTAAACGACCAGGCGATGACCATTGAGTCGAATCCCAAAGGGCCATCAAGCGGCATCACGTCGCTGTCGCAGATCCTGCTGACCGCTCGGTTTGTCAGTGGTACCTCGCCCATCGATGAGATCATCTCCTCGGGTTTCCCGACCAGTGCCGTGACAGTCGCTGGTGGTGGTGTCGGGGTCACCACGGGCACGGTCACCGCTGTGACCAAGGGCAGTGGTCTTGCGGGCCAGCAAGAGAACAACGTGTGGACGATCGCAGTTACCCCGTCCTCGACCTATGAAGGCCAGATGACGGTGACGATCCCTGCCGGGGCAGTCCGGACCACGCCCAACAAGATCCTGGATGCGATCACCGTCACCAACGAGGGGGCCAACTATGTCGGATCGCCAAGGCTGGTGGTCGGTGGTGGTGCGGCCGGCTCTGCCATCGTGACCTGGACGGACGGCACCGGTGGTGCGGATGACAACAAGATCCAGGTCGGTGAACTGGCCATCACGGATCCGGGCTACGGCTTCACCAGCACCGGTTCGTTGACGGTGGTTCCGTCCGCGGGTTCTGGCGCTGCAGGATTGGCTCTGGCCGTTCACGCGACGACCGGTGCGATCACCACGATCGGTGGTGCGGCCTACAGCACCAATGCGAACAATCTGACGACCAAGGGTTCCGGCTATGCCGTCGCCCCGGATGTGGTCTTCATCGGTGGTACGGCCAAGCCCAGCACGACCATCACCCTGCCGTTGGCCACGGCCACGCTGGGCGCGGGAGCCGATGCCGGCAAGGTCGTCAGCGTCACCTTCAGCGGTGCCGGTGCGAACTATGCCACGCCGCCCAGCATGGCATTCCGCACCGGCAGCGGTTTCGTCGCCACCCTCAGCCTGAAGGACGGGCCGATCCTCTACAACTCGGCAAGTTCGACCTATACCATCAACATCGACCGTACCAAGCCGGTCGCGGCCTGGAAGGGCATCCAAGCAGGCGCGACTTCTCTGCGTGCTGCCGGTGCGATCATCGATGGCTACGCCTTCCCTGATACCGGCAACTATGTCGTCCTCAATTCCACCCCATCCGAGACGAGCTTCATTGTCCAGGCGGCCTTCTCCTCGCCACTCAACCGTGTCCTGGTGCCCAGCGATCTGACCTTGGTCGGCTGTTCGTTGGATACCAGCTACGATACGGATGGTATTCTGGATGTCACCGGCACGCATCAGAACTTCAACATCAAGGTGAAGCGTGGTGGCGCCCCATCGACGGTTACGACCATGAGCGTGACGGTGAAGGCCGCCCCATCGTATGATTCTGATGGCGCAGGAGGCAATCCGGCGGTTATTCTCAGTGATACGGCGGAACCTGCGCAGACCACGCTCGCTTCCAAGGTCTTCTCAGCCAATGTGGTCTCGGTACCAACGGCCCCCATCATCAAAACGCTGGTCGGTGTTGAAGGGACACCCTCGCGTACGGTCAGCTATCCTTGCAGCGTGACCTTCTCAAACGCGGTATCGGGATTCCTGCCCAGTCACCTGTCTGTCACCAATGGTGTGATCAGCAAATTCGCAGGATCGGGCAAGGCCTACACCTTCACCCTGACGCCCGGCGAGGGGGTGGTAGAGGTCAAGTACCTGCAGACCTCTGGGCTGACGGACGTTGCCCAGCAGGCGATACCTGACTCGAACGTGCTGCGCCGCACCCTGGATTCGACCCAACCCTTGGTGCAAACCGTGGCTTCTCCGGTGTTCGGTCAGGGTGGTGCAGTGAAGCCGACGACGGCGACGGACACCTACTTCAACGCGACCACGCTGGCCTACACGGGCACCACGGCAGTTGCCGGCAGCGTCAAGATGATTCGTCTGCCGGTTCGCGTCACCTTCAGCGAAGCGCCCAAGACTGTCCCGACGACATCCGTGCTGGCTACCGTCGTCACCAGCCTCGATCAGAACCTGGCGACCTTCAAGAGCGGTGCGACGGTGAAGATCGAGACGCCGACGGTGGTGGCGGACACGGCCAACAAGACCTACACCATGAACCTGCTGATCCCCTCGGCGGGCTCGGGCAAGGTCAGGCTGGTGGTCCCGGCCCTGGGCGTCCCGGACAACGCGACCAACCAGAGCGCTGCCTCGGGCGTGTATGAGATCGAGTACAACTACACCACGGGTACGCTGGTGGATCTGAGCACGGCCCCGTATTCGAACGGCTGATCAGCGGATCTGCTGCCGACCCCCAGGCGAGACTCTCGTCTGGGGGTCGGCGTTTTCGGTCACGTCCCGGCCACGCCGGGCTGTGGCTCCTTGGCGGGGCGTTGTCGGTGCTGGAACTTATGGTTTGCCTACCAGGATCCCCGTATGCTGCGTCGCTCCCTTCCTCTTCTGCTCGCCCTGGCCACCGCTGCCAGCACTGGCGAGCCCGCCCTGCGGATGCTGATACCTGATGTCCAGCGCTTTCACGCCCGATTGGCGGCTGGGCCACTAGCGGACATGCTGCAGCATCCGGCCATGGTGGCCTGGCTTGCGCAGCATGCAGGTCCTGGGGGGCAACTGCTGCGATCCACCTTGGCAGGTTCTTCGCAACTCCGCGCCCAAATCGACGAACCTGGCCGGATTGGCGGCTATCCGAGTGCACGATTGACCGTGGCTGCTGTGGCAACTGGTGAAACCCCCGTCATCGATGGCCTGCCCGCTCTGCGCGTGCAACGCTCCGGGGCATGGCATATGGTCGGTTGGCCACAGGAGGCCGTACGACGTCCAGAGCCCCTGAGCCTGCCTGACCTGCTTGGTGGCGAGGATGTGCTGTTGCGTACGGAATGCCCTGCATGGGCGGGCCTGCTGCCCCCCGGACCGTCCTCGGCTGCGGTGCGCCTGGCTGCAGCCTGGAACCTGGGCCAGGCGCGCCTGCACATCGACCTGGCTGCCTGTCGGGGCAGGCTGACTTTCCCGGCGGCGCGGCTGCCATTGCGTCCCATCGATCCGCAGGCCCTGGCTGGAATGCCAGCGGATGCGGCCCTGGTGATCGTGGTAGGAGTCTCTGGCAGCGGCTGGGCCGCGGTCGCCGAGGATCTCTGCTGGCTGCTGGACTATGACCCGCACGGGTTGGGTGTCGAAGCCAGCCTGGGGGCCGCGCTTCCTGCCGTGCTGGCTGCCTGTGACGGCACTATATGGCTGGCGCTGAATGGCCCTGATGGCGATTGGCAGCTGAGTCTGCCGGCCCACCCGACATTGATCGCCGCTGTGCGTCATGGGCTGGGTGTGGTGCAACCCGAACCCGGGCCCGAGGCCGAGGCGACGGTCGAGCGCTTGATGGCCCAAGCCCGCGATCTGGCGATCACGGTTGCCACCCAAGGGCGCTCGTTTTCTGTGCGACTGGCGCATGGCCGTTTGTGGATAGCGAGCGACGTTCGCCTGCTGGACCGCTTGCAGGCTGATGAACTTACCGTGCCTGTGACCTCCGGTTGGGTCGACCAGGTGTGTTTCCGGATGCAATGGAACGCATATCAAGCAACGATTCTGGGCGGTCATGACTCCGACCCCTCCGCTTGGCGGGGACTGTTGCGCGCTGCTGCTACGGCGGGTGTGCCCGCAGGTCATCTAGAGGCGCATGCGGGACAGGACGGCCTGCAGGTGACCGGTGAGCAGGGTCTCTGCCTGGCGGCTGGAATGGTGGCAGCCCTGCCAACCCTGGCATCAGACTGGCTTACGACCTACGCTGATGCTGTTGCGGGGGTGCGCCAGGCGGGTATGCGGCAGGTGCTGGATCGCGCCCGAGGCTTCGCCAAGGCCACGAGTTGGCACTGGCCGCGCGATCTGGCCGATCTCCGTGCCCGGGCGGCGGATCTGGGCGATGATCTGTTTGCCTGCGCCGGTCGGCCCGATCTCTCTCGACCCTTCATCTATGTCCAGCCGATGGTGGGAGCCCCCGATGATCAACCGGTGCTGGTGCAGGACCCGGCGGTCAACGAGGGGCGTGGCGGTCTGGTCGGCTTCGTCGATGGCCGGGTGGAATACCGCGCCGGTCCCTTGTACTGGAGCGAGGCCAACCGCCTGGTGCTCCTGTCTTCCACCCTGGAACAGGGTGCGGCCCCGTCGGATTGGGCGACCATGCCTAAAGTGTTCTAGCCCGGGGGGTCGCCCCCCGCGCCCCCCATCCGCGCTTTGTCGGGGCTCGGTTTTCTCGCTTCGCTCGTAAACCGTGGCGGCATCGGCTGCGCCGATTATATGCCGCCACCGCCCCTCGGCGCGCGCTTTAGCCCGGGGGGTCGCCCCCCGCGCCCCCCATCCGCGCTTTGTCGGGGCTCGGTTTC
>JAIFND010000233.1 GCA_020047915.1 bacterium | reverse complement strand
CTCACCGGCCAGTTCACCATGGGCAACCGCTTCACCGAACGGAAGAGCCACTTCTGGCGGGCCATCGTGCGCGGCCAGGTGTTCAACGAACTGAGCCGCTCGGTGGTGGCCGAGGCCAACAAGGAGGTGGTGCTGGCGATCGATCCGGATGGCGACTGCTATGTGCCGACCAGCACCGACGCATCCACCGGCAGCGTGCAGATGACTCCCGCCACGGGCAACGGCATGTCCGACACCACGACGCTGTACCAACGTTGGTTCGACAACGGCTACCGCGCGCTGCGCCAGCCGGCGCGTTGAGGCCGGCTTAGCCTTCCAGCGTGCAGACGATCTCCAACCGCGTGGCGCCCTGCAGCAGATCGGGCGTGATCAGGTTGCCGACGATGCTGCGGCCCTGCACCGACATCGCGCGTACGCCGCGTCCATGTCCATTGGGATTGAGAAGACGGATGCGCAGGTCACATCCGCGGAAGCGTCGCGTGACCGTGATCTCCTTCCAATCCGCCGGCAGGCACGGGTCGATGCGCAGGCCCTGCGGTTCCGGACGGATGCCGAGCAGGTGCTGGGTGATCGTCAGGTCCATCCACGCCGCCGTGCCGGTCACCTGGGTGACGTTGGCCCAGCCGAACTTGGGGTTCTCGGGGCCGATGATGTTGGAGACGTAGGCGTAGCCTTCGGCCTGGTAGCGTTCGAGACCGACGTGCTGGATGGCGAGGTGCGGCACCAGTTCACGGTACCACTTCCACGCCAGTTCGCGCTCGCCGAGCTTGGCGGCGGCGATGATCGCCCAGGTGTTGGCGTGGCAGAAGATCGCGCCGTTCTCGCCGCAACCTGGCGAGTAGCCGCTGTAGGGATCGAGGTCGAGCGGGAAGCTGCGGAAGGACGGGTCGAGTTTCTTGAGGCCGACGCCGGTGGACAGACGGCTCTGCACCGAGGCGAGGGCGGTGAGGTTGCGCGCCTCGTCGCCCAGCCCAGCCAGGATCATCCAGGTCTGGCTGTTGAGCCAGATCTGCCCATCGCGGCAACGTGACGAGCCGATCGCGTTGCCGTCGTCGTCGAAGCCGCGCACCCACCAGGCGCCATCCCAGCCGCAGGCGAGGATCGCCGCCGACTGGCGGTCGAGGGCGCGTTGGAATTCAGTCACCGACGCGCCGTCGCCACGCAGCGAGGCCAGGGCGATGAGTTGGCGCAAGGTGTAGACGTGCTGCTGCGCCGCCATCATCGACTCGCCGCGTCCCTTCTTCGAGAACTTGCCGATCGAGTCGTTCCAGTCGCCCTTGAGGGTCAGCGGCAGGCCATGCGCGCCGAGGTGGCCTTCGGTGAAGCGCACCCCGGCCACCAGGTGTTCCCAGACGCTCGCTGAGCCGGCGGCCGACATGCCGTCCTCGGCCAGCCAGGACACCGGCGTATCCAACAGCCCGGCCTCGCCGGTCTCGCTGATGATCGCGTAGGCGACCATCGGCAGCCACAGGTGGTCGTCGCAGTGGACATGCGTGCCGGGGTGGGTTTTGTCCTCGGGTGACCAGCCATGCACGCAGTGACCGTCGCGGTACTGCTGGGTCAACTGCTGCAGGAAGATGTCGCGCGCCCACTCCGGCTTGCGGTAGGCGATCGCCAGCATGTCCTGGCAGGTGTCGCGGAAGCCGTAGCCGCTGCGGATGCCGCTCGCCTGCGAGCTGATCGAGCGGCTGTAGCGCCCGGTGTGCACGCTCTGCACCGGGTTCCATACGTTGACCATGCGGGCGATGTCGGGATCGGGCAGATCGGCCTGGAAGGTGCCGAGGTGTTCGTTCCACCAGGCGCCGAGTGCGCCCTTCAGGCGGTCGATCGTTCCTGGCGTGCGCAGGCGTGCGATCGTGGCCTCGGCATCGTTGAGCGCACGCGGCCAGCCGACAACGGCCTGCGGACTTCCGCCAAGGAAGAAGCCGTGCCGGGTGCTGCCGCCGGCCGGCACGGTCGGGCGGATGTGCTGCACGGCGCAGGGCTCGCCGCACAGGTTGTCCTCGTTGCCGCAGCGTCCGCGCTCGACCGCCACCGGATCCTTCTCATAGCGGTACGGGCCGACGAAGCAGTCGCGATCGCCCGTCCAGCTGACCAGGGGATCGGTGCCGGCGAACCACACCAGCGGGCAGCGCTCAAGGGTCGGGTTGAAGTGGAAGTGGCGATAGAGGTAGATCAAAGCATCGCTGGGGGCGTGACGCGTCACCTGCAGGTTGTGCTTCACGTAGTAGGCCCACGCGGTGTCCTGACCCCAATCGAGCAGGCACAGCTCGACATAGGCGAAGATATCGAGGGTCACGGCGTTGCCGCTGGTGTTGCTCAGGCGCAGGTCCCAGATCAGCGCGTCCTCGCCCGGGGCGATGAACAGATCGAGCTCGGCGCTGATCGCGCCTTTTTTTGCGCGGAAGGTGGTGATGCCGGGGCGGTGCTCGGCGGCGAAGCTGTCGAGCGGTGTCTCGACCGGACGCCAGCTCGGCGACCACACCGTGCCGTCGGCCTGGCGGATGTAGATGTAGAATCCCGGGCTGTCGGTGGGCAGCTGGTTCAGGCGATAGCGGCTGATGCGGCTCTTGAGCGGGCTGCGCCACCACGCTAGCCCACCGCCGGCCTGGCTGACGAAGGCGTGCAGGTTGCCGTTCGACAGGTAGTTGATCCACGGCGAGGGCATGGTCGGCGAGGAGAAGACCACGGCCTGGCGGGCGTCGTCGAAGTGGTAGGGGAGGCTCATGACCGTCAGTCTAGAGCTTGGGTTCCTCTCGTGATTTCGCATAAGCGCAACTTGCCAGTGAGCTTGCGCAGGTTGGCGGGGTAGGGTTTGCTGCTGTCATCGGGCATGGCGGCAACCAGGGGGTCATAGCGCGTCGGGCTGATGATGAGCGGCCACGGGCCATGCGGTTTTTGTACCGTTGCCGGCTAAACCTGCGGCTCGATGTGGTCATGCCGGACTTCGCGTGGTATGCGATGAATAGGCGGGCGTCTGGACGCACCGGTGCAAGGACCTGGTGCGCAATTCTACAATCCGAAGGCGCAAATGCGCTGGAATTAAGAGATGTGAAGCGATAAGCTTACAGCATGAGTCCATCCTGTCGCACTCCTGCTATTCGGGCTGGCTTCACCCTGATCGAACTGCTGGTGGTGATCTCGATCATCGCCATCCTGGCCTCATTGTTGCTGCCAGCGATCAACATGGTGCGTGATCAGGCGCAGTCGACACGTTGCAAGAACTCCCTGCGTCAACTGGGCATGGGTACTTTCGCCTATGCCACCGACAACGAGGGAATCTTGCCAGCGACCAAGATAACCATCGGGCCCGACAATGTGCATTGGTTTACATTGATCGCCGATCATCTCGATGCCCAGGGCAAGGAGGGGGGGACTGCAACCAGTGATATATCCAAGTCCTCGGTGATATGGGGGTGTCCGACCTATCCCAAGACCTCATCTGACTCCAAGCCGGGCTACGGTATGAACGGCTATGCATGGTTGAGTTCTTCAACAACTGGTGACTGGGGTAGCAATAACTTCTTTGACTCACCGGGCACAGCGCGGCATATCATCCAGAGTAAAGTGAAGTATTCTGCAGGTCGAAGCCTGTATCTCGAATCCGATGACTGGGGTCTCGGCTGGTCTCCGAATGGAACATCCTCAACAGGCAACAATGTCCCTGGAACCAACGGTAATCCGTCGCGGCATCGCAATGTCGTCAACGCTGTGTTCTACGATGGCCATGTGCAGTTGATCCCGGCCCGTGCGGCAACCGGTCTTCCAGAGGCCATCAACCTGCCGTGGTCGACAGTGAAATACCCCGACAGGTTTGGTGGGTAAAACCATGGCAAATAAAACCCAGTCGAAATCCACGCCAGTTCGCATGCGCCTCCCCATCGTGATCTTGGGAGCGATTGCTCTCCTTGTTGCGGTTTATGTTGCGTTCATGCCTGGCAGGGAACCAGCCTATCAGCCTCCTGAAATACTTCTGAGCACAGAAGGCAGGTGGACGATGTTCACCAGTCAGGGAAGCATGGTGGGGTCACTGACCCTGAAAAAGAACGCCGTCGCAGTCGAAGTCCCAGGGAAGCCTAGTTGCGAGGCCCCGGCGAAAATCGTTCGTGATGGGCAGGTGGTGATTGTGCAGTGGCGCAGTCCATCCACCCTGTTGGCTGACAGTTTCACTGTGACGGCCGACAAGGGGTGGATTCTCAGTACGGGCAAGACCCAGTATGGGTTGGAGCCTATTACGAATCCATAACCTGACGCGCCATCGTCAGGCCTGCAGACGCTGGAATCCATCCAGCCTGACAGCCTTTACGCCGCTCGGCAGCACAATCTCCAGATCGACCGGCAGGTCGCTGCTGCATTCGATCTCTGATCCGTAGCGGTACGAACGATGCCGCAGATTGACCGTCGCGGGTCCAAGCGGGAAGTTGTGCACGCCGCAGCGCTTGCCGGGCTGCGGGGTCCAGCGCAGGCGTCGGCGCGGGGCGTCGGCTTCGAGGCCGAGGATGATCTCCATGAGCAGGGCCACCGGTGGGGTCGCCGTCCAGCAGTAGTCGGGCGCGGCGATGCCGCCAGGCGTCGAGGCGTCGGCGGCGTAGTTCTCCCACAGCTTGCCGGTCTGCTCCAGCACGTCCGCCATCGCGCGCAGGTGGCGGTGGCAGGCCTCGCGCGCCAGGTCGTGGTGACCAGCGCGCCAGAAGCCCTTGATCGCGGCCACGTTGGTCGGTGCCCAGGTCGAGCCGCGCCAGTAGCGGCCGGTGGGTTCGTACTCGGGATGGTCGGCCGACAGGCTGGGGATGGGGTGATGACGCCAGAAGGCGGCCGGATCGCGCAAATGCTCGGCCAGACGCTGGGCGCGCTCGGAGGGGACGGCGCCGGCCCACAGCGGCCAGAAGCCGGTGACGACCTTGGCCGGGTTGTGCCCGCCGTCGCTGCGCCCGGTGCAGTAGAAGCCCTGCTGCGGTTCCCACAGGCGGGCGTTGAGCGCGGCACTGATCGCGGCGTGCTCGGCGCGCCAGGGGGCGGCGTTCTCGCCGATCAGATCAGCGATCTCGGCCAGGGTCTCGGCATGGTGCGCCATCTGCGCGGTCAGGCAGGGATAGCCGCCGTCGCCCAGGCTGGGCGAGTTGTCGAGGCCGTTGGCCAGGCCGGTGGTCCAGAACGTGCCATCCGGCAGCCGGCGGTTGGCGTCCAGCCAGGCGTGGTGCGCGCAGGCGGCGGGGTAGATCGCGCGCAGCCGGGCGAGGTCGCCGCTGAGCCGGGCGATGGCGAGTTCGGCCACTGCGATGAGCGGCGGGTTGGGTCCGAAGTCAGGCTCGAACAGCACCGGGAGGCCATCGCGGCGGTCGTGCTCGCGGTGGAGGTAACCGCCGTCGTGCTGGCGCGACCACAGGTTGTCGAGCGGGGCGGTCGCCGGCAGGAGACGCCAGCCGTAGGCGGTGGCCAGGGCGGTGAAGGAGGTGTCCCACACGAACAGGCTGGTCGCGAAGTTGCTGCCGGTGGCGATGAAGGGGCCGGGCAGGCCGCTTTCGGCGCGACCGGGCCGGGCCAGGCGCAGCAGCATCGCCCAGGCTTCCTCCCACAGGCGCATGAGATGCGCTTCCGACTCATCCACGATCGGGATCGGCAGGCGGGCGCCCAAGGTCGAGGCCTCGGGCCAGGCTTGGCTGCGGAAGGCGCGTTGCGGAGCGAGTCGTCCGAGGCTTTCGTAGATCGGCATTGGCAGACGGGCGCTGCCGGCGCTGCCGGCGATGCACAGCGTGGCCTGGCCAGCGACCTCGATTTCGGGCTCGGGACGCGACTCGACCCCGACGCTGCGCAGGGGGGCGCGGCCATCCTGGCGGCCGACTGGGACATAGATGCGACGCAGACCGGCGCGCAGTTCTTCCGGCTCGCTGGCTTCGTGGTGCGGGCCGGGCAGTTCGGCGGTGGAGAGGACGAGGTTGGGCAAGGCCTGATCGGCAAGCGAGCGCAGGTCGGCGCGAGGCGGTCCAGCCGCGCCCGGCACGGGGCGCACCACGATCTCCTGCCAGGTGATGCCGTCGCGGTGGAACTGCCCGGGCGGGAAGCGCAGGCCGACAGCCGGGGCCGCACCGGCATGCCAGGTGATGCCGAGATCCACCTGGTCGGGAAAACGCTCTGCCACGAGTCGCATGGTCGCGGCACGGTTGCGCGACGGGCAGTGGCCGTCCACCCAGGGATCATGGCGTGGTGCGGGACCGAACTCGACGAGCAGCTCGACCGGACCGGCCTGCACCGGCAGCACCAGGGCGGCACGCATCCGGCGCTGGAAGCTGTAGCTGGTCATCGGCTCGTCGAGGCCGAGCAGCCCGGCGTAGGACAGGCGCAGGGGCCGGGGTGAAGCGACCTGGATCACCAGGTGTCCGGCCTGCCCAGATGCGAAGCGGGCGAGGTGCCGGCCGCCATCGGCGGCGATCGGCAGCGAGAGGCCATCCGCAGAGTTGATCGGGTCGTGGCCGGGGCGGATCCAGGAGATGTTCGGCATGCCGTCATGATGACGTCTTGCTTGGCCAAGCCAAAGGCCCGGTTGCGCAGATCGGCAGTGGAGTTGCGCATTCCGCCAGAGCCGAGGTAGAGCAGGCGGACACGATGGAAGCATGCGCGTCCTCTTGCTGTTCGCCCTGATCCTGCCTCTCGCCGCCGTCGAACGCCAGGTCGTCAACCTGGCTGACGATGGCCCAGGCAGTCTGCGTCAGGCCCTGGCGAGCCAGGGTGCTGCGATCATGGTGAGCTTTGCTCCGGCGTTGGCCGGCAAGACCATCGTGCTGTCCCGCCAGATCGAGATCCAGGCCGATGCCGTGATCGACGCTGGCAAGCTCGGCGGAGGCGCAGGGGGTGTGCCTTCATGACCACGCAATTCAGCCGGATGCCGGTCGGGGATCGCACCGCGTTGGCCAAGGCCATGCTCAACGGTCCCGGCGATGACGCAGGATACGCCCTGGTCGCCTACTGGTGCCTGGCTGCCGGCGACGTCGAAGGCGGCCTACAGGCTCTGGAAGTCGCCGGCCGCCAGAGCGACGCGGTGAAAGCCGCCTTCACGCCGGCCGCGCAATGAACCACTCCATGGTGGCACGGGCGTCTCGCCCGTGATTACTGCCCTTCAACACGGGCGAGACGCCCGTGCCACTCAAGGCGGACCTCACCTCGATTGTTCGCCCATGCCGGCATTCCAGGTCGCCATCGAAGCCGGATCGGTGCTGCGCGGGAAGGCGCGCTGGCCGACCGGGCGCACTTCGAGATACAGGATTTCGCCAGGTGCGAGGCGCAGCGGCACCTCGATGACGCCGTCCTTGGCTGCCAGCCGGTCGCAGCTCCACGCCGGTTGGGCCATCGCGCGCAGGGCGTCTTCGACGGTTGGCGGCAGGTCGTGCGGGGCGCCCATCGCCAGCCAGCGTTCGTAGGCGCTGCCGGCCCCCGGGCCGACCCGCGCGCACAGCACCAGATGATCGCCGGCGGCCTGCACGGGAACGCGCAGGCGATCGTCCCACGCTGCCGGTGCCGCCTCCTCGAGCAGTCGCTGGTTCCACGCCACGGCGTGGACTGCAGCCCCATCACGGGTCGCAGCGAGGCCCGCGGCGGCCGGGGGGTTGCCGCTGACCGCGAGGCGTCCGCCGCGCAGGCGGCGCAGGAAGGCGAAGGCGTGGTAGGCGGCCTTGGGGATGCCATGGATGGTCATCAGGCCGTAGGTCATCGAGAAGGCCGAACGCGGAATGCCGCCCTCGCTGAAGATGTCGCTGGCGACCCACCAGCACAGGGTGTCGAGGCTGCCGTCGAGTTCGACGCAGGTGCGGGCCGCGAAGGCCGCGCCGTGCAGCTGGTCGTTGGTCGCGTTGTTGCACCAGTCGATGCTCGCCGTCGAGTGGCACGACATCGCGTTCCATTCCGTCCAGTGCACCGGCAGGCCGGGGCGCAGGGCGTGGACCTTGCGCACCGCCTCAGCGATGGTCGCGGCGAAGAAGGCTCCGGGGGCGTGCGGACTGCCCTTCCGGTCCTGATAGTCGACATACTCGTCCTGCGGATAGAGGTGCGAGCTGACGAAATCGAGCGGCGTTCCGGTGGCGTCGCAGTGGCGGATCAGGTCCTCCAGCCAGTAGGCCTTCGACGAGGCCGGGCCACCGATGCGCAGCAGCGGATCGACCCGCTTCACGGCACGGGCCGAGGCGTCGTACAGCGCGAAGTAGTCCTCTTTGCTGCCGCTCCAGAAGCAGCCGAGATTCGGCTCGTTCCACACTTCGAACCACCAGGTGCGCACCTCGGCCGAGCCGTAGCGGTCGATGAGGTGGCGGACGAAGGCCTCGATCAACTGATCCCACTCCGCCATCACCTTGGGCGGGGTGACGTTCATCTTGTACCAGAACATCTGCTGCGTGCCCGAGGCCAGGGCGCTGGGCATCGGGTTCAGTTCGACGAAGGGCTTGAGCCCCATCGCCAGCAGGGCGTCGTAGGCCTGATCGACAAAGCGCCACTGGAAGGCGAGCGAGCCGTCGGGCTGGCGCAGCACCACCTGCATGTCGTCGTCGAACACGGCGTGGAAGCGGCACGAGTGGAAGCCGACATCCTTCTGCAACTGGCGCAGATGGTCGAGCAGATCCTGGCGCAGCAGGTCGAAGGCGCGGCCGACCGCGATGGCGTTGCGCCAGGGCTGGGCGTAGGGCTGGCCGGGAGTGGGCGAGAGGGTGATCATGGTGCTGCTTTCAGGAGATGTCGGCCATCATCCATGGGCCGTTGTCATGGCCGGGGGCTTCGCCGAACAGGGCGGTCTTGAGGTGGCTGGTGCTGCCAGGCGGACGGCGGCTGACTGCGGCCTCGAAGAGGATGCGTGAGGCGTCGGGCACGATCCGCGCTGCGTCGGCAGGAATCAGCGCCCACAGCTCCCAGCCGTCGGCGGTCAGCCGGCTGTCGATGCGGATGCCGTCGATCGGTTCGACGCCGTTGGCGTAGCACAACGTGCGGGCCGGCTTGCCGGCGCAGGCGGGGGCGAGGAAGATCTGGCTGTTGCCGCGCCGGCCGTCGGTGTCAACGCGCCCATTGGTTCCGGGCAGGGCGGTGAAGATCTCGACCACCGAGGCATCCCACGGCTGACCGCCCTGGGCTGGAAGGGTGTCGCGGGCGATGGCGTGGACCGCCACATCGTCGCCGCACAGGGCGACGCGCACGTTGGCGTCGCCGGGCGCGCAGCGCAGCGGCTCCCAGGCGTGTTGCGTCGCGAGCGCGGCCGGCACGTCCTTCAGCGCGCAGGCCGGCAGGCGGGCGAGGCGTCCGCGCGGCCGGTCGTTGTACCACAGGGCCGAGTCATTGCCGGCCCCGCTGGCGGTGACGGTCAGCCAGGCCCCCGGACAGCCTGGGGCGAGCCGCACCTGGGTATCGAGCAAGGCGCGCCCGCCGGGCGCGAGGCGGAAGCTCAGCCGGTCGGGGCCGAGGATCTCGCCGGCCGGGCTGGGTTCGCCATCTGGTGTCGTCCAGGCCAGGCGGATCTCACCTGCCGCCTCATTCATGTCCGCGTTGTCGATGACCACGCACACCGCCGAGGCGGCGCTGGCATCGACGAACGGATAACGGTTGGCCGCCTGCGGATCGGCGTCGAAGGTGTCCTTGGCGGTGAAGGCCGCCGAGGTGCAGGCCTCCAGTCGCACCGACACTGCCGGCGGCGCCGGAGATGGACGCAGGCGCTCTGGGGCGATGTCGTCGAGGCTGGAGGGCAGCACGCCTCCGAGATCCGGGCCGACCTCGGCCGCCGAGGCCGGAACCGTTGCCGGGCAGCGCGCGCCTGGACGCAGGCGCAGGTCGCCAGTGCGCGGCGCCAGGAAGCCGGGATCGCCTTCGCTGACGCCTGGGGGGATGCTGGCGATCGATCCGACGGCTTCGTTCCATGCCAGGTTGCCGGTGAAGCGGCAGCGTCCGGTCTGGCCGGTGAACGGCGTGGCAGAGCCGAGCAGCACATTGCCGGTGGCGGTGAAGCCGCGCACGCGCTCGGGCCGGGCGGTACCGGCCAGGGAACCGTGCGCGTAGGCGAAGACGTTGCCGTGCACGCGGTTGTCGCGGCCGTAGTGCTGGGTGAAGGCGCCGGAGAGGGCGCGCAGCACCACGTTGCCTTCGATGGCCAGGAACGACGAGCCCTCGTCGGGGTAGATGCCGCCGCCGCCGTAGCCATGCGCGGCGACATCCTCGATCCAGTTGCCGCGCACCGCCGTGCCCGGCTGCACCCCGAGCAGGTAGATCGCGCCCATGTCCGAGAGCAGGCCCTGGCCGATGCGGCGGATCAGGTTGCCTTCGATCAGGTTGCCGCGCGCCAGGGTCTTGCCGTAGCCCCACGTCCAGCCGACCGAGATGGCGGTGTAATAGCAATCCTCGATGCGATTGCGCAGCACCACGTTGTGCGCGGCATCGCCGATCCACACCGCGCAGGCCGAGGGAAAGATGCGACCGCAGCCAGTGATGGTGTTGTGTGCGATCAGCGTCGCGGCGCCGGGCTGGACCCCTATGGGCAGCGCGTCGCCCTCCCAGTCGGCGGCGTCCTCGGCGGACAGATGGCGGGTCGCCGCCGTGCCGGTGTCCTCGGAGCGGACATGCAGGCCTTCGTGATTGACCTTCACCGCCCCGGCGCCGAGGTCATGGAAGGCGTTGCCGACGATGCGGTTGGCTCGGCTGCCGCGCCGCACCTCCAGCGCGTAGCCGCCGAGATGGGCGAGGCGGCAGCCGTACACCGCGCAGTCCTCGGCGCCGCGCAACTGCACCGCGCCGGGGAGATGGAACTGGGCCTGGGCCGAGCCGCGGTAGTCGCGCGGGTGGGCGTGCTCGGCGTGCAGCAGGTCGAGGTGCGCGAGGCGCAGATGGTGCACCTTGGCGCCGCCGTGGCGCGTTTCGCCGCGCAGCCGGACCAGGCTGGTCAGGCGGGGTGCGATCACCGGGGTGCGCAGCGGATCCTCGTCAGCCAGGGGCAGGTAGGTCAGGCGGCCGCTGCTGCGGTCGAGGTACCACTGGCCGGGGGTGGTCAGGGCCTCCCACACGTTCTCGGTGAAGTAGCGCGAGCCCTCGCCCTTCTCATCGACCAGATCCTTGACCAGGGGGTCGGCGAAGCGCAGCAGGCGTCCGGTTTCGTCGAGGCCGTCGAGGTGGAGATGCAGATCCTGCCAGTAGCGCAGGCACACCAGCTTCACGTCACGGGGATTGCGCCACGCGGCGGAGAGGTCGCCGGCGGCGAAGCCGGCCGTCCCGGCCTGCTGCAGGCGCGGATCGGCGGGTACGGCGAAGCGGAAGAACGGC
>JAIFND010000094.1 GCA_020047915.1 bacterium | reverse complement strand
TCGTAGGTCAGCGTGCCGCTGCGGCTGACGATGCCGGTCGAGCCGCGCTTGTGGATGTAGCCGGGCATGATGCCGATCTTGCACTCGCCGGGCGTGATCACGCCGGGGCAGTTCGGGCCGACCAGGCGCGAGCCGGGATTCTGCTGCAGGGCGCGCTTGACCGCGTACATGTCGCGCGCCGGGATGCCCTCGGTGATCGCGACGATCAGCGGCATCTTGGCGGCGATGGCTTCGAGGATCGCATCGGCCGCACCGGGAGGCGGGACGAAGATCATCGACGCAGTGGCGCCGCCTTCGCGCATCGCTTCCGCCACGGTGTTGTACACCGGGTAGTTCTTCTTGTTCTCGCCGGTCCAGGTCTGACCACCCTTGCCCGGGGTCACGCCGCCGACGAAGTTGGTGCCGTAGTTGATCGCGCCGTTGGAGTGGAAGGTGCCGACCTTGCCGGTGATGCCCTGGCAGATGAGACGGGTCTTCTTGTTGACGAGGACTGACATGTTCAGCGTCCCTTCTTCTTGGAGACAGGCTTCTTCTTGGCGGCGACCTTCTTCTGTGCCGGCTTGCTGGCCTTCTTCTTGGCGATCGGCTTCTTCGCGGCCTTCTTGCGCGGGATGTACGCGATCGGCGTCGGTTCGGGCAGCGCCTCGCGCGGTGCCATGCCCTTGTCGGCACGCCACTTCGCCGCCGCGATTGCGGCCTTGATGCAGCCATCCCTGAGGTCATCGGCGGCGATCACCGCCAGGCCGCTCTCGGAGATCAGCTTCTTGCCGAGTTCGACGTTGGTGCCTTCGAGACGCACGATCAGCGGACGGTCGAGACCGACCTCCTTCACCGCGGTCAGCACACCGGTGGCGATGGTGTCGCACTTCATGATGCCGCCGAAGATGTTGACCAGGATGGCCTCCACCGACGGATCCTTGAGGATGATCTTGAAGGCCGTGGTCACCTTCTCGGCGGTGGCGCCGCCACCGACATCGAGGAAGTTGGCCGGGAAGGCGCCCTGCTGCGAGCCGTAGAGCGCGATGGCGTCCATCGTCGCCATGGCCAGGCCGGCACCATTGACCATGCAGCCGATGTTGCCGCCCAGCTTGACGAAGGCCATGTCGTGCTTCTTCGCCTCGATCTCGGAGGGATCCTCCTCGGTCGGGTCGAGCATCGCGGCGATGTCCGGGTGGCGGAACAGGGCGTTGTCGTCGAAGCTCATCTTGCTGTCGAGCGCGACGACCTCGTCGGTCTTCGTGACGACCAGCGGATTCACTTCCAGGAGATCGGCGTCGGTATCAAGGAAGCAGCGCACCAGCGCCTTCACCGTCTTCACGTAGCTGGAGACCTGGGTCGGGGTCAGGCCCTGCTCGAAGCCGAGGCGGCGGGCCTGGTGGTCGAGGATGCCCAGCGCGGGGTCGATGTGCAGGTGCATGACGCGCTCGGGCGTGTCGTGCGCGACCTGTTCGATGTCCATGCCGCCATCGGCCGAGGCGACGACCACCGGGGCGCCGACCGCGCGGTCGAGCAGCACCGACAGGTACAGTTCCTTGGCGATCGCACAGCCGTCCTCGATATAGACGGTGTTGACGCGCTTGGCGGTGCCGGCGGTCTGCGCGGTGCGCAGGCAGTTGCCGAGCAACTTGCCCGCCATCTCGCGCGCCTGCTCGGGGCTCTTGACCACTTTCACGCCGCCATCCATCACGTGCTGGATGCACGACTCCTCGGCGAAGACCGTACCCTTGCCGCGACCGCCGGCATGGATCTGGCTCTTCACCACGACCACGGCCGAGCCGAGTTCGCGGGCCGCGGCCTCGGCGGCCTCCGGCGTGGTGCAGGGAATGCCGCGCAGCACGGGGACTCCGTGCGCACGGAAGAGGGACTTGCCCTGGTACTCGTGGATCTTCATGGAACTGCGGACCCTGGCGGTGGCGGGCCGTCCGTCAATCGCCGGAACGCTGTTGCGCTGCGTTGTGGAGGGTCAGGCTTATCGCCCATGACCCAGGTTGTGGTACCGCTGTCGAATCCCGAACCGCGTTTCCTGATCGAACGCAGCCAAGCTGCGCGGCAGGCGGGGGCCGACCTCGTAGAGGTTCGTCTGGACCTATGCCTTCAGGAGGGTGCCTCGCTCAGTGCCGTCCTCGAGGCGATTCCCGCCTTGGCCCTGCCGGCGATCGTCACCCTGCGCCATGCCCATGAACGCGGGGCCTGGGATGGCGACGAGGCCGAGCGCCTGGCCATCTACGAGCGGGCCGACGCTGCCGGTGCGGCGTGGATCGATCGCGAACTGGTCTTCCATGCCGCCCGTCCGTGGCGGCCGAAAAGGGCCAAGCTGATCCTGAGCTACCACGACTTCACCGGTCCTGGTGTCGATCTGCCGGGCAAGATCGCGGCGATGCGGGCCTGCCATGCCGACCTCGCCAAGGTCGCGGTCATGCCACTTGATGCCTCCGACCTCGACGCGGTACGCCGTCTGCATGACGGCCAGGAAGCTGTCGCGGCCATGGCGATGGGCGAGCATGGCCTGCCCTCGCGGCTGCTCGCCGGGGTGTGGGGATCGGCCTTGGTCTTCGCCCGACTGCCTGGGGATGCCGGCAGTGCGCCGGGTCAACCGACCACTGCCGATCTGTTGGAGATGTGTCGGCTGCGGCAGCAGAGCCCGGCGACGGCGGTCTATGGCGTGATTGGCAGTCCGATCGCCCATTCGCTGTCCCCGCTGATTCACAATCTCGCCTTCGCCCATCACGGTCTCGACGCGGTCTATGTCCCGTTCCGGGTCGAGGATGCCCCTGGTTTCTGGACCGCCTGCGGCGGCTGGATCCAGGGCCTGTCGATCACCATCCCGCACAAGCATGCGCTGCAGGTGCAGATGGACGATCTCGAACCGTTGTGCGATCTGGTCGGGGCGATGAACACGATCTACCGTCGTGCTGGCGGCACGGTCGGAACCAACACCGACGCTGACGCCATCCGTCGCTGTGGTGAGCGTGCGGTCGGGCCGTTGCCTGGCCGCCGTGCGCTGGTGCTAGGCGCTGGTGGGGCCGGTCGCGCCGCCGTATTCGCCTTGCGCGCGGCCGGGGCCGAGGTGGCGATCGCCAATCGCACCCAGGCGCGGGCTGACGAGTTGGCGCGCGAGGTGGGCTGCCGCGCCGTGGCGTGGGATTCTCTCGCGGCCGAACGCTTCGATCTCCTCGTCAACATGACCTCGGTCGGTCTCAAGGCGCCGGCCGATACGCCGTGGCCGCATGCCTTCCCATCAGGAGCAGGCGTGTTCGACAGCGTGTACAACCCGCTGCGCACGCGCCTGATCCACGAGGCCGAGGCTGCCGGTTGCCGCGCCGTGGTCGGCCTCGACATGTTCATCGACCAGGCGGTGGCGCAGTTCCGGCATTGGACCGGGCTGGAGGCGCCGGCGGAAGCGATGCGCGCCGCCTGCCTCGCACGCCTCAGCGCCTGAGCACGGCGAGCACCAGTGCCACGCCTGCCAGCGCACCGGCAGTAAGGCGCCACGGACCCTCGGGCAGCAGCACGGCCGCCACCAGGACGACCCCGGCCACCAATGGCAGGAGATCAGGACCGCGTTGGCTGGCCAGGGCGCGCTCGACACGCTCGGGCAGGTCGAGGAAGCGCTTGGCCTGTTGCGCCAGATCCTCCAGCCAGTCGCGCGCCAATCCCCAGGGCGAGGACAGCCGGGCCAGGCGCGGCTTGGCCAGTTCGACCAGTCCACGATCCGGCACCAGCTCTCCGGTCACTCCTTCGATCAGGCCGAGGGCGCGCGACAACAGGATGGTGTGGCGCGGAAAGGCCAGTCCTCCCCCACCGCGGCGCAGGAAGGCAGCGACCTTGGCCGACAGCACCGCCTCGCGCCGACTACCCTTGAAGGTGCGCGGATTGAGGCTGGCGAGCTGGTTGTAGATCTCCCGTGCCAGGGCGCGGATGTCGGCGAGATCGGCCTCTGGCAACAGCACGCCAAGGTTGACCAGTTCATCGACCATGCCGTCGATGTCGTCGCGCGCGAGCTTGGCGAGGAAGCGGGCGTAGAGCAGGCGTTCGTGCGCGCCGATCTCGGTCGTCATCCCGAAATCGATCACCCACAGTCGGTCGCCGTCGAGGATCAGGTTGCCGCCGTGTGGATCGGCATGCACGAGGCCATCGTCGAGCAGCATCGCCAGCCAGGCATCGACCAGCCGATGCGCCAGGTCTTCGCGCAGGGCGGTCGGGAGCGAGGCAAGATCGCAGCGCGCCAGCGTGGTGCCGGGGGCGAAGGCGGTGACCAGCACCGTATCGCGGGTGTGTTCGAGATAGACGCGTGGCACCTCGATACGGCTCTTGGCCAGCAGCGGACGCAGGCGTTCGGCGGCGGTCGCCTCGTGCAGGTAGTCCTGTTCCTCACGGCTGGTGCGGGTGATCTCGTCGGCGATCAGGCCGACCGGCCAGCCCGGCACCGCCAGCGCGATGAGGCGCAGGGTGAGCCGCAGCAGGACCAGGTCGATCGCCACCTTCGGACCAAGATCGGGGTACTGCACCTTCACGGCGACGGGCGTGCCGTCGCCCAGTCGGGCACGATGCACCTGGCCGAAGCTGGCGGCGGCCAGCGCGACCGGCTCGATGTCCTGGAGATGGGCGTCGATGCGACCTTCGTAGGCGTGGTCGAGGGCGGCGCGGATCACCGGCCACGGCCGTGGCGGGGCCTGGTCGCGCAGCGCGCCGCAGGCATCGACCCAGGCCAGGGGCAGCAGGTCCGGCCGGCTGGCCACCACCTGTCCGACCTTGAGCAGCAGCGCGCCGTGACGACGGCAATACGAGGCGAACCACGGCCCGCCGAGGGCATGCGCGCGCTGCGCGAGGGCCCGTCCCGGAGCACGCCACAACCGGGCGAGTTGCGCGCCAAGAAAACAGGGCGTGCCGATGACGGCGATCAGGGCGAGGCCCTCGGCGGCACGGGCCGCGAGGGCGAGCATCAGGCTGGCTGGGCCGGGGGCGCCGCCGGGGCGGCGGGCTGGTTGCGTGCCTGGGCGCGTCGCTCGGCCGCGTCGATCGCGGCCAGCCCGGCATGCAGAGCGCTGCGCGCGGCATCACGCAGGTGGCTCTTCACCTGCGGATCGACCAGCCGATCGGACCAGGTGCGGGCCGCCTCGTGGAGGTGTTCGCCGGCTTTCTTAAGATGTTCACGGGCGTCATGGTCGCAGCAGGACATGGGACCTCCGGTTTCCATTTCTCATTGTGCACCCTGGCCCCTAGCAGGAAGTTCATTCTGCATAACTGCATACGGTGGGCGGGTCCAGGGCCGGCGAGGCCCCTGGCCGCAGCGTCAGCGAGGATCGCGCGCCGAGGGGCGGTGGCGGCATACAATCGGCGTAGCCGATGCCGCCACGGTTTCAGAGCGGAGCGATGAAACCGAGCCCAGACATAGCGCGGGGGGCAGGCCCGCAGGGCCGCGGGGGCGAAGCCCCTGAGCTTCATGGAGCAGACCAGCGGCGGATGGCGTCCAGGGTCCGTCCACTCATCAGGGCGTCGGTCGGCAGCCCCGCCGCGAGGACGCTGCGGATCAGGCGCGAACTGATGTGCGACAGGGCCGGATCGCAGACCAGGAACAGGGTTTCAAAGCCGTGGCTGCGATGGATCGCCGCCATCGGCGCCTCGTTCTCCAGGTCCGAGGCCGTACGCAGACCACGCACCAGGGCCTGGATGCCGTTGGCCTTGGCCCAGGTGACGGTGGCGCCGGTGTACTGCAGGACCTCGACATTGCGCAGCGCGGCGCATTCGGCGCGCAGGATCTCGACCCGGCTCATGGTCGGCAGGTAGGGTTTCTTCTCGGGATTGCCGGCGACCGCGACCACCAGTTGATCGCACACCTGGGCCGCCCGCCGGATCACATCGAGATGGCCGTGGTGCGGCGGGTCGAAGGATCCGGGGTAGAGCACCTTCACTCGATGTCGTCCTCGATGCGCGCGATCACCGTCGCCTCGATGACCTCCTCGCCAGCTCCGTCGCGATGCACCACGCGCACCGACAGCAGGTTGCCATCTCCGTCCAGGCGCTTGGAACGCACGTAGGCGGTCAGCGAGCGTCCGCTCTTGTAGATGATGCGATCCAGCTTGCCGAGGTCCTCGGTCGGGATGCGCGGGGGTGGCGCGGCGCCAGGCGACGGTTCAGCGGGCTGCTGTGCGGTGGGCGTCGCCGGTGCGGGAACCCCTTCCGCAGCCGCTGGCTTGGCCGTCAACTGGTCGATCTTGGCCTTGGCCTCCTGGTCCTTCTGCCAGCTACCGTACCAAGCGGTCCAGCCAGCCGCATCGTCGGTTTGCGGGTAGGCAGGGTAGCCCGTGCCGCCGCGACCGCGCGCCGGTTTGCTGAGTCCGGTGCGCTTCTGCAGCACCTCTATCGCCCACGGTGAGGCTTGGCGATCACCAACCGCCTGGATCAGCAACGGGATGATTTCCGCATCCTTGCCGGCGGAGTCGTCGGCCAGGGCGCGGGTCGCGTCTCGCTTGGCGGTGCCGTCATCGCCGGCGATGGCCTTCTTCCAGGTGGCCACCGCTGCGGATTCGCCAGCGCACAGCGCGGTCAGGCAGAACAGGGCGAGGATGATGCGCATGCAGAACTCCTTCAGGATGCGGCGTGGGCCGCGACGGCGTCGGGTACAAGCATGTCGCGGGCGACGCGCATCGCCACCTCGGGGCCGGCGAGGCGGCGGGCGAGGGTCAGGGCCAGGGCCAGGGTGGTGCCGGCGGCCTGCGAGGTGATCAGGTTGCTGTCCTCGACCACCGGCCGGTCGAGCCAGGCCGCCGAGTGCGGCTCGACCACGGCGCGTGAACCGGGATGCGAGGTCAGCGTGCGGCCGGCGCACAGCTTGCGCGGCACCAGCGCGATCGGCGCGGCGCAGATCACGGCCAGCAGCCGCCCAGAAGCGAGCTGCGCGGCTGCCAGCTCCTGGGTACGGGCGTCGTCGCGGTGGTGCTCGGCCGACTTCACACCGCCGGGCAGATAGACGCAGTCAAAGGCGGTGGCCAGATGCAGGTCGAGCAGGCTGTGCGCCGCCAGCGGGATGCCGCGGCTGCCGGTGACCACCGGGGCGCCGACCGCCGAGGCGGTGATGACCTGCACCCCGGCGCGCACCAGGACGTCGCAGACCGTGATGTACTCGATCTCCTCGGCCCCGGGGGCGAGCACGACCAGGCAGTTGGGCACGGGCACTCCTTGCAGGCGATGGCCGG
>JAIFND010000125.1 GCA_020047915.1 bacterium | reverse complement strand
CGCCCGCATGGCGCGGCCAGGGCTTCGCGGCTGGCTGTGACGATGATGTCGGGAAGGTCGCGAAGCGCTTCGGCGGTCAGCTTCCGGCTGCGCGGCTCGACCTGCCGGCGCAGCGCCGAAACGAGGTGGAGGGCCGAGTACGCTGGCGTGTGCGTGCGCAGCGGGGCGATGCTGCCAGTGATCAGTTTCGCACCATCGCCGCCGCCCAGTAGGATGCCGACCCGCAACAGCACCAGCGGATCGTCGCAGCCGGCACCGACCACGGCGCGGCCTGCGGCGACCAATTCCGATAGGTGCGGATCAGCTTCGTTTGCGGCGAGCAATTGGCCCAGATCCCCGAGCAGTCGTTCGGCGTCCGCACGCCAGGGCTGCTTCCCCTCGCCGCTCCGGAAAGCCTCGACCAGCGCCCAGTCGAAGAACTGTCGATGTTTGACCGTCAGGTCGAGTGCCCGCTGCGCCACCGGCCCCATCGGCACCGGAACCGGTTCAACGGCGCCAAGCAAGCTGCAGGCCAGGATCAGGAGAAGGAAGCGCATGCGCCCCGATCTACCACAAGTTCCCCCGCAAGCACCCATGGCCGGGTCCAGGGGGCCCTGGACCCGGCCCCCGCACCGGTCCGACCTATCGCCGGTTGTAGGCTTACTTCAGCGGTACGGCGACGCGGATGTTCGAGGTGTGGACCTGGTAGCGTCCGCCGGCCATCACCTGCTGCTTGAACAGATCGGTGACATCGGTGATGCGGCAGATGAACCACGTGTTGGTGCGGGCGCTCTTCTGGTCGATCGGCGGGTAGTAGATGCTGTCCCGCGAGTTGTCCTCGAAGACAATGACGGTCTGGCCGAGGGTGAGGTCGGCCGGGGTGGCTACCCGGCTGGTGTAGGCGAACTCGGTCCACACATCCTTGCCGGCGTGGATCAGGAAGAACTGCCCCTGGCCCTTGGTCTGCACGCTGGGCGCCTGGCGGACCTTGGCCAGCTTGGCGTAGCTCCAGCTTTCGCCCGGCTTGAAGGCGTCATCGAGGACGAATACCTCGTCGCTGTAGATGAAATGCTGGTCCAGGACGCCGGGAGCAGGCGCTGCTGCCGCCCCAGGGGCGGGGGCAGGCGGAGTGACCTGGACGACGGCCGGGGGAGGGGCGACCGGGGCCGGCGCAGGAGCCGCCGGCTGCGGCGCAGCGACCGCGGGTCCGTTGCCGATGTCTCCGCCGCCAGCGAGCAGATCGATCAGCCGTTCATCGATCGCCTTGGCAATGGCGGCGCTGGCCTTGTCGAGCATCTTCGCCTTGGCCTGGCCGGCGTCGGGATCAGCCGCACTCTCATCGATTTGCAGGCTACCAGCAATGTTGCCGGTGTTAGGATCAACAACTGTGGCGCTACCCGCAACGTTGATCCTCGTCCAGTTTTGCCCCGGCAGTAAACGTTGCGTCTCGCGCAGCGCCAAACGGACCACGACCGAGCCGGCGCGTTCATTGACCGCCAGTCCCTGCTTGGCCATCGCCTCCTGGGTGCGGGCCGCGAACACGGCATCCGGCGCGCCTTCCAGCCGGATGGTCACCGAGCCGAGCCCCTTGGCGCAGGCCTGGAGCAGAGCCACGATGTCGATCGGGCAGACCGGGAGTGTGCCCTGCGGGTCGGCCAGCATCAGGTCGTTGACCAGCGATTCACGACGGGCGGCAAGCGGGCCGACGGCGCGCAGCGCGATGGCGGCGGGACGCAGTCCACCGCCGGCGGCAGCCAGACGTTCGTGCTCGCCGCGCAGGCGGGCATCGATCGTCTCGAGTTCCTGACGCAGCTTGGCCGCCCAGGCGCTGCGGTCGAGTTCGGCCAGGGCCCAGCACTCCTTGCCCTCTTCGGCTTCAGCGATGATGGTGGTGAAGTCGAGGTCGCGATCGACGCTGGCGCGGGCTTCGGAACGGTAGTTTGACCAGGCGCGGCTGACCCGCTCGCCGCCTGAGCCGATGCGCGTGATCTCACCCTCGTTGACCGTCGTGGTGGCCTGGATGTGCACACGCAACTGGCTGGCCAGTTCCTTGCGGGCGTTGACCCGGGCGGTGTCGCGACGTCCTTTCGGGGCACCACCGACGGCGTAGGACTTGCCCTCGGCGACCGGCACCTGATCGACCCAGTCCGGCCGGCCCTTGGTCGGCGCGGCGGCAGCCGCGGGCTTGGCGGCGGCGGGCTTGACAGTCGGCTTGGCCGCGACCGGCTTCTCGGCGGCGGGCTTGGCGGCTCCGCCTCCCATCTCCTTGTCGAAGCTGGCGTCGGCGGCCGAGGCGGCCGAGGCGGCGGCAGCGCGTTCGGCAGCGCTGCGGTCCTGTTGGGCAGGGCGGTCACCGCAGGCGGCGAGAGCGAGGAGGGTGGCGGCGACGGCGAGGGGGCGGACGGTGTTCACGGGTTCTCCTGGGCTTCTTTGGCGGCTTGGCGGATGCTCTTGGCGAGGCTCACGAAGGTGTCGCGGATCTGCTTGTCGGCATATTCGACCGTGCCCATGTCCTTGGCCAGCATGGCGGCGGACTCGGCGAACTTGCCTTCCTTGAAGATCGGCTGGGCGGCGCGCATCGTGGCGACGAGCTGGGCGTTCGCCGCCTTGGTCAGCTTCTGGGTGGCGTCGGTGCGGGCCGGTTCGGGCAGGGCGTTGGCAGCGCTCTTGGCGGCCTTCCAGTCACGGGCGCTGAGGGCGGTGTCGAAGGCCGAGGTGTCGATCGCCTTGGGCGGTTCAGGCTTGGGCGGTTCGACGGGCTTTGCCTCAACCGGAGCGGGCGCTTCGATCGGCTTGGGCGCCTCGACGGGCTTCGGCGGATCAACCGGTTTGGGCGGTTCGACGGGCTTCACCGGCTCAACCGGTGGAGCGACGACCGCCGCCACCGCAGGCTTGGGTTCCTCGACCGGCTTGGGCGGATCGGTTGGCGGGGCGACGGCTGCGACAACGGGCTTGGGCGCCTCGACCGGCTTGGGGGGGTCGGCTACCGGTGTGGTGTTCGCGGTGGGCAGAGCGGCATTGCTCGATGCTGGCTGCACCGGCAGCGGGATCGGCGCCGGTACCACGGCGAGGTCCGGTTTCGGCGGTTGCACCGTGGCGACAGGCGTCGGTGTGGGGGCCGGGGCCGGGGCAGGTGGCGCCGGGCGCAGGGCGAACCAGGCGCCGGCTCCGCCGAGCACGAGGACGGCGACGACGGCGGCGATGGCTAGGCCGGCTCCGCTTTTCTTGGCCGGTGCCGGTGCCGCCGCTGCCGTGGCCTGAGGCTGGGCTGTGTTCAGGTTGGCGACCACGGTGGCGGCGACGGCGCCCTGCGGCGACAGGTCGGCAGCCATCGTCCGGTTGGCCGGCGGGGCGGCGGTCGCCGCCTGCTGGGCGCCGCCGATGATGGTCGCGGCGGTGCGGTCGATCTTGCCGGCGACCGCGGTCGCTGCGGTGGTGCCGCCGCCGGCAATGGTGCTGTGCGAGCCGGCACCGATCAGTTCGCGCGCATCGCGCGGGATGAGCAGACCCTGGGCTGGCAGAGCTTCGATCGCCTCGACCAGCCGCAGCGCCGAGGCCGGGCGCTTGGCGGCATCCTTCTCGAGGCACTGGTAGACCAGCTTGACGATCGGCTCGGGCACGTTGTCGAACAGGCCGGTCGGTGGCGGCAGCGGATCCGAGATGTGCTTGAACAGCAGGCCGTGCAGGTTGGCGGCTTGGAAGGGGTACTGCCCGGTCAGCATGAACCACCAGCTGACGCCGAGGCTGTAGAGGTCGCCGGCGTGCCCGATCTCCTCGCCGCGGCAGGCCTCCGGCGACATGAACAGCGGCGTGCCCATCGGCGCCGCCTGCATGGTCAGCGCGGTGCGAAGTCGACCAGCTTGGCGATGCCCTTGTGGGTCAGCATGATGTTGTCGGGCTTGATGTCGCGGTGCACGACCTGGTGGTCGAAGGCCGCCGCAAGTCCGTCGGCGCACATGCGGATCACGCAGGTCGCCAGACGCCAGTCGATCGGCTTGCCGAGGTGCGACTTCAGCGAGCGTCCGCCTTCGATCAGCTCCATGATCAGCAGCAGGTGCTTTTCGCCCTGCGCGTCGGGGAACTCCTCGCACTCGATGACGCCGACCACGTTGGGGTGGCCGACCTTGGCCAGCACCTGCGCCTCGCGCTTGAAGCGCCGCACCATGTCCTCGTTCTCGAGCAGGTGGGTGGCGATGCGCTTGATCGCGACCGGACGCTTGAGCGAGAGCTGCTCGCCCTTGTAGACCTCGCCCATCGCGCCCTTGCCGAGCAGGTCGCCGATCAGGAAGCCGCCGATTTTCGATCCGGAGGTGAGCATGGGTGGGTCAGGTTGGGGAACGGGTTTCTGATGCAACGACAACGCCCCGCCGATGTGGCGGGGCGCGTCGGGGCACTTCTAGGCTGGCATCATCACTTCCAGCGCGACTGCTCGACTTCCTTGCGGATCTTTTTCGGAGGCGGCTGCCACACGACCCGGCGAGTCTGGATGTCGGTGATCTCCAGGGAGACCACGTAGAACTTGACCGATTCGCGACCTTCCTGGTCATTCTGGACGACGATCTTGCCCTTAAACATGAAGTCAGCCGCGTCTTCCTTGGCCATCTCCTTGCCCTGGGCAGCAAATGCCGCCTGGTCAGCCAACTCACTGCGGGTTTGTTCCTTGTCCTCGTCGATGATGTCGACCTTACCGCTATTGACGAATTCCGAGCGGATTTCCTGCAGGAAAGCGTCCGTGGCGATAACCTCGCCGTCGGCGCGCGCCACAACCTTACCAAGAATCATTTTGGGATTGCGGTTGTTCTTCGCGATAAATGCATCGATCCAGCCCGCGCCTAGGGCCTTGGGAATTAGTGCAGTCGCAACATCTTTCGCATCGACATCGTTCCACTTGCCGGACAGTTCCTTGGTGGCATTGGGGTCGGTGCGGATGACCGTCTTGCCGCCGCAACCGGTCAGCGTGACGCTGCCAAGGGCGAGGGCTGGGACGAGGGCGAGGGTGAGGAGCTTGCTGGGCATGGAGGGGTCCTTGAGGAGGTTCGCAGATTACTTGGCCGACGGATCCGGTGAAGCCTTGGGTTCCGGCGAGAGGCCGGGTTCAGGTGAGACACCGGGCTGGGGCGACGCCGCGGGTTCGGTCGGAGCCGGGGTGGCCGAAGTGACGGCTCCGGTGGCCTCGGGCGAGTCGGCCGGGTAGGGGTTCTTGACCGGGTTGGGGAAGGTGCGCGCGGGCACGATCACCAGACGTCCGGCCGGCACCTTGACCGTGCCGAGATCGACGCTGCCGCTGGCGGTGCTGATCGACACCGGGTGCTCGCCTGCCGGAACGGTGACCAGACTCGCCTCGACGCGGTCGCACAGGGTCGCCCAGTAGCGGGTGTCGGCTTGTTCGCTGGCGCTGGCCAGGGCGTGGCTGCTGGTGCCGGAGATCTTTGCCGAGACCATCATCGCCAGCTTCTTGTTCTGGTCGGTTTCGGCCTGAGCTGCGGCCTCAATACCCTTTTGGCCTATGATCACAGGGAGATGCTTATATGCAACGCGAGCCATGGTCTTGGCCATGATCGAGTTCATTCGATCCTTGAGTGTTGCCCGCGCCAAGGCGTCGATATCAGCGACCACAGTCAGCGGAGCGGCGATACTGCCGACGCGAGCCTCGCCGGGGGCCGGTATCGCGGCATCGCTGCGATGCCAAGGCAGTTCAAAGCCAATCCAGGTGCCGGGATCGGCCACGTTGAAAATTTGCAGCAAATCACCGGTTACGGCGATGGCACCGCCCCACCTTTCGACCATTTCGCTGTTTGGTCCCTTGGCGTAGAAGGTGGTGGCCCCATAGGTCATGAAACCGGTGACGGTTACGCCGCGCGCCTTCTCCGCCTCACTGACTGATGGTACCCACGGCACCCCGATCTTCAGATCGATCTGCAGTTCGTCGGTCGGGGTGATCCAGTCGGCGTGGTTGAGCACCAGCACCATGCCCTGGTCCTTGCCCAGCGGGGCGCCCAGGACCGGATCGTCGGCCTTGATGCCGAGTTCGTTGAGCAACTGGGCGAGCCCTTCCGGGTCGTAGATCGAGCCGATCACCTTGGCCAGACGCAGGGCGGTGGCCGGGACGCCGTTGACCTCGTAGCGGAAGCCCTCGCCGCCGCCGAGCACGGTCTGCTGCTGCTTGTAGCTCTTGAGCGCCTTGGTCAGCATGGCGAAGGCGAAGCCCTCGTCATCGTTGGTGCGCTGCGCCTTGGGGGTGGCCAGGACGACGGCGGCGGCGAAGACGCGGGCGTAGGGGTCGTCGAAGTAGCGCAGGTCGGGGGCGTTGTCCTGGTTGAAGCTGATTTTCTCCAGCACCATGCCACGCGCCGTGTTGTTCATCTTCTGTACCACCAGGTCGAGGTCGGTGGCCTCGTCGCCCTGCGCGGGCATGATGCCCTGGGCGCGCTGAGCGGCGATGACGTTGGCCAGCGCACGCTGGTAATCGACCATGACATGCTCGTAGCCGCTGCCGGCATATTCGCTCGCGGTGTCGTTAGCGAGGAAGGTGCCGACGGCGCGGGTCAGCGACTCGGTGCGGCGTTCGACCACCAGGTCAGAGGCGCGGTCGAGGTGGGTCAGAGCCTTGGCGGGCTGCTGGCGCTGCAGTTCGATGGAGCCGCGCTCCATGCGCCACAGCAGTTCGTTCTTCTCCTCGATGTCGTCCTTCTCTTCGGGCTTCTTGCTGTCCGGAGCATCAAGTTCGCCGGTCAGCACGCAGTCGTAGAGGTCGTTGACCTTCGGGATGGCGCGGTCGTAGGCGGCGATCTGGATGTCGTAGACGACTTCGGAACGGACATCCTCGTTCGACTTGCATCCAGTGAGGGAGAAGGTGGCGCCGACGGCGACCATCAAGAGGGTGCGGCTGAGCATGATGGGGCGGAATGTGCAGTCCTCTATTCAGCGGCGCAAGGAATAACCGTGCGGCTGTCAAGTATTTCCGGTATCTCAGAAATAACGGAGCCAGTGCAGGGAGAATGCGGTGCCATGCCACCCCCAGGCCTCGCGCCTGGAGGCTTCGCCGCGCAGGGCGTCGCGTTGGCCCAGCGCCTGGGTCACCCCCCCACGCGCCTCGGCTTCGCGCCGGTCGAACTGCCCATCCCAGGCCAGCCAGCGCACGCGCAGGTCGACGGACAGGTTCCGCCCGCCGCCATGCGCGCCGAGTTCGGCTCCGCCTCCGGCCGCCGTCTGCGCGCCATCATCGATCAGGCGCAGATCACCGATCGCCAGGATCCAGGCGGTCAGATCCTGGTGCGTGTTGAGGCCTAGACCGAAGCCACCGGACAGCGTGGCCTGCAGATCGCCTCTTCCATCGGGGCCGATCAGCTCCCGTCTCGCCTCCAGCGCTCCGCGCCAGGCACGGCCGGCGATACGTTCGCCACGCTGCGCGCACCCCTGGACCGCCAGAACCGTCGCCTGCTGCAGTACGGCGCGGCTGCTGTCGGCGAGCCAGCGAGCCTCGGCCGACAGCACCTCGAGCGTGTCGCCCAGAGCGATGCTGCCGCGTGGATCGCCTACCGTGTGCCAGGCCGGCCGCAGCGCCAGGCTGGCGTAGGGTTCCTCGCCGTCGTATCCCCCGCCGACGCAGAGGCGGCGGACCGGCCGGTCGTCCAGGGGGTCGAAACGGTCTGACCCAGGCCCTTCAGCGCGCGAGCCGGCCGCTAGCAGTCCAGCCGCATGTGCGGCCCGCAGCACGCCGCCCGGCGAGGACCAGCGGCTGGCGCCCGTGCGCACCCCGGCCCCTGCTGCGGCCGCGTCGAGCAGATCGGCGATGCCGCCGGCGCAGTTGTCCGCCAGGAGATGGTAGTCGCCGGAGTGTCCCTGATGGTCGGCGATGCGCTCCAGCAGTCGGGTCAGTCCGCCCGGGTCGAGGCGCAGCGGGTAGATCCAGACCGGGCGACCCTCATCCCGCTGGTAGGCGCGCAACTGACCGTGCCATGGGGTGATGTCGTAGGTCGCTTCGTAGCCACCGAACAACCCCTTCCAGGCCATTGACAGCATGCCGTCCTCGCCGAGATCGGCCATGTAGCCCACCGCAACATCACCATGCTCGCCGCGTAGCCGCAGCAGCACATGGCCGAACATCCCGCCTGTGCCGGCCTCGGATGGGGCGGCGAAGACCAGATCTGCTCCCAGCGGGGCGAAGCCCTGCCAGGATTCGGCGGCCGTCAGTCCGCCGAGTCCGAGGAGCAGGGCGCCGATGCGCAAGGTCATCGCCCCCGCCCTTACAGCCCCATCGCCTGCATCCAGGTGCCGGCGATGAGTGCGTGTCCGGCCGGCGTCGGGTGGCAGCCGTCGGTGGTCCAGCGCACATCCCGCTGTTCGCGCAGTACGCGCACGAAGGCTTCGCGCACCGGAATGTAGATGGCGCCATGCTGGGCGGCCAGTTCACGCACGATGGCGGCGCGCTCGTCGAGATGGCGCGACACCTCGCTGTCGTTCTCCTCGGTGATGGTCGAGGGGCTGACCAAGGTCAGGGTGCGCACCCCGGCGGCGCGCGCCTGCTCGATCAGGCGGAGGTAGTTGGCGCGATAGGTCGCGGCATCGACGAAGTCCTGGCCGTTCCACTGGCCGCGCAGACGCCACACATCGTTGACCCCGATCTTGATCGACAGCACCTGCGGACGGATGGCCAGGCAGTCGGGTTGCCAGCGCGCCAGGAGTTCGGCGGTGCGATCGCCGCCCACCCCGCGGTTCGCGAAGCGCAGGCCGAGTCCGGCGTGGCGCGCCCCGACCAGGCCGCGGATCATCGCGACATAGCCGCTGCCGAGGCCGTCGGCGCTGCCGCTGCGGCCGGCGTCGGTGATGCTGTCGCCCTGGAAGAGGATGAGGTCGTCGGGGCGGATGGCTGCGTTCATGTCTGTCCTGCAGGGTGGCAGGGCCGAGCATGGCGGTCTGCGCATCGAGGGAACAGCGGGCCGGCGTCCTCAGCCGCTGAAGGTCACGTCGTCGGCATGGCGGAACATCAGGTCCAGTTCGTCGGCCGAGGTGACCAGCGCCCCATCGCGGCGGAAGCGCTCGAAGGCGACCCTGCTGATGCGGTGCGAGGCGTCCTTGCCGCCGATCGATCCGAGGGTGTAGCCCTCGTTGAAACGCGTGGTCCACCAGTCGATGTCGCGGAAGCGCACGTCGGCGATGCTGCCGCGCTCGGCGTCGCGGCTGTAGCGCGAGCGCATGACGCGCAGGTCGAGGATCTGGTGGTAGCAGTGGTCGACGCGCACCCGTTCCCACAGCACCCGGCGCACCGCGGCGCGGTCCCCATTGTGGATGCCGAAGGGGCCGCCGAAGTTGTGCGCGAAGAGCACATCGATGTCGCGGAACACGATGTCCTCGACATGGCTGACGGTCAGTTCGTGGCCGATCTCCATGCTGTGGCCGCCGTAGGTTCCGAGGATGCACTGCTCGGCGGTGATGTCCGAGACCGGGCGCGACCAGTCGCTGGTGCGCGCCTCCCCGGCCGGGAAGGCCTTGATCACGATCGCGTCATCGCCGCTGACGATGTAGACCCGGCGTACCCGGACATGGCTGGAACCCACCAGGTCGAGCCCATCGGTGCCAGCTCCGCTGCCCGGGGTCAGGACCCGCAGGTCCTCGACCTCGGCCCCGTCGCAGGCCCCCAGCACCACCGCCCAGCCGCCCGGGTCGCATACGAGCAGGTCGGCAATGCGCAGGCCGGGGCAGCCATCGGCGACGATGTGCTTGCGGCGCGCCAGCCCGGCTCCGCTGATCAGGCCGCCACCCCCGACGCGGATCCCGGCGCCGTGCAGGTCGAGGTGGGCGTTCAGCACGGCGCCGCGCTCCACCCACAGGCAGTCGCCCTCACCCAGCGTCAGGGTCTCCTGCCGCTCGATGGTGCCGGCGCGGATGATGCGGGCGCCCGCTGGCGCCGCCTGGGATTCCGGCTCGGCAAAGAGGTGGAGGTGCGGCAGTCCGGGCGCTTCAAGCAGCGCGCGTGCGGGGCCCGGCAGGTCCAGGGCGATGCGCTGCCCGGCGATCGCCGGCGTGATGCCCAGGCTGCGGGGCCGCAGGTGGGCCTCGCTCACGGCGACGCTGGCGAACGCTTCGACCACGGCATGGGTGGATCCGGTCCACAGGGCGAAGTCGCCACGGGCGGTGCTGATCACCGGTATGGGGATCCCGTCAACCCGCACCGTCCAGTCCTGGGAACGGGGAAGTTCAGATGACCACGGTGCTGGTGTTGTCATTTGGTTAAATATAAACGATTATACAAACAATCAACCGAATCTCAGCGCTTCACGCGAGCTGCTGCAGCCGCACCAGTTCGGCGTAGCGGCCGCCGCGCGCGACCAGCTCAGTGTGGGTGCCGAATTCCAGCACCGTACCGGGAAGCGGATCGTCCTTGCCGGCCAGGACGTAGATGCGGTCGGCGTGCTGGACGGTGGCGAGGCGGTGCGCGACCACCACCACAGTGCGGCCCTTCATCAGTTCGGCGAGGGCCTTCTGCACGTGCTCCTCGCTTTGCGCGTCGAGCGCCGAGGTCGGCTCGTCGAGCAGCAGCAGCGGCGCGTCGCGCAGCAGGGCGCGGGCGATGGCGATGCGTTGACGTTGGCCACCGGACAGGCGGCCGCCGCGGTCGCCGACCGGGGTGGCGTAGCCCAGGCCGCCTTCCAGGCGTAGCACGTCGTCGTGCAGGTTGGCGCGCCGCGCCGCCGCCTCGATCTCGATGTCGGAGGCGCCAGGCCGGCCGTAGGCGATGTTGGCGCGGATGGTGTCGTCGAACAGGAAGGGCTCCTGGCCGACGATCGCCAGGTGCTGCGCGATGCTGGCGAGCTGGAAGCTGCGTAGATCCTTGCCGTCCCACAGGATGCGCCCGCCGGTGACGTCGTGGAAGCGCGGGATGAGGTCGATCAGGGTGCTCTTGCCGCCGCCGCTGGAGCCGACCAGCGCCACGGTGGCGCCGACCGGGATCTCCAGGTCGATGCCGCGCAGGACCTCGCCCGCATCGCTGCCGTAGCGGAAGCGCACGCCTTCGAAGCGGATGCTGTCGAGCGGCCGTTGGCAGGGG
>JAIFND010000053.1 GCA_020047915.1 bacterium | reverse complement strand
GCCTTCCGCCTTCCGCTACAAATCTGGGATAAACCGAGAGATACCCACGCATCTCGGAACAAAGGCTTACCTTTACGCCATTGGGCTTCGCCCCCGCGGCCCTGAAGGGCTTCCGGCGCAACGCTGCCGCGTTGCGTCTCGTCGGGCCGCAGGCCCCACTGGGGCCTGCTCTCGCTGCGCTCGACCCGCCTCGCCCCCCGGCCGTTGTCGCGGCTCGGTTTCGTCGCTATCGCTCCGAAACCATGGGCGGATGGCTTCGCCATTCTATCCGCCCACCGCCGCTCGGCGGCCGCCCCACCGCCTGCGCGGCGGGGCCCGACGCGCCTGGTCATTACGCGGCAGCGCCTCCTGGCATCGGCCGTACAACCGCGATGCTCCTGCCAATGCGCTGGATGGTCCTCCTGCTTGCGGCCCTGCTGCCCGCCCTCGATCTGCCGCCCAGCCCGGCCGACGTGCCGGGGGTGCGCATCTGGCCGCCGCCGATGTTCACCCACTGGCCGGCCATCGCCTACGCCGACGAGTCGCGCAACGCCGCAGTCGCCCTGCCGGTCAAGGGCCCCGGGCTGAAGGCCGAGTGGGGCTGGGAGGGCGACAAGCCGATCCCCCTGACTCTGCCCGACGACGCCGAGCGCACCAGCGGCCTGGTCGATCTCCGGCTCGAACCGGGCCTGCGCCGCCTGCGCGTCGGTATGCCCGACGGCGACCATCGCCTGCCGCTGCGCGTCGTGCCGGCGGGCGAGGCGGTGTGGCCGATCGAACGTCTGGTCGATGGCTATCCGGTCGATCAGGCCGGCGTGCCGGTGGTGTTGCTCGCCAGCCGGCCGCAACCGGGGCGCGAGCGCACCTGGGCCCTGCTCAAGGAATCGCGCCCGCGTCCGACCGGCCGGGCGGTGCTGGTCGGCGATCCGCTCGAGGCGCTGGGCGACAGCCCGTGGACGGGGCTCGACGCCGAAACGCGACCGGCCACCGACCTGGTCAAGCCGCACCACGCCTGCCTGGTCGCCCTGGCGCAACTGCCCGCGCCCCTGCCGCGCACACTGATCTGGTCGCCGGGCAACGGTGCGATCCAGGTCGGCGAGGCCGACCCCGAGGAGGTGCGCCTGCTGGGTCTCGTGCGCGAGCGCTTCGCCGCCCTGGGTGCCGCGCCGCTGCTGCTGCTCGCCCTGCCCCCCGCCCCGGTCGAGGAACGGCTGGCCGCCGCCCACGAGGCGCGGCGCGAGGCGCTGCTTGCCGAGGCCGACCGCACCGGCTGGCGCATCCTCGACCAGGCGCGGGCCGCCGGCCCGGCCGCCACGGCCAACCGCATGGGTGAGAACGTCTTCACCGCCTATCCCAACGGCGCCGCCCTGGTGCGGGTGCGCGAGATGCTCGCAGCCGCCCTGGTCAAGTAAGTGCCCACCCTCGGCCTTGCCGGTCCCTATCTTTCCCGTAGCGTCCCCGCCATGCGCCACCTGACCGCCCTCGCCTTCGCCTCCGTCGCCGTACTCGCCATCAGCGGCTGCGAAGAGCGCACCAACATGCGCGAACTGCCCGATCGTGGTGGTCACGCCTACCGCACCGGCGGGGCCGAGCGTCCGATCGACGCGGGCGCCAAGCTGCCCTACGCCGACGAGAAGATCTACAACGTCGTCGCGGGCGACAATCTCAAGACCCTGGCCAAGAAGTTCAGCGTCACCGAGGCCTGGCTGATCCGCCGCAACCGGCTGGACACCCACGTGCTTGAGGCCGGCCAGACGCTGATCGTCCCGAAGAAGTGAGCCGTCTGCGCGGGCGGCTGCTGCTCGCCACCGGCAACGCGCACAAGCTGCGCGAGGTGGTTGAGATCCTCGCCCCCTTCGCCATCGAGGTGCTGCCCCCGTCCGCTATTGGCTACCGGCCCGACGTCGTCGAGGACGGTGACACCTTCGAGGCCAACGCGATCAAGAAGGCCGTCGCCGGTCTTGCCGCCACCGGCCTGCCCACCCTGGCCGACGACAGCGGCATCGAGGCGCGCGCCCTGGGCTGGGCCCCGGGTGTGATCAGCGCCCGCTACGCCGGCGAACCCTGTGACGACGCCGCCAACAACCGCAAACTCTGCGCCGAGCTGACCGGCAAGGCCGACCGCTACGTGCAGTACCGCTGCGTCATCGCCCTGGCCCGTTCCGATGCCGCGCCGCTGACCTGGTCGGGCACCTTCCCGGGCGAGCACACCCCGCAACCGCGCGGAGTCGGCGGCTTCGGCTACGATCCCTACGTGCTGGTCCCCGAGCTTGGCCAGACCGTCGCCGAGCTGTCGAGCGAGGCCAAGCATGCGCGCAGCCATCGTGGCCAGGCGCTGCGTGCCTTCGTCGCCTGGCTGACCGCCCAGCCGGCTTGACCGCAGATGAAGCAGTTCGGCGTTCGGCGTTCGGCGTTCGGCGTTTCGACTTCGGCAGGCGCGCTGTTGCCGTTTGTCCACCCGGCGGGTGATGAGTGCCTAGGCTATTTGCTTGGAGGAAATCTCCGCGGGACGTCGCACGTCGAACGTCGCACGTCGAACCTGCCTTCGGCTTTAGCCTGACCCATGCGCCTGCGCGTCCGCCTGACGCTGGCGCTGGTTGCCGCCCATCTGCTGCTGACCGCGCTGGTCGCGGTGCTGGCGTGGCGCTGGGTCGATGACGCGCTGCGCACCCAGGCCGAGGACAGCGCCCGTGCTGTCGGCCGCGTGCTGGCGCGCGGCGGCTTCAGCACCGATGAACATGTACTGGAGCGCATGCGCGAGCTGTCCGGTCACGACTTCCGGCTGCTGACGCGTGGGGCGACGCCGCAACCCGGCACCGTGGTGGTGGGCGAGG
Source organism: bacterium (assembly GCA_020047915.1). Classification (GTDB taxonomy): domain Bacteria; phylum Planctomycetota; class UBA11346; order UBA11346; family UBA11346; genus UBA11346. Next base: position 4,789 of record JAIFND010000053.1, on the reverse strand, counting down.
GCGCGGTGGTGGTCGAGGTCGATTACCGCACGCCGCGCTATGCCGCCGCCCGCCGCACCGTGCTGCTGGCGACCCTCGGCGTCGCCGCCCTCGGCACGCTGGCCTTCGCCGCCGTGGCCTGGCTGCTGGCGCGTCGCTTCGCCCGCCCGATCGAGGACCTGTCGAGCGCCGCTCGCGCCTTGGGCGACGACCTCAGCCGCGCCGTGCCGCAGGTCGGCTCGGGCGAGGTCGCCAGGCTGGCCGGCGAGCTGGAGACGATGCGTCGCCGTCTGCTGGCGGCGGTCGAGGCGCACCGCCAGGCCGAGCGTCTCGCCACCCTCGGCACCTTCGCCGCGACGGTGGCGCACGAGGTGCGCAATCCGCTGACCGCCGTCGCCCTCACCGTGCAGATGCTGCGCGCAGAACGTCCCGGCGACGCCGACCTGACGCGCATCGGCGAGGAGATCGAACGCCTGGATCTGGTGGTCGATGAGGTGCTGTCCTTCGCGCGCGGCATGCGCATCGAGGCGGCCGTCTGCAACCTGCGGCCGGTGGGCGACGATGTCGTCCGCCTGCTCGCCCGGCAGGCGGAACACGCCGGCATCGCGTTGACTGTCGCCGGTGACGGGCAGGCCCAGGCGGATGCCAAACGCCTGCGCCAACTGCTGCTCAATCTGGTGCTCAACGCCATCCAGGCGTGTTCCAATGGGCGTGGAAGCGCGGTGCGTCTGCTGGTGGCCGAGCGGCAGATCGCGGTCGAAGACGATGGCCAGGGCGTCCCTGCCGACCTCGTTCCACGCATCTTTGCGCTCTTCGCCAGCGGACGCAGCGACGGCACCGGACTCGGCCTGCACCTGGCCAAGGCGATCGCCGACGCGCATGGTGCCGCGCTGACCCACGAGCGTCGCGACGGGCGCACCATCTTCACGCTGAGACTGCCGCCATGCCCTGGATGACCATCGCTGCCTACTGTCCGCGCTGCGCTGCGCCGCGCGCCGACCGCGCCATCCCGTTGCGCTGCCCCGCCTGCGGCCTGGTGCTGTTCTGCAACGCCGCGGTCGGAGTCGGCGCCTTCATCGCCGACGCATCCGGCCGCGTGCTGTTCACGGTGCGTGCCAAGGATCCGGGCAAGGGCCTGCTCGGCCTGCCTGGCGGCTTCGTCGATGCCGGCGAATCCGCCGAGGATGCCCTGCGCCGCGAAGTGCGCGAGGAGATCGGCGGCACGCTGACCGCGATCCGCTACCTCTGCTCGTCGCCCAACCGCTATCTCTACGCCGGGGTCGACTACGACGTCCTCGATGTGTTCTTCGCCGCCACGCTGGCGCCCGGCGAGCTGCAGACCGATGCCGACGAGATCGCCGGCATGCGCTGGCTGCATCCCGCCGAGGTCGATCCGGCGCAGATCGCCTTCCCCAGCATGCGCGCGGCGTGGCAGGTCTACCTGTCCGGTCTTCCTTAGCCCCCCGCCCCCCGCCTCCCGCCCCCCGCCTCGCGCTCCAGTTCCCACAGCCTCTCCGTCACCTCGGCCACGCGTCGCTGCAGTTCGGCGGCGTCCGGCTCCTCGGGCGGGTACATGATCGGCTCGCCATAGACCACGCTGACGCGGGTGCCGGGCCAGGGCAGGCGGAAGCGGTCCCAGGCGTAGGGGATGTCCCAGTGGCCGAGCGCGGCGAATCCCATCGGTACGACCGGGACGCGGTGCCGCCGGGCGATCTCCAACGGGCCGGATTTCGGCACGAAGATCGGGCCGGTCGGCCCGTCGCAGGCGGTGGCGATCATCCAGCCGTCCTCGATCGCGCGCATCAGTTCGCGGGCGGCCTGCGTCGCGCCGCTGCGGCTGCTGCCGCGTACCGTACGGATGCCGATGCGGTTGAGGTGGGCCGACATGATCCCGCCGTCGTGGCTGCGGCTGGTCAGCGCCGCGACCTTGCGGTGGTGGTGCGCGGCGGCCGCCATGAGCAGGCTTTGATGCCAGAAGATCCCCACCACCGAACCACTGGCGGTCAGGGCGCGCGCCTGTTCAGCACGGTCCTCGCGCAGGCGGCGGATGCGCCAGGTCGAGGTCCACCCGTAGGCGGCGAGATGGGCGAGATAGGGCGGGAAGCGGACGCGCATGGTCAGAGAGGCCGGTTCGGCGTTCGCTGTTCGGCGTTCGCTGTTCCGCACCCCGTCCAACGCGCCTTCTGCGCAACGCCGAACGCCGAACGCCGAACGCCGAACGATGTCCTCACACGGTCACCGCAGCCAGCTCGCGCAGCACGTCGAGGCGGGCGCAGCGCACCCAGTGGCCGGGCTCGGCCTCCTGCAGGCGGATCTCACCGTCGGTGAAGGCGGCGGCGTGGCTGGGGAAGCGGCCGACGAAGCGCGCGGCGCTGCTTGGTTCCAGCGGACTGGGCGGGTCGCCAGGCAGGATGATGCGCGTGCGTCCCGACCCCGGCACGGCGCTCATCAGGGCCTGGGTGTAGGGATGCAACGGGCAGGCCAGCACGCTGTCCACCGGACCGACCTCGACGATCTCGCCGAGGTACATCACCGCCACGCGCTCGCACAGGTGCGACACCACCGCCAGATCGTGGCTGATGAACAGGTAGCCGACGCCCAGTTCGCGCTTGAGGTCGGACAGCAGGTTCAGCACCTGCGCCTGCACCGAGACGTCGAGGGCCGAGACCGGCTCGTCGCAGACGATGAGGCGCGGTTCCAGGGCCAGGGCGCGGGCGATGCCGACGCGCTGACGCTGGCCGCCGCTGAACTGGTGCGGCCAGCGTGACAGGTCGGCGCGCGCCAAGCCGACGCGTTCGAGCAGGTCGCCCGCCTTGGCCCACGCCCCGGCGCGGTCGGCCAGGCCATGCACGCGGATCGGTTCGGCGATCGCCTCGCCCACCGACAGACGTGGGTTGAGGCTGCCGTAGGGATCCTGGAAGACCATCTGGGCATGGCGGCGGAAGCGGCGCAACTCGCCGCCCTCCAGCGTGCGCATGTCGGTGCCGAGGATCGAGACCTCGCCGGCGTCGGGCTCGATCAGGCGCAGCACGCAGCGTCCCAGGGTGGTCTTGCCGCAGCCGCTTTCGCCGACCAGGCCGAGGGCCTCGCCCGGGGCAAGGTCGAGATCGACACCATCGACGGCGCGCACCGCCCCGACCTGCCGGCCGAGCAGCCCACGGCGGATCGGGAAGTGCTTCACCAGGCCGCGGATGCGCAGGAGGGGGTCCATGGCCGGACACACTACGCTTGTGGCGTCCCGGGCCAAGCGCCCTAGATTCCCGCCTTCCCCGTGCGCAGCCCCTTCCTTCTCGCCCTTGCCGCCCTCAGCGTCCCGGCCGCCATCGTCGCCGCCGAGCGCCAGGTCACGGTCGATGAGGTGCGCATCGAGGGGCCGCGCACCGTCCATCCCGACCGCATCCGCTTCGTCACCACGGTCCGCCCCGGCCGCTCCTACGGCATCGAGCGCGAACTGCCCCTGGTCCTGGCCGACGACGTGCGCGCGGTCGAGCGCATGGGGCCGTTCACCGACACGCGCACCGAGCTGGTGTTCGGGGCCGATCCGGCCCGCGTCTCGGTGGTCATCCGCGTCACCGAGCTGCCCTACGTCGCCGACCTGGCCTTCGAGGGGATCGACGACGGCGGCTGGAGCGTCGAAAGCGACCTGCAGAAGCGCATGGAGACGCGGCTCGGCGGCTATGCCAACCCGCTGATCCTCGAGAACGACCTGCGCGCGGTCGAGCGATTCTTCCGTGACAAGGGTCATCGTGGAACCACCGCCAGCTACCGCCGCGAGGACGTGCCCGGCGGCATCAAGCTGACCGTGGCCGTCGATCTGCCCCCGGCGGTCCAGGTCGGCCGGGTGTTCTACCGTGGCCTGCCGCGCGAGATGCGCCGGCGCCGCCTCGACGAGATCCTCGACCGCAGCCAGGTGAACCGACCCGGCCGCCCGTGGCAGCCCGAGATGCTCGCCCTCGACCAGGGCGACGTGGTGCGCGCCCTGCAGGACGAGGCCTGGCTCGACTGCCGCCTCGCCGGCGTCGAGATCGAGCGCGCCGACTTCGTGCGCCCGCTCGACGAACGCCGGCGCAATGGCCCCGAGTTCGTGCCGGATGGCGCCTACGACGATCGCGTCCACCTGCTCTACGACCTCGAAGCCGGTCTGCGCTACAAGCTCGGCAGCGTGTCGTTCGTCGGCAACACCGTGGTCGGGGCCGATGATCTGCGTGCCGCCTTCGCCTTGGAGCAGGGTGCGTGGTTCCGGCGTGGCGACGTCGGCAAGGCGATCGAGCGCGCCCGCCGCGCCATCTCCAACCGCGGCTATGCCCGCTGCCGCGTCGCCCAGGAGCGCCGCGTCTCGAAGCCGGTGTCGTGCACCTGACCCTGCGCTTCGACGAGGGCCGCCAGTACCGCGTCGGGCGCATCGACATCCGCGGCAACCTGATGACCCGTGACGGCGTGGTGCGGCGCGGCGTGGCGCTGAACCCGGGCGAGTTGTGGAACGACGACCTGGTCGATGAGAGCCGCCGGCAGATCCTGCGCGGCGGTCTCTTTGCCGATGATCCGCGCCGGCCGATGACCCTGCGTCCGAATTTCCCCGAGGACCGCCCCGAGGAGGCCGACCTGGTCATCGACGTCGATGAGCAGAGCTCGGGTTCGATGCAGGTGCAGATCGGCTACAGCTCGGCGACCGGCGTCTTCGGCCAGTTCGGCTATTCCGAGCGCAATTTCGACCTACTTGGGGCGCTGACCGATCCGACCGGCCGCTGGCGTGGTGGCGGCCAGATCCTGGAATTCGACGTCAACCTGTCGAGCGACCGCAACAGTCTCT
>JAIFND010000153.1 GCA_020047915.1 bacterium | reverse complement strand
GAAGTCGCTGTGCTGTGTCCCGCCGCTGCCGACGGCGAGAGCGCCGCGCAGGGCGTCGTCTGGTGCCACCCCACGCTGGTGCAATGATGCGACGCCATCCCAACCTGATCGTGCCGACCCTGCTCGCCCTGGCGATCTGTGCGCACGCTGCCGAACTGGACTGGAGCGCCGTGCCGGATGGCGCCCCACCCGCCGCGTGGACGGCGCAGGCGCCCGAGGCGTCCGCCGTGCGCTGGAACGCAGGGGCCCTTGAACTGACGGCGGGCAGCAACCAGGGAATCACCGCGATGACGGCGCTGGATGGGCGTGACGGCAGCGATGTCGAGCCGCTGCGCATCTCTGCCATCGTCTCCGCCGAGGGTGAACGCGCCCTGGACGGGCACCCCGTGCTGCTGGTCGTGCAGTGGTCCGGCGGTGCTGTGTTCGCCGTCGGTCTGGGCGAGGACCCGCACACCCGTCGCAACGAGCGGCGGGCCTGGGCGATGTGGAATGGCCCAGGCGTGGTCGGCAGCGACCATGCCGAGGCGGCGCTGGGCGATGGTGCCACGCCGGCGCATCTGCGCATCGTGCTGACCAGCAACGAGGTCGCCGCCTATGGTTCGCGTGACGGCTGGACCTGGTCACGGGTGGCCGGCATCGCGCGCGGCGCGCTGGGCGCGGGTGGGGCGCCGGCTCGACTGATCGTCGGTCGCGGCAAACTGGGCGGGGTGGCCGGTCTGAGCGGGGATCCGCCCGGAGATGGCCGGGGTCGTCCGTGCAGCTACCGCTTCGCCGCGCTGCGCGTCGAGCAGGGCCCGTCCGAATTGTCCGCCGCGCTGCTGCGCAACTACGCCAAGCAGGAGTCGCTGGGCGATACCCTCGATGCTCTCAGCGCACCAGGGCGGCCGCGTCTCTGGCGTATGCGCGGCCCCGAGCCGCCTGGCCGCTCCTGGCCGCCCGCCCGCCTGCCGGAACAGGCCGAGGGCTGGGCAGAGCATCGGCTCGGCGACAATGAACGCGTGCTGCAGCTGGGACGCCTGCTGCCGGGTGGACATGACCAGGTGCGGTGGGCCGAGACCACGCTGAACATGCCGGCGGCCGGCTGGCAGCGCCTGCTCTTCGATGGCACCCGGGAATGCTGGCTGTGGGTCGATGGTCGCCTGGTCTCGTCGCCCGACCGCGAACGTGACGAGGCAGAACCTGATCGTCAGGCCGCCCTGGTCTGGCTGCCGGCGGGTGATCACCGCATCACCCTCGCGCTGCGTGGTGGGCGCGAGCGGGCGGCCGCCGTCCTGCGTTGGGAATCCGGCGAGGCGCGTGCCCGCATCGCCCTGCTGCGCCGCCTGCTGATCGATTTCCCGGAGGACGAGGGGCTGCAGAGCGCCCCCTTCGAAATCGCCAGGTTGTGGGAGGGCCAGGGCTTCAACCAGGCGGCGGCGGCCTCGCTGGCCGAACTTGCCGCCCAGTCTGCGGGAGGCGAAGCGGTTGAACGCGCCCTGACCGAACGCGCCCGGCTGTACCGCCACCTGCGTGACGAACCGGCGGCTGCAGCCGAGATCGCATCCCTGTCCCGCCATTGGAGCGCGTCCGAGACCAGCAAGCTGGATAGCGCGGTGCGAACCGCCCAGCTGTGGCAGCGTCTTGATGTCCCCGAGCGTGCTCTCGGGGCCCTGACTGAGGCCCTGGCCCTGCCCGGACTGCCCGCCGCCACGCGCTGCGAACTGACGATCGAACGCGCCCGGTTGCGTCGGCGACAGGGCGATGCCCGTGGCATGGCCGACGAACTGGCCAGCGCGTCGCTGCAGCTTCCGGCCAGCGACGACCGGGCCGGCGAACTCCTCGCGCTGGCGGTGCGCAGCGCCGCCAGCGCTGGTGGCGACCTGCCGCAGGCGGTGGAGCGACTGGCGGGCCAGGCGACCAGTGTCTTCCGCCTTCGGCTGCTGGCCGGGGCCCAGGCGGCGCGGGGTGACGCTGCGGCCAGTCTTGCCGCCCGCCGTCTCGCCGCCGCCCGGCCGGCGGTCGGTCTCGATGCCCCGGCGATCGATCTCGCCGAGCAGCTCGCCGCGACTGACGCAGCCGGCGCCCTGGCGCTCTACCGCCAGGAACTGGCCCGGCTTGGCGTCGCCGCACCTGCTGCGTTGCCGGCGGCGCGCTCGGCGCATCTTGCCGCTGTGCTCGCTGAACGCCGGGCCGGGGCCAGGCTGGTCGCGGCTGCCGCGACGATCCCGGCCGCGACCCTGGCGCCGTTGGCCTGGCAGCTCGCCGGGCCGGTGCCGCTGCGCGACTGGAAGGCGCTTGAGGCTCCGGAGGCTGGCGTGCTGCGTGGGCCGGAAGGCGGCCCGGTTGCCGGCAAGCCATGGCGTGCGGTCACGACCGAACTGATGCAGGGGGATGTGATCGACCTCAATCGCGCGGGCATGGGCGACCACCAGGTGGTCTATCTGGCCGCGACGATCGACAGCGCCGCCGCAGCGACGATGCCCGTCGCCATTGCGGCAGATGATGCGCTGGCGGTGTGGCTGAACGGTGAACGCCTGTATGCCGACCGTACCCAGCGCGGCCTCGAAACCGAACTCATCGCCCTGCGTCTGCCGCTGCGCGCCGGTCGCAACCTCGTGGTCTGCGCGGTGCAGAATGGCGGTGGTTTCAGCGGCTTCCGCTTCCAGGCCCGGCGCGATCCCTGGCCGGAGAGCGAGATCGCCCAGGTCCTTCGCGGTGTCGCCGGCAGCGGAGCGGAACGCGCATCTGCCGGCCTCACCCTGGCCAGATTGGCCGAGGCCATGCTGCGCGAGGGTCGTACCGAGACCGCTGCCGCGCTCGCCCGGGCGGTGATCCGCTGTTGGCCGGACGACCTCCAGCTGCAATGGCGGCTGGCAGGCCAGGTGCTGCATGAGCGGGCCTGGAGCGCTGTCCCCGGGCATCTCAGCGACGTTTCTGCGTGGTTCGACACGTTGCTCGCCGATCGCGCCTGGGACAACCTCGACCTGCAGTCGCAGGTGCGCGGCCAGCTCAACGACCGGCTGATCGAAGCCGGTCTGGCGGGCGAGGCGCTGAGCCGACTGCAGCGCGCCGCCCTGACCGAGCTCGACCCCGGCCCGGTCGCCCAGGTCCATCTGCGGGAAGCGGATCTGTGGATGCGTTTCGGCAGTCCGCTCCTCGCCACCGCCGCCGCAGGCCGGGCGCGCGCTGCTGCGGCGGGCGACGAGATGCTTGAAGCCGAGGCCGACCGGCGCATCGCCCGGACCCGCACGATGAAGGGCGTCCTGGTCACCGTACCGACGCCGTTCGAGATCGGCAACCTGCTGCGCACCGCCGAACGCGCCGCGACCTCGGGTGACGCGGAACGCGCTGCCGCTGATTGGCAGAAGGCGATCGAGGACGGGCGGGATCAACCGGTGGCGGTGGCCCAGGGGCGCATCCGCGGGGCGTCCCGCTTCGCCGCTGGCCGGCTGCGCCAGGCTGGAAGCGCGGTGCTGGAGGCCTGGCATCGCCGGCATGACGCACGGGCGGCAAAGGCACTCGACAAGGCCATCGCCGAGGCCGATCCGGCTGCCCTGGAGCGGGTGGCAGAGCGCTGGCCGCTCGCCCCGGCGGCGGCGCAGGCACTGAGTCGTGCCGCCGCCGACTGGCTGGCGCAGGGGGATTGGCATCTGGCGCTGGGTGCAGCCCAGGCCTGTCTCGAGGATCATGCTCCGGCCGCGCCGCAGGCCCTGCTGGTCCGGGCCGCGCACGCCGCCATCCGTGCGGGTGACGAAGCCGCCTTCGCCGCGCACGCCGCCGAACTCGCCAGGCTGGGCGGATCCAGTTCGTGGGACGGGGCGGAGACCCCGGTCGTGCAGATCCTCGCCAGCCTGCGCCGCCTGCGCCCGGCGGTGGCGTTGCCCGATCCGCGCACGGTCGGCTTGCAGGTGCGGCTGCCCTCGGCCCTGGGTGTGGTGGCGGCGACCCTGCATGGTGATGGCCTGCTGGTCGCGAGTCGTGACGAGATGGCCCTGGTCGCAGGCGATGGTTCCGTGCGTTGGCGGCTCGCCGCCGGCTCGTATGCCGACCCCGGCACGACCCAGCGTACCCAGGCCGAGCCGGTCGCCGCGCTCGCCTGCGCCGGTGATCTCGCCGTCGCCGTGCAGCTGCGCCAGGGGGTCCGCCGGTTGGTCGCGGTCCAGCCATCCACCGGTCGGCAACTGTGGACCTCGGAGGACAGCGACGGGATCGCCGCGATGTCCGCCGTCTCCGCCCCGTTGCTCGCCGGCAACCGGATCTACGGCTGGTTTGCCGATCGCAGCCGAGCGGTGGCGGCCTGCCTCGATGCCCGCACCGGCAGCCTGCTGTGGAGCAGCGCCTGCGGCACCGGGCCGGTCCGCCAGCCGATCGCCGATGGGATCGAACTCGAGCTTGGCGGGGACGCACCCGCTCCGCTGCTGATCGGACGCGAATTGCATGTCGCCACCGATGCCGGGCAGATCGTCTGCTTCGACGCCGTGCATGGGGCCCTGCGCTGGGTCCACACCTATCCGCGCACCGCCCTGCCGGGGGTCGATGGGGCGATGGCGGTGCTGCGCCTGCTGCAGCGGGTACGTTCACCCCTCGTGGCCGCCGGCCGGAACCTCTATGTCGCCCCACGGGACAGCCTGGCTCTCCTGGCGATCGATCGGGCGACCGGGGCGCTGGCCTGGAGCGCAGAGCTCGCCGATGTGCGCGAGATCGTCGGGGCGACGGAGGAGGCGTTGATCACCGCCGGCGATGGGGTGGCCTGCTTCGATCCGGCGAGCGGGCGGCAGCGCTGGCGTTGGCTGCCTGCCGCCGAAGCGGCGCAGCGCCTCGGCCGTCCGGTGCTGGTCGGGGATGCGGTGTGGACGGCGACCACGGACGGACTGCAACGCCTCGGCCTGGCCGACGGCTTGGCCGGTCCTGCCGCTTCCTGGTCCTCATTCGGTCTGCAGGCGGATCAGCCTGCCTGGCTGCAGGCTGCGAGCGGCAGGCTCGTCGCGTGCGGCCGATCCGGCGCCGCGATCCTGGGAAGCGGCCTGCAGGCCGTATCGGCCATGCTTCCGAGCAACGCCGCCGTGCTGGCGTCCGGGGCGCAGCCGGCCGGGGCAGGTGCGCCGGTCGCGGTCGGGGCGCTGTGGGAACTCGCCAGCGGCCCGGCCCAGGCGCTGCTGCGGCCGGCGGACGCCCAGCCTGGCGAATGCTATGCGCTGGCCGGTGGTCAGCTCGTACGCCTGGATGCGCCCAGTGGTCGGGTGCTGTGGGCCGCAGCCGCCACCACCTCTCCGGCCGCCGAGCTTCAGGTGGTGGGCAGCACGGTGCTGCTGCGCGACGGGATGGACGCCTCCGCCTGGGAGCGCGGCAGCGGCCTGCTGCGTTGGCATCGTCGGCTTGATCCGGAACCCGTGCGCAGCCTGCGCAGCGATTGGCAACCGCTGCATATCCGGCTGGATGCGCGTGGCGTCGCGGTCTGGCGCTGGCGCGACAACTGGTTCGCCGTGCATGGCCACGAGGATGGCCAACCCGTCCTGCGCGGGCGGGTCGAGGGGGGCGTGATCGGGGTGATCAGCCATGCCGACGAGGTGCACCTCGCACTGTGGCGCAACCGCGCCCTGCACCTGGAGATCCGCTCGCGGCTGAGCGGCGAACGCCTGGCGCTGATCCCGCTCGGCATCGAAGGTGCCGAGCAGGGCATGTCGCTCGGCCTTGACGACGGCTCGCTGCTGGTCGCCGCCCGCCAGGGCGCGGTGCTGTGGCGTCCGGCCGACCGTTCGCAGAGCCGGCTCAAACTCGGCATGGAAGAACTCTCCACCGCCTACCGTTCGGGCAGCCGCATGATCATCGTCGGGCGGGCCGACGAGGGCCGCTACGTCTCCGCCGTCCTCGATGGCAAGGGCGCGCTGCTCTGCCGCCAGGTGGTGACCCAGCATTGGTCGTCGGTGTGGCAGGAACGCCTGGGCTTCTTTGAGCAACTGGTCGGTGATGTGCGCATCCGCAGCACGCAGCGCAACGACCGGGTCGGCGTGCTGGGGCAGCGCCTCGATGGCGGCGAGGCCTTCTGGCTCGCCCCGGTCGAGAACTGGCGCCGGCGTTACCACGCGGTCGTCCCGGTCGGCTCCCGGGCCATCGCCGTGGCGATCGACCGCGATGGGACGGTCCGGGGACAATTGGTGAATCCGGCCCTTGGCACCATCGAGGCCGAGTCGGTGCTGCCGGCGATGCCGGTCTGGCCACCGGTCCGTCCGATCGAGGTCGATGGCGTGGCTTTGCTTGCCACGGTGCGCGGGATCACCGCCATAGCGCCGTTGGCCACCCCGCAGGCGGCGCCGCAACCGGTGGTCGCGCCCAAGGCCGAGCGGGCTCCGGTGATCGATGGACAATGCGAGGACTGGCCTGCCGCTCCAGCTGGTCCGGGTCTGCAGGCGCAGTTCACCTGGACCGACGAGGCCCTGTTCTGCGCGCTGCGCACCGCCGTGCCGGCCGGGTGGGTCGGCCGGTTGCGTCTGGCCGCCGATGTTGGCGACAACGAGTTCCGTCCCGGTGCGCCCTTGCTGCTCGCCCTCGATTGGAACGACGGCGTCGCCAGGCCCCGGGTCCTGTCCAGTGCGGTCCCCGAGGATCCCGCGCGTGCGCCGATCCAGGCCCGTGCCGCCGCCGGACCTGCTGGCCTGGTCTGGGAACTGCGCATTCCGTGGACCTGGTTGCGCGAGAATGGCCGGCGTCCCGGGCGCGACGATCCGCTGCGCGCCGGGGCGGCGCTATGGCCTGCCGATGGTTCCGCTGCCCTCGAATGGGGTGACGGGCTGCTGCGCGGCCTGGATAAGTCGCGTCTGCTGCGTGTCCGTCTGGAGGACGGGCGGCGGTAAGGGAAACCGGGCGGCTAGGAACCTGTCGGAGATTATCCGACAGGTTCCTGGTTTTCGCTGATTTCGCCTCCCTTCGGTCGATATTTTGCGGAATCAGCGAAAACAGGCTTTTTGCTAAAGGGGGCATGCCCAATGGCGTAAAGGTAAGCCTTTGTTCCGAGATGCGTGGGTGTCTCTCGGTTAAGCCCAGATTTGTAGCGGAAGGCGGAAGGCGGAAGGCCGAAGGCGGAAGAAATGCCAGGTGGTGCCGACGGGCGCGGGTTCCACGTGCCGATGCCCCGCGCCCGATCGGGCGATGACGATGCCCCGTCGCACGGCATCCAACCGCAGCCCCCAGCAACTCTTCCGCCTTCCGCCTTCCGCCTTCCTCCTTCCGCCTTGATTCCATCCAACCTACGGATTTCGACGCAGAACCACATACCCCCGGCTTACCTTTACGC
>JAIFND010000100.1 GCA_020047915.1 bacterium | reverse complement strand
TCGGGCGCGGGGCATCGGCATGTGCAACCCGCGCCCGTCGGCACCACCTGGCATTTCTTCCGCCTTCCGCCTTCCGCCTTCCGCCTTCCGCTACAAATCTGGGATAAACCGAGAGATACCCACACATCTCGGAACAAAGGCTTACCTTTACGCCATTGGGGCTCTGCCCCAGGCCCCGCGGGCTTTGTCGTGGCTCGATTTCGTCGCTATCGCTCCGAAACCGTGGCGGCATCTACTACGCCGATTGTATGCCGCCACCGCAACTCGGCGCCCGGTCCTCGCTACGCTGCGGCCAGGGCGCTGCCCTGGACCCGGAACACAGCGGAATCTCGGGTGTGGCAGCCATTGCACGGCGGATGTGGCCGCTAGAAGCTGGCCATGCCCGTCACCGTCCGCATTCCGTCCGTCATGCGCAACCTCACCAACGGGGCCGAGACGGTCCAGATCCAGGCCGCGACGGTCGATCAGATGCTCGCGAATCTTGAGGCGGCCCATCCGGGTCTGCGCGCCAAGCTGTGCGATGACCAGGGCAAGCTGCGCAAGTTCGTGAACGTGTTCGTCGGCGAAGAGGATATCCGCTTCCTCGATGGCCAGGCCACCACCCTGAAGGACGGCGAGACCGTCGATATCGTCCCGGCCATCGCCGGAGGCTGAGCCGTTCAGGGATTGCTGCGGCCCAGCGCCTGATCGACCATGCGTCGGACTTCCCCGACATCATAGCCGCCGTCCACCCCCATACGTACCAGCCCGATCATCAGGCGGCTGGTCTCGTCGTTGGCTCCGCCAGCCATCAGACGATCGATCTCACGGTGAAAATCCAGGCGTTTTCCAAGAAATTCCAGCGAGTCGCGCGCCCGCCGGACCTGATCGAGGGCGGCAGCAAGTACCTGGGCGTCACGTTCATCGACCGTGCCATCAAGCACGGCCGTGTTGGCGTGCTTGAGGGCCATCAGCAGGGCCTGCTTCACGTCGGCCGCCCGCCGTATCAGATCGGCATTATCGCGCATGGGGACATGATCATCAGCCCGGGCCGGACCGCAATGATCACCCTAGCGGGGATGGGCGTCGCCCCGCTAGCTGGCTGTTGCTGCAGGGGCTGCGCCCCCGCACCCCCGAGTCCTCACGGGCAGCGACTTTGCCGACTTTGACGTGGCAGGTCAAAGTCGCTGCCCTCAAGGACTCTAGCGCCTGCTACGCTTGTAACTGAGCGCGAACCAGACCAGGGCACCGAGGATAATCAGCATCAGCACCGCCTTGCCACCGGCCATCATGACCCGGAAGCGGTAGCCAAGCAGGATTGCAGCAACGGCAGCGGTCAGTCCGAGGATGAGCAGCAGGCGCGGCACGGGCGCGTCAGGCCTGATGTGCGGCGACGACGAATGCACGCATGCGGGCCGCATCCTTGAGGCCGGGAGCGCTCTCGACGCCGGAGGCGGTGTCCACCGCCCATGGCCTGGTCGCAGCGATGGCCGCGGCGACGTTGTCAGGGCCGAGTCCGCCGGCCAGGATCACCGGCTGGCGCAATTCCGTTTGGGCAAGCAGGCCATGATCCCAGGCCCGGCCCGACCCACCATGCACTCCGGGTACCGCAGCATCCAGCAGGACCGCATCAGCGGGATAAGCGGCAACCCGGTCAAGATCTGCGCGGCCGGCGATGCGGAAGGCCTTGATGACGGGGACGCGGCGGCGCAGGCGCTCGGCCAACTCCGGCGGTTCGTCGCCGTGCAACTGGACCACCGTGCAGCGGGTCGCCGCCAACGCGGCCTGGATGGCGTCCTCATCGGCATCGACGAACAGGGCGACCACCTGGACCATCGGTGGAACGAGCGCAGCCAGGGCCACCGCCTGATCGAGACTGATACGGCGCGGACCCCGCGCCAGGTTCAGGCCGATCGCATCGACCCCGGCATCCAGCGCCGCCAGGACGTCCTCGGGCCTGGTGAAACCGCAGATCTTCACCCGCATGCCAACCTCGCGAGGGTTGTCACGATGGTGCCGGTGGCTCCGGCCGGCCCGAGCTCCCAGGGCTTGGGCATCCACGAGGCTGGCGAGATGTCGAGATGGGCGAAGGGCGTGCTGCCGGCAAAGTGGGCGACGAAGGCGCCGGCGGTGATGCAGCCGGCTTCGCCGCCACCGGGGGCGTTGTTGAGCGTGGCCACCTGCCCGCGCACCATCGCGCGGTGTTCGGCATCGAGAGGCAGACGCCAGAGCTTCTCGCCGCTCGCCCGGGCGCTGGCCAGCAGGTCGTCCGCCAGGCTGTCCTCGGTCGCCATCAGCGGCACATGCACGCGACCCAGCGCCGTCATCGCTGCGCCCGTCAGGGTGGCGACACTGACGATGCGGCCGGCCCCCTCACGCCGGGCCAGGGCGATGGCGTCGGCAAGGATCAGGCGACCTTCTGCGTCGGTATTGCCGATCTCGACTGTGGTTCCGTCCAGCGCCCGCAGAACGTCACCCGGCCGGAAGGCCTCGCCGCTGATCGCATTCTCGACCAGCGGGAGGTAGGCCCGCACGGTACGCCGCTGGTTTCCAGCCGCGGCGGCAAGGGCGCACAGGGCCGCGGCCGCACCACCCATGTCCTTGCGCATCAGCAGCATGCCATCGCCGGTCTTGATGTTGAGTCCGCCGGTGTCGAAGCACACGCCCTTGCCGCAGATCGCCAACGGGGCCTCTGACTCTGCTCCAGGAAGCTCAAGTACCAGCATGCGCGGACGACGCGGACTGGCTCGGCCCACGGCCAGGAGGCAGCCCATGCCCAGTTTGGCGCAGGCCCGTTCGTTCAACACCCGCAGGCGCAGACCCGCCGTGCGCGCAACGGTGCGCGCCTCGGCCTCGAACTCGTCCGGCCCCAGATCCGAGGCGGGCAGATTGGTCAGGTCGCGGCAGCGCGCGACCCACCCGCCGATGGCCGAGGCCGAGTCGAGAACCCGCTTCCACGAGGCCGGGCGCTCGACGAGCAGGACCATTTCCTCGAGGCGCGCTGCGGGGTGCGCCTGGTAGCGATCCCAGGCATAGGTCCCCTGGGTCGCACCGATCAGGAACGGCAGCAGGCCCTCGGGCTCGACCCCAGCCGGGGCCGACAGGGCCGCCGAACCGATGCGCTCGGCGATCAACGCCCGGGTCAGGGCGCCGCCACGCCGTCGACTCTCGACCGCATCATCCCAACGTGGGGTCTTGACCACGGCCAACCAGGGCGCCGCCATCTGCCCAAGGGTCGGCACCACGACGATCGCGGCGTGGCGCAAGCGCTCTTCCGCCAGATGCCGGATCGCAACCGGCAGATCACTCAGACCCCCGTCCCCGGTCGTCCAGCGCACCAGGGCGTGGCAACGGGCCGGTGGACGGATGGCACAGGTCAGGCGCATGCCTGGATGGTAGCAAGCCATCGCTGGCGGCCAATCGGAGTCAGGGCGAGGAGATCATCCGACAGACGTCGCCCGCCGTAAACTCGCCCAAACGGGGCAGCAGGGCTCCCAACTGCAGCAGATCGTCACCCGCTGTGATGACCGGAAGTTCGGGACCACCTCCGGGTGAGTTCAGAGGCATGCCGGCCGTGGCGAGCAGGGCGTTGCACAGGCATTTGCGGCCGGCCAGTGCAGCCGGGTCGCCGCCTTTGGCGACGAAGCTCATTTCCGGCTCGGCGGGGCAGCGCCAGCCGATGGCTCCGTCCGGCATGCGATAGGCCTGGCGCAGATAGCCGAGGTTGCAGATGCGCGGCCGCGCCTCGTACAGCGCCGCCTCAGAGATCGTCCCTGGCGTCTCAACGACCTTGAACGGGAAGCCGGTCGGGGAGGCGAGCGGGTCGGTGAACACGCCGACGGTGCCCGAGCGGACCTGCTCCAGCACCTGGGCCTTCAGATCGGCCCGCAGCCCGGATTCCGCGCAGAAGGCGAAGGCCGTGCCGACCTGGACCCCCTGAGCTCCGAGAGCTCTGGCCTTGGCCAGCCCTCCTGGAACGCCATAGCCACCAGCCAGCCAGTAGGGCCGGCCGAGCCGCCCCAGCCGTTCGAGGTCGGCAGCGTCACGCGGCCCATAGATCGGCTCGCCACGCGCGTTGCGTTCACCCGAATTGCCGCGCGGCGGCGCATTGTGACCTCCGGCGATCGGTGACTCGACCACGAAGCCATCGACATTGCCATCGGTCGAGCGCAACAGCGATTGGGCCAGGGTGTCAGAGGTGATGATCGCCAGGAACACCGGGCGGCGCAGAGGCGGATGCGGTGCCGGTCCGACCACATCAACCGGAGAGAATACGATGCGTGAGACTTCGCCGGGCAGCGAGCCCTCGACCCGCAGCGTCAGACTGGCGGGTTGATGCTTGGCCATCAGATCCAGGGCAGCAGGGATCTCACGTGGAATGCCAGCACCCATCAGGACGGCATCGACCCCGGCGAGCATGGCGCCATAGAGAGCGGCGAGGTTCGGAGGCAGGATCTTTTCGAGCAGATTGATGCCGATGGGGCCGTTGTGCCCCTCCTTGGCCAAGACGATTTCGACATAACTGCTGAGTACCAGCAGGTCGAGGCACTCTGGCGTGGGCTCGTGACCGAGCATCGGGATGTGGTCGTAGGCCCCGGGGCGAGCGACCCCCTTGGGCAGATACCAGCGTTTGAGCACGCGTTCAGCGATGGCCGGAAACGGGAAGGTCGCCATGACCCGGCGCATCTGGCCGTCCGTGTCACCATCCTGGAGTCGATAGGCGAGCAGGCGGTCGAGAGCTGTCCCCGAAACCACGCCCAGAGCCCCGGCTTGGGCCGCAGCCCGGGCAAGGTACCAGTGCGACACGCCGGCACCCATGCCACCCTGGATGATGGCAGGCAGACGGCGCGCCTCATCAGCGCCTTTTCGTTCGCATGCGGACGGGTCAACCATCGGTGATGGGTCGGCAGACTTCATAGGGCGGTTCCTCGCCGGGTGTTGCCGGATCGGCACGACGCTCGGCCTTGCGCTTGCGCTTATCCTCGGCCCAACGCTTCTTGTCCATCTCCCTCTGACGCTTGGCGAAGGTCGCCGGAGTGCGTTTGGCCATATCGTATCCTTGAGTGCGTGGTCAGATGCGCCTATCGCATCGGGACCCGCGCCGGCCTCAAGAACTGAGACCGGCGCGGATGTGCTATGAGTGCGACAGTCGCTTCAGCGACGGTAGCCACCGCCGCCGCCGCCGCCGCCGTATCCACCGCCGCCGCCGCCGCCGCCGCCACGACCACCGCCGCCGCCCATGCCGCCTTCACGCGGGGGACGCGGTTCGGCCTTGCGCACGGTCAGGGCGCGGCCTTCCATGTCCTTGCCATTGAGTGCGGCGATGGCCGCATTGGCGACGTTCTCGTCGTTGATGGTGACGAACGCGAAGCCGCGGCTGCGGCCGGTTTCGCGGTCGGTGACGACCTTGGCGCGATCAACCTGGCCATGCGCGGCGAAGATCGAGGTGAGGGTCTCGTCGGTGACGGACCACGGCAGATTGCCGACGTACAGTTCCATGGGATAGCTTTCCTTCGGGGTGGCATCGACCCCGGAGGGAAGACATCGCACCAGTGCGGTGCGGCGACCGGAGATCGGGCGCCGTCGACGCGGTTTGACGCGTACGAGGGAAGCAGGATAGTGTCAGGGCTGGGCGGCACAACCTGCAAAGCCCAGTCCGTGTGGAACCAGGATGCGGATTATCCTATGCGACTGGACGGGGTATTGCTCTGACGGCGCGATCACATGGACAAGACAGCAGCCGATGCAGCATGCGCCTATGAGCATCAATCCGAGCACCGGACCTGATGCGGCCAGTCAGATCAAGCGCGTCGGTTGGTTGCACTTCGCCAACGATTTCACGCTCGACTTCCTGACGCCTCTGCTGCCTGCCGGGGTCGGTGTCGCCTGGCTGGGCATCATGGAGGGCTTCGCCGATGCGGCGGGCCAGGTGCTGAAGCTCTTTACCGGCCGGGCCAGCGACCGCACCGGTCGGCGTGCCGTCTGGGTCGGGGCCGGATATCTGGTCAATGCCGTAGCTCGCCCGCTCAGCGCCGTCGGCCTGCTGTTCGCCATGCCGGTATGGATCGTCTGCTGTCGTGTTGCCGACCGGGTCGGCAAAGGCATACGCGGCAGCGCGACCGATGCGCTGGTCGCCGACTGGACGAGCGGCGAGGCACGCGCCCGGGCCTTCGCCCGCATGCGCACGATGGACCACCTCGGCGCGACCGCAGGCGGCCTGTCAGCCGCCCTGGTCGCCTGGTGGCTGCGTCCCGACCAGCTGTGGATGGCGGTCGCCGCCTTGGCCATCGTCGCCTTCGTGGTCGCCTGGTTGGCCCGCGGCCTACGCGACCGCCCCGACCTTGAACCCGCCAGCTCGACCGCTCCCGGCGGCTGGTGGCCGCGCTCGCCCCAGGTCCGCCGCCCGCTCGTGGCGATCGGCTTCGCCACGCTGGCGACCAAGGTCAGTCCACTGCTGGTGCTGGTCCAGGTCGCCGGCCTGCCAGCGGAGGGCAGTTCGGAACAGTGGCCCTTGTGGCAGGTCTGCCTGGGATGGGCGGCGCTCGGCATCGTGCAGGCCGGAGCCTCGGCCATCGCTGGCAGCATCACCTCGCGTGTGGGAGCGGCGGCCATGCTACGCCTGGGCTGGCTTGCCGCCGCGGCCGTCTTCGCTGGACTGGCCCTGGCGAGCGGTGCCTGGCTCATTCCCGTCGGGCTCGCCTTCGGAGTGATCGCCGGACTCACCGAAGGGGCCGAGAAGACCTGGCTGGCCGACCTGGCTCCCCGTCAGGAACGCGCCCTGACCTTCGGTGCGATGGCCTTGATCACCGCCGTGGCCGGCTTGCTGGGCAATGCCCTCTGCGGCCTGCTACTGGTGCATTGGGGGCCGCAGGTTTTCTGGCTGATGGCAGGCATCAGCGTGGTCGGCGTGATGCTGACCTACGGACGAAAGATTGATTTTGATTGATTGATCAGGATATTTGCGTCGCAAATAGACTTTAATCGATCATATCCGATCAGTAGAGTCAGGTCATGCACACCCTGACCGTCGATCTTGGCGTCAAAAGCGACCCCATCCTGTACCGCTACAGCTACCCGTGGCTCTTCCGGCTGATGGCCGAAGAGGGCGTCCACCAGGTGCAACTCGGCACCTTCTTCGAGCTATACCAACTGCCCGACAGCTTCTTCCACCGCATGCACGCGCAGGCCGCCGACCACGGTATCACGATCAGCAGCGTATTCACCGCCCACCGTGAGATCGGCGGGTACTTCCAGGGCGACGAATGGGTCGGCGTGGCCAGGCGCAACCATGAGCGGCTGATCGAGATCGCCGGCCTGCTCGGGGCGCGTTCCGCCGGACACAACCCCGGGGCCGTGTTGCGCGACCAGATGGGGACCAAGCGCGAGGGCTGGAAGACCTATGTCCACCACATGCACGAGCTGATGCATGTCGCCCACCGCCACGGCGTGCGCGAACTCGGCATCGAACCGATGAGCTGCGAGGCCGAACCGCCGTGCAGCCCCGACGAGCAGCGCGAGTTGATGGCCGACCTGACCGCCTACCACGACGCCCATCCCGATACTGCCGCCCCCGGCTACTGCATCGACATCGCGCACGGCTGGGCCGGACGCGACAAGCAGATCCGCAGCGACCACTGGGGTCTGCTCGAAGCCGGCCTGCCGTGGTGCCGGGAATTGCACCTCAAGAACACCGATGCCCTCTACGACAAGACCTTCGGATTCCGCGAGGACGAGCGCAAGAAGGGCGTGATCGATGTCGCCGCGACCCGCGCCTGGCTGGCCGAGCGCGCCGACCGCCTGCCGGTCTCGCATTTGACCGGCTACCTCGAGATCGGTGGGCCGAAGCTGGGCCGCGACTATTCCGACCACGAATTGGAGCCGATGCTGCGCGAAAGCCTGCGCCACCTCAAGCAGGTCTGGTGCGGCCAGCCAGCTGCGGCGCCGCAGGTCGCCCCGATCACCGTGGTGCCGGTCAGCGAGGTCCGCCTCGCCCCGTCACTGATGTGCGCCGACCTGTGCCATCTCGAAAGCGCGGTGCGCAAGCTGGAGGCCGTCGGCTGCGAGGTTCTGCACTTCGACGTGATGGATGGCGCCTTCACCCCGAACCTGGTGCTGGGTTTCGAGCAGCTGCGCCAACTGCGCCCGCACACCGCGCTGCCGATCGATGTACACTTGATGGTCGAGGACAACGATCTGATGGTGCAACTGGCCAAGCAGGCCGGCGCCGACTGGGTCAGCGTCCACGCCGAAAGCTGCCGCCATCTCGACCGCACGCTGGCGACCATCCGCCAGCTCGGCATGAAGGCCGGCGTTGCGCTCAATCCGGCGACCCCGATCGAGAGCATCCGCTATGTCCTCGACCGCCTCGACTA
>JAIFND010000013.1 GCA_020047915.1 bacterium | reverse complement strand
GGTATCTCGTCGATGCTCGCCACCACCGTCATGGTGCGGTCTGCGCCCAGCACCTTCAGCATGCTGGCGACCTGCGGCTTTGGCCGCACCAGGTAGGTCTTCGCCTGGCGCCGGCCCATCTCCATGGTGCAGAAGGCGATCAGCCCGATGGCGGCCGAGTTGAGCTGTTCGCACAGGCTGAGATCGACGATCAGGCTGCGGGTGCGCTGCTCGGCGAGGATCGGTTTGACCTTGTCCACCAGCGGCAGCGAACTCTGCTGGCTGACCACGCCCTCGAGGCGCAGGACGAGGTGGTCATTCAGGTTAAACAGGGAGATGCGGAATTTTCCGCTCTCACGCTCGCTGATGACGTTGAAGTCCTCCACCGCCCGGCGGTACAAAGAGGTCGGTGTTGTAGCTGCTTCCACGGGAGGGGTTTGTCTGCAGCGGGAGGGGCTGGCAACCGGCAAGGCGGGCCAAGGACGGACCTCTATTTGATCTCCCCGCGATCCCAGGCCGACCAGAATTGGGTCGGGGAGAGGCTCGGTCCGCCGGCGCTAAGATGTTTCAGCGTGGACATGCCGCGCAGCACCTCGACGCCGACGAGCTTGGCGCGCGGCGAGAAGGCGATGCTTTCCAACTGCAGCTTGGCGAGCGGACGCAGATCCTCGACCGGGCAGCCGACCAGGTTCAGCCGGCGCAGCGAGCGCAGGCCGGCGAGCGGCCTCAGGTCGCTCGCCTTGTTGCGCGACAGGTTGAGCTCGATCAACGGCAGGCCGGCGAGCGGCGCCAGATCAGCGACCTGGCAGTAGGACAGTTCGAGCAGGGAGAGAGGCAGTCCGCGCAGCTGATCGGCCGTGCGCAGTCCGCTGCTGAAGCGCAGTTCGCTGGGCTTCCCGTCCTTGTACACCGCCCGGCCGTTCCAGGCGTAGTCCGGGTTGGCGGCGACGATCGCCCGTTGCAGGTCGCACCAGCGGATGAAGTCGTCGCGCGCCAGGCCGTTGACCAGGCGCAGGGATGTGATCCGCCGCAGATCGGCGAGCGGCGAGCGGATGCGCTGCGGGGAGAGTTCGAGGGTGTCGAGCTGAAGGCCGAGCAGCGGCTTGAGCTCGGCGACCGCGGTCTCGCTGATCAGCAGGCTGCGCAGCGCCGGCTGGGCGATCGGCGCCAGGTTGGCGATCGCGGTTCCGGTCAGCGCAACGCGGCCGAGCGGAGCGCCCTGCAGTGGCGCCAGTTCGGTGACGCCACGCTGCCACAGCAGGGACAGGTCGCGCAGCGGTTTGCCGCGCAGGGGGCGTAGATCGTTGAGTGGACCGCCCGGGCGATTGCCATTCGCCTCCAGCGCCAGGACCTCGAGCGGCATGGCCGCCGCAGCGGAGATGTCGGCCAGGACGTCGCAGCCGTAGAGGCGCAGTTCGCGCAGCGGCAGGCCAGCCAAGGCCGCGAGCGAGTCCTGGCCGCTCCAGGTCAGGTCGAGCGCCTCCAGCGGCATGCCGTGCAGCCGGTCCGCGGCATCCAGGACATGCGTCCCGGCGGACAGTCGGCGCAGCCGCAGCCCGGCGAGCGGGGCAAGGTCCTTGGCGGCGCAGCCGTTCAGGATCAGGCTGGTGAGCGGCAGCGAGGCAAGCGGCGCCAGGTCGCGCACGCGGTCCTGGCCGGAGAGGTCGAGGTTGGAGATCGGCAGTCCGCGCAACGGTTCGAGACTGTCGATCTCGCAGTCGCCGCGGCTCAGACGCACAGTGAGGGTGCCGTCGGGAAGGGCGGTGATGTTGCGCGGAGCGAGCTTTGGCCAGCTGGCCGTCAACTGACTGCGCGCCAACTGCGCCTTCTTCTCGGCCGCGAGGTTGAGGCCCCCGGTCATCGCCCCCGCGCCGAGACGCACCAACGTCTCGGCGATGCGCGCGTCGGCGTCGGCCGGCGGGGCGAGGCAGAGCTGGCGCAGTTCGCCGACCAGCGGATCGGGGCGCAGGGCGAGAGCCTGGTCGAGGGCGGTGATCGCCTCGGTGCGCCGGCCGGCAGCGATCAGCAGCTGGGCGGCGATCAGAGGTGCGGCCGCATCCTCGGGCGCGAAGCCCTGCGCGGCCAGCGCCAGCTGCAGGCCTTCATCGTACTTGCGCTGCAGGGCCAGCTCGCGGGCCTGCGACAGCAGGGCCGGTGCGGCCAGGCGTTCGCCCTCGACCCGGGCGGCGCGCTCCTGCTCGGCGCGTTCGAGGTTGGCCTGGGCGGCGGCGAGCGCCTGGGCGGTCTGTGTGCTTTCGCGCCAGACCGCGAGCAGGCCGACGACCAGGGCCAGGCCGGCGACCACGGCGCCGCCGACGGCGAGGCGACGCATGCTGCGCGCCTGGGCCTCGCGGCCGCGCGCCTGCCGGTCGCGCAGGTCGGCCAGCGCCACGATCTTGGTCGCGGTCTCGGCGTTGGCGCCGTCACCAAGGCGCTCGCTTTCGGCGACCACCGCCTGCGCCTGCCGACGCCCGACGCGGAACGAGCCGGCCGCGATGGCGTGACGGGCGGAGTCGAGGCCGATCTCGACGAACAGGCGACGGGCGGTGGCCTGCTCTGGCCAGAGTTGCACCGCCTGTTCGACGGCACCGATCGCGCGGCGGTAGGCATCGTCGCTGTCGGCTCCACCGGCCTTGCCCAGTTCGTGCTGGCGACGCGCCTCGGCGAGCAGGCGGTGGACTTCGCGGTGTTCGACGTAGCGGCGGATGGCGGTGGCGATTTCGCTGACCGTACGCAGGCGGCGGGCCGGATCCGGATGCAGCGCATCCATGGCGATGCGCGCCAGTTCGCCAGGCACCTTGCGTCCGGCGCGTTGCGACGGGTCTTCGACCGGCTCTCCGCGCGCGGCTTGGGCAATCGCCTGCTGCACGCCGGTGGCGCGGTGTGGCGGACTGCCGGTCAGCATGCGGTAGAGGATGCCGCCCAGCAGGTAGACGTCGGTCCATGCCCCGCACGCGGCGTGCTCGCCGCGCGCCTGCTCGGGCGACACGTAGGCCGGCGTGCCGCTGACCCCGCTCAGGGCGGTCAGCACGGGGATGTCGGGATGCGGGGCGGTCGGACCGACGTGGCAGGCGCAGCCCCAATCCATCACCAGCACCTCGCCGTGCTCGCCGACCATCACGTTCTCGGGCTTCAGGTCGCGGTGCAGGATGCCGCGGCTGTGCGCGAAGGACACCGCGTCGCAGACCTTCAGCAGCACCTCGATGTGCTCCTCGCCGTTGAGTGGCCGGCGGCCAGGTCCGGGCGGAGCGCCATCGAGCAGGCCCCGCCAGGTCTGCCCGCTGACCCGTTTCATCACCAGTTGCAGCCGGTCGTCTTCGGCGACCCGCAGGTCGTGGACCGGGATGATGTTGGGATGTTCCAGCAGGGCGGTGACCGCGGCCTCGGCGCGGAAGCGGCGGATCTGGCGCGGATCGGGGGTGGGGTTGCGCAGGGATTTGACGGCGACGGCGCGGCCGAAGGCGAGCTGCAACGCCTGGTGCACCTCGCCCTCGCCGCCCTTGCCGAGCAGCCGTTCGACGCGGTAGCCGCGCTCGGGCGGGGCCAGCGGGATGGATACGGCGGCGGCGGAATCGACGCCGCCGATGGTGCGTTCGACGTCGGATCCGCCGGGTTGCGTACCGTGGGTGCTGGAGGCGGTCACGGCGGCGAGGCTAGCCGGAAGGATCGAAGGCTCAACCCAGACCAGGGAATTCACACAGAGGACCAGAGCGACCAGAGGTCAAGGCAAGGCTTAGCGCGATGTCGCTGGTTCCCGGGTCGCACCCTACAATACCCTTTCCCTCTGGTCTCTCTGGTGCTCTGTGTGACCAATTGACAGAGCCGGCCTCATGCTGTCCCGGCGTGGCCGGACCGCGCTTGCCCTGGCCACCGTTGCGCGGCAAGGTACCGACCCGAGGACCCCCATGCCCCGCATCGCCCCGCTCGCCGCTTCCGCCAGCCTGCTGCTTCTTGCGCTCGACGCGCAGGCCGCCAGCGCCAAGGATCTGTACCAGCGCCTCAGCCCGGGCGTGGTGTGCATCGTCGCGATGAAAGAGGGGGTGGACGGTTGCTCGCTCGGGACCGGCTTCGTCGTCGATGGCGCCGGCCGGGTGCTGACCAACGCGCATGTCGTCAGTGTCGGCGGCCAGGTGCCGGATCGCGTCCTGGTGTTCCGCAAGCCGGCCCAGCTCAGCGGCGACATGAAGCGCGACCTGGCCGAGCCGCTGCCGGCGCGTATCGTCAAGCAGGACGGCGAACTGGATCTCGCCCTGCTCGAGATCCCCAAGGGCGACTACGGCCCGGTGCTGAAACTGGATCCCGAGCGCGCCGTGCCCGGCGAGCCGGCAGTCGCCATCGGCCATCCCGGCCACGGCGGGTTGTGGACCCTGACCACCGGCACCGTGTCGAGCTTCCTCGCCGACCACGGCGGGATCAACGGCAAGCACGTCTATCAGACCGAGACGGCGGTGAATCCCGGCAACAGCGGCGGGCCGCTGATCAGCGCTGACGGCATTGTGCTGGGCATCAACACCTTCGTGATCCGCCAGAACGAAGCTGGTGTGGTGCTGCAGGGTCTGCAGTTCGCCGTTACCTCGCAGGTGGCCCTTGGCTTCCTCGAAGGGGCGGGGCTGAAGCGTTCCGACCTCGTCCCTGCCCCCGCCCCGGCGGTGGCCGCCGCCCAGCCCAAGCCGGAGACGGCGCCTGCGCAGGCCCCGACGGCGCAGCCGGAACCGATCGCGCCGGATCTGGTGCAGAAGCCGCGGCCCTACACCGCGGCGTCGGTCGACAACGTCCTTGCCGCCCTCGATGCCGAGGTGGACAAGGCCTTCGCCGACCTGGACGCGGCGATTGACGCTCAGATGGGGAAGTAGAGCTCGCGCACCTCATCTCGTGCTGGCGATGGTCGCCGGCCCTCCCATACTGGCAGCGTGGCCCAAGCCTTCCGCTGTCCTGCTTGCAGGCATAAGTTCGTCCCGACCACGCACCCTGCCGATGGCCGGCTGCCCTGCCCGGCGTGCGGCCAGGTCCTGCGCGTGCCGATCCGCTCGCCGATGCCCGCCGCGCTGGGCGAGCGCACGCTCGGCAAGTACCGGGTCGGCAAGAAGCTTGGCGAAGGCGCCACCGCGACGGTCTATGAAGCGGTCCATCCGGACGGGACCAAGGTCGCGCTGAAGGTGCTCAACGAGGAGTCGGCGCGCGACCAGGAGTTCCTCGCCCGCTTCAAGCGCGAGGCCGAGCTGGCGCAGAAGGTCGATCACCCGCACATCGTCGGCGTGCGCGGCTTCGGCTTCGACCAGGGCAAGTTCTTCCTCGCCATGGAACTGGTCGAGGGGCACAGCTTCGAGGACGAGATCGAGCGCAAGCGCAAGGTGGCATGGCGCGACGCCTGCCGCTGGGTCCTGGAAATCGCCAGCGCCCTCGAAGCGGTCGCGGCACGCGGCATCATCCACCGCGACATCAAGCCGGCCAACATCATGCTGTCCGGCGGTACCGTCGCCAAGCTCGCTGACCTCGGTTTCGGCAAGCAGATCGAAGGCAGTGGCGCCTGGGAGCAGCTGACCATGTCGGGCGTGGCGATGGGCAGTCCGGCCTACATGCCGCCCGAGCAGGTGATGGACGCCAAGCAGGCCGATCACCGCAGCGACCTGTACAGCCTCGGCGCCACCCTCTACCACGCCGTCACCGGCCGGCTGCCCTTCGATGGACGCAGTTCGCAGGAGGTCATGGAGAAGGTGCTGAAGTCCGAGGCGCCGCCGCCGCGCACCCATTTCGCCGACCTGCCCGAGGGCATCGACGCCTTCATCCGTTGGGCGATGAACAAGGACAAGACGAAGCGGCCGCAGAACGCCGAGGAGTTCAGCCGCGAACTGCGCGCCGTGATCGAACGCCCCGATGATGCGAAACGCTTCGCCAAGCGCCTGGCCGCCCCGCGCGGGATGCCGGTCTGGCTGATGCCGATGATCGTCCTGCTGCTGCTCGCGGCGGTCGCCGGGGTGACGGTAGCGTTGTTGCGCGGGTAGAGAGGGCCTACTGGCTGCTGGTCACGATAGTGTGCCTGTCCCCGCCCCCTGATGGCGTTGGGTTAGCGGTGACCGATGGTGAAAGGCGGAAGTAGGAAGGCGGAAGGCGGAAGGCGGAAGGCGGAAGAAATGCTTTCGCAGCCACGCGAGGTATTCAGGCGTACGCTTGCGAGCAACTCTTCCGCCTTCCGCCTTCCGCCTTCCGCCTTTCCCCCCATCACATCCCTGCCATATCTGCTAACGCAACGCCCCCCGCCCCCCCGCCCCCCGCCCCATGCAAACCCTCATCCTCATCCGTCACGGCTATCCCGTCTCCTGGGACCAGAAGCTGAAGGTGCGCGGCACGTTGCCGCACCTGCGCCTCGATCCCGCCCTGGCCGAGATCGGGGTGCGTCAGGCCGAGTGCTGCGCGCAGCACCTCAAGACCCTGGGCGCGATCGACGCGGTGCTCAGCTCGCCCTTCCGCCGCTGCCTGGAGACGGCCGACCGCCTGGGCGCCGCGGTGACGCCGGACTGGAAACTCGGCGAGGTGCTGCTGTCGGATGTCCTCGGCAGCCCGTTCAGCCCGACCAGCGCGATGGATCCCGACTGGGCGGAGCGCCGCGCCGGGGCGGGCAAGCCGTCGCATCCCGAGTCCGACCGCACGCTGCAGGAGCGCATCGCCAAGACCGTGCTTGAACTCAAGGCACGCAAGCCCTTCGCCCAGCGCCTCGCCATCGTCTCGCACGAGATCATCCTCAAGGAACTGGTTGCCGCGCTGACCGGCCGCCGCGTCGCCATCGATTGGCATCCCGGCGCCATCGCTGTGCTCAAACGCGAGAAGCCGGTCGATCGCCAGTGGCGCCTGAGCGGCGAGCTGGCCAGCCACGCGCATCTCGGCGCGGATGACCGCTGCGAGCCGGTCGAGCAGATCGTTCACGTGTACCACCCGCGCGACAGCCACTCGTGAACGGCCGGGGATGAAGCCGTGGATCCTGCTCGATAGCGCGCCGATCGCCGGCGGCGGCGAGATGCGGCTGTACCAGCACGGCCGCGACTTCTCGATCCGCGTGGGCAACGACGAGCTGATGAACAGCCACGCGCACGGCTCGGAGGACGCGCTCGCCTCCCTGGCCTGTGCGCGCCTCGCCCCGGCCCCCGATCACCGTGTGCTGGTCGGCGGCCTGGGCATGGGCTTCACCGCGGCCGCCGCCCTGCGCGCGGTCGGGCCGGCCGGCCGCGTCACCGTCGCCGAACTGCTGCCCGCCGTGGTGGTGTGGAATCGAGGGCCGCTGGCCCAGGTTGCGGGGAATGCCCTGGGTGATGCGCGACTGCAGGTGCACCAGGGGGATGTCGCCGGGCTGCTGCGTTCCAGCCGGTCGACCTACGACGCGATCCTGCTTGATGTGGACAACGGGCCGCGCGCCCTGACGGCGATCACCAACGGCTGGTTGTACAGCGCTGCCGGTCTGGCCGCGGCGCACCGTGTCCTGCGTCCGGGCGGCGTGCTGGCGGTGTGGTCAGCGGCCGACGACCCCACGTTCACCCGCCGTCTGGCCCAGGCCGGCTTCCAGCCCGAGGTCGTCAGCGTGCGTGGCCATGGCGCGCGTGGCGCGCACCATGTCGTGTGGGTGGCCCTGCGGCTCAGCCGCGGTTGACCGCCGCCCACACCCGCGCCGCGACCTCGGCGGTCGTGCCTGCGGCGTCGAGCGGGGTCAGGTCGCCGGCGGTGGCGAGCGCCTCGTAGCCCGCGACCACGCGGCTGCGGTAGGTGTCGCCGCGCGATTCGATGCGGTCGGCCTCGGCGCGGGCGCTGCGGCGCAGGTGGGCTTCGCTGTCGGCCAGGCGCAGGTACAGGGCGGTGTCGGGGCGCACGCTGCCGACCGCGAGATCGATCGCGGCGCGCACGCGCACCGGATCCAGGCCCAGGCCCCACGCCTGGTAGGCGATGGTCGAATGCCAGAAGCGGTCGAGCACGATCCAGTCGCCGCGCGCCAGGGCCGGGGCGATGACCTCGTGGCAGAGCTGGGCACGGGCCATCTGGTAGCCGAACAGCTCGGCCTCGGCGCAGGCGACGGTGGCCTTGTCGAGCAGGATGCCGCGCACCGCCTCGCCCAGGCGCGTGCCGCCGGGTTCGCGCAGGCGCAACGCCGTGCGCCCGGCGGCGGCCAGGCGCTCGCACAAGAGGCCGGCCTGGGTGCTCTTGCCGCAGCCGTCAGGACCTTCGAGGACGATCAGGGGCATGGCTGTGATTGGTTCGGCGTTCGGCGTTCGGCGTTCGGCGTTCCGCAGAGTCTTCCGCGGCATCCGGCGCTTGTGATTCCTTCATATGTCTGGTGAACGGGGGGCAACGCAGCATGCGCTGGTCTCGCAACGCCGAACGCCGAACACCGAACGCCGAACGACGGCATGCTGGCCTACTCCACCGCCATCGGCACCAGGCCGCAGGCGAGCAGGATGGCGATCACCACGCCGGCGGCGAGGCGGTACCAGGCGAAGGGCCGGAAGGTGTTGCTGGCGACGTAGCGCAGCAGCCAGTGGATGACGCCGAGGGCGACGATGAAGGAGACGACGAAACCGACCGCGATGGCATTGGCGAAGTCGCCGGTGATCTGGTCGTGGTGCTTGGCCAGCTTCAGCACCGAGGCGCCGAGCATGATCGGGATGGCGAGGAAGAACGAGAATTCGGTCGCCGCCTTGCGCTCGACCCCGACGCACATCGCGCCCATGATCGAAGCGCCGCTGCGCGAGACGCCCGGAATCATCGCCAGCACCTGCATGAAGCCGATCAGCAGGCAGGTGCGCGGCGGCAGGGCCGCGACGTCGGCATGGCGCGGCGCGGGGCGCCAGCGCTCGATGGCGAGGATGGCGAGGCCGCCCAGCAGCATGGTCGCGGCGATGATCGCCAGCTCGTAGGCGCCGAAGACGTGCTTCTCCAGCCAACTGTTGAGCAGCAGGCCGAGGATGCCGGGCGGGATCGCGGCCAGCACCAGCCCGCCGAGGAAGCGCAGGCTGGCCGGATCGCGCTGCACGCAGCCCACCGTCAGGCGCCACAGGCGCGTCCAGAAGTAGGCGACCACCGCGAGGATCGCACCGAGCTGGATGACGACAGCGAAGGTCTCGCCACGGTCCTGGAAGCCGGTCGCCAGTTCGGCGAGGCGGATGTGCGCGGTCGAGCTGATCGGCAGGAACTCGGTGATGCCCTCGATCACGCCGATGATCGCTGCCGAGACGAGGGAGACCGGATCCATGCGCGGGGATGGTGGGAGGTGCGGAACGGGGGGCAAGCCGGGTGCTGTACGCAGGTTGCCGACCTGCCGCTTGAGGACAGCCGGCGACACCACAGCATCCCGCCCCGGAGCCCGCCATGCTGTCCATCCTGTTCTTCACCGTCCTCGCCATCCTCGTCACCGGCGCGGCCTTGGTCGCGAATCTGCCACGCGCCGCCCGCCTCGCCCTGCTGATCATGGCGCCGCTGCTCCTGGTCACCGGACTGCTGATCGGCTCGTCGGTGGTGATCGCCGCCGACCGCACCGGCATCGTGACCAAGCACTTCGGCGGCAACATGCCGCCCGGCCACATCGTCGCGCGCGCCGGCGAGCAGGGTCCGCAGGCCCAGCTCCTCGGACCCGGCTGGCACTTCGGCTTCATCCCCTTCCTCTACGAGGTCGAGGAGGTGCCGGTGGCGATCATCGAGCACGGCCAGCTCGGGTTCGTCACCGCCAAGGACGGCGGCGCCCTGGCCGACGGCGAGACCTTCGCCCGGCCGTGGGGGACCGTGGTCGACATGCTCGATCCGGTCACCTTCCTGACCAAGGACGGCCAGCGCGGGCCGCAGGTGACGGTGCTGACCCCGGGCACCTACCGTTACAACCCGGTGCTGCACAGCATCACCAACATCGACGTGCTCAATGTCGCGCCGGGCACCGTGGCGGTGATCACGGCGCGCACCGGCACACTGCCCAAGACCGGGCCCGAGGCGCCGGCCGCCGACGCCAACGCCGTCAACGGCACCAGCCTGGTTGCCCAGGGCGAGCGCGGCATCTGGCGCGAACCGATGAAGCCTGGCGCCTACTACCTCAATACCAACGCCTTCAGCCCGACGATCATCAAGACGGCGCAGCGCGTGTACACCTACCAGCAGGCGGCGGCGCGTACCGCAGCCAAAGCTGCGGCGGCGGGCCAGGACTGGTCGGTCACGGTGCGGACCAAGGACGGGTTCTCCTTCCCGATCGATGTGCGCGTCGCCTGTGCGGTCGAGGCGAGCAATGCGCCCTACCTGGTGGCACTGCTCGGCGATCCCGACCGCATGGTGAAGGACGACCAGGAGGACGAGAACCTCGAACTGCTCGAAGCCAAGGTCATCCTGCCGGCGGTGCGTGCGATCTTCCGCAATGTCGCCGAGACGATGAACGCCCTGGAGTTCGTCAATGCCCGCAGCTTGGTCGAGAAGGCCGCCAATGACCGGATGAAGATCGAGCTGGCCAAGGTCCGCGTGACCTGCGACGGCGTGTTCCTCGGCAACATCCACCTCGATGCCAGCGAGGCCGGGCGTAAGCTGATCGCCACGCAGACCGATCGCGAGGTCGCGGTCAACGAACAGACGTTGTACACCGAGCAGCGCAAGGCGCAGGAATCGCGTTCGTCCTTCGTCAAGGCGCAGGAGGACGCCGAGCAGCAGCGCAACCTCGCCAAGGCGACCTACGAGGTGCTGGTGAAGGAGCAGGGCGCCAAGGCGCGCGCCGCCGAGGCCAAGGGCGAGGCCGACTACCAGACGATCACCGGCGACGGCCGCGCCAAGGCCTACGAGGCGATGGTCAAGGCGCTGGGCCGCGACCAGGTGGCACAGCTCGAGCTGCTCAAGCTGGTCGCCGAGGGCAAGATCCAGATCACCCCGCAGGTCATGGTCGGTGGCGGCGGCAACGGCATCGACGCCCTGGTCGGCACCATCCTGCACCAGTCGGTGCAGCAGCTGAACAAGGAGAAGCCGTGAAGATCCTGATTTTCGTCAGCGTCCTGGCGGTACTGGTCTGCCTGACCGTGGTCATCGTCGTGGTGGCGATGCAGCGCAAGAACGGCAGGGGCGATCCGCGGGACTGATCCCAGAGACCGCATTTCACACAGAGCACCAGAGCTACCAGAGGTCAAGACAAGGCTTTGCATGATTTCTCGTGTTCACCCGTACGGTGAAAGCCAATGCGCCGTGCAAACCATGCTCTCTCTGGTCACTCTGGTGCTCTGTGTGGCCCCTTATCGCCGTGTTTAGTATGAACGGTGCCGAATCTCTAACCCCTTTCGAATCTCTGTGTCTCTGCGCCTCCTGTACATCGAGTCGCCGAATGTAGTACTCCAGGCATGCCCGGCGCTCCCCCAGGCATTCCTGTCGCAGCCTGATCTGCATACTGGTCGCCATGCCCACCCTCGTGCAGTTCGGCGCCGGCAACATCGGACGCGGCTTCATCGCCCCGACCTTCGCAGCGGCCGGCTGGCGCATCGTCTTCGTCGATGTCTCCCCCGTCCTGGTCGAGGGCCTGCGTGCGCGCGGCGGCTATCGCGTGCGTCTGGTCGACAACAGCGGCGAGCGCGTCACCGAGGTGCGCGGGGTGGCGATCATCGACGGCCGCGACCAGACGGCGGTTGCGGCGGCGGTTGCGGCCTGCGATCTCGCCGCCACGGCGGTCGGGTTGAATGTCCTGCCGCGCCTGGGGGCGCCGCTCGCTGCCGGCATCCGTACGCGGACGGCGCCGCTCGACATCCTGGTGTGCGAGAACGGAGCCCAGGCGCACGAGCAGTTGCGCGCCGCGATCCTCGCCGCCGATGGCGCTCTCGACGGCCGCTTCGGCTGCGTGCGCACCTCGATCGGACGCATGATCCCGCCACCCGGCCCGGGCGAGGATCCGCTCGACATCCGCGTCGAACCCTACGCCAAGCTGCCGGTCGAACGCGCCGCCTTCCGCGCCGCGATCCCGCAGGTCCCCGGCCTGGTTGCCAAGGACGACTTCGACCTGGTGCTCGCGCAGAAGCTCTACCTGCACAACCTCACCCACGCCTGCCTGGCCTACGGCGGCCATCTGCGCGGCTACGCCACCATTCCCGACTGCATGGCTGATGATGGCCTGGTTGCGCGGGTCCGCGCCGTGACGGTGGCGGTGGCCGCTGCCTTCGGCCGTCGCCACGGTGGCAGCGCCGAGGCCGACAGCTTGGCGATCGCCGACGACCTGCTGGGGCGCTACCGCAATCGCGCCCTGGCTGATCCGGTGGCGCGCGTGGCGCGTGATCCGTGGCGCAAGCTGGCCGCCGACGACCGCTTGGTCGGCGCGGCGCGGCTGTGCCTGGCGCAGGGGGTCGGTATCGCGCCGCTCGCCGCGGTCATCGCTGACGCCTGCCGCTACACCCCCGCGCCGGACGAACCGCGCGCCGCCGAGTGGAACGCCCTGTCCCCTGCGGCGCGTCTGCGCGCCGCCGCCAACCTGAGCGACGGAGATCCGATCATGGCCGCCACGATGACCCAGTTGCAGCGCGCCGAGCGCGCTGCCGCCGCCGCCGCGCAGATGCGTGCTGCCGGTCTCACCCTGCGCGACGACGAGGCCGAGGCGATCGAGATCGCCGACTTCGGCCTCGGCCGCTACGCCGAGTTCGGCCTCGCCATCCACGTCTACGTCAACACCAAGCGCTGCTGCGCCAAGGAATTGATGATGACGCCGGGCCAGACCTGTCCCGAGCACCGCCACCCGCCGATCGAGGGCGATCCGGGCAAGGAGGAGACCTTCCGCGTGCGCCAGGGCGAGGTGTTCCTGCATCTCGCCGGCGATCACGGCGAGGCCGACAAGGCCGCTGCGCTGGCCCGTCTGCCTGGCGACAAGCGCGGCGCGGTGACGGTGTTCCGCACCGTGCATCTCAAGCCCGGCGACCAGGCGACCCTCGGCCCGAATGTGAAGCACTGGTTCACCGCCGGACCGCAGGGCGCAGTGGTCAGCGAGTTCTCGACGCGCAGCCGCGACGAGGCCGATGTGTTCACCGACGCCCAGATCGTGCGCTGCCCATGAGCGTCTATCACCGCCTTGCCGAGACCCTGGCTGCGCGGCAGGGCAAGATCCCCGCTTTGCGCGCAGTGGCGGGTTTCGACGGCTTCGTCGATGAGATGATCCAGGTGGTCGGCACCCGACGCGGCATCGACGATTTCACGCCGATGCGCAGCATTACCGATTTCGCCGGCTGGGCTGCGGCGGCGGCCGGGCGCAGCGGCCTGCGCGAGATCGTGGTGCACCGCGAAGATGCGGGCGGCTGCGCGATCAATTGCGCCGATGGCCTGGCCGCCCTCGGGGTCGGGGTCGAGCTGTTCGCCACCATCGGCGCCCCGCCGCATCGCGCCTTCGCCCCGGTGTTGGCGCGGCTTGCCGCCGTGCATCCGCTCGGCGAGGTCTATGGACGCACCCTCGCCCTCGAGTTCGCCGATGGCAAGCTGATGCTGCCGGCAGTCGCGCAGTTGGCCGCCCTCGATGTCGCCTTGGCGCAGCGCGCGCTGCTGGCAGGCGCCTTCCCAGCCGCCTGTGCGCGGGCGCGCCTGATCGCGCTGACCAACTGGACGCTCTATCCGCACATGACCGAGGTATGGAAACTGATCGCCGAGCAGGTGTTCAGTCGGCTTGCCCACCGTCCGGCCATCATCCTCGACCTGGTCGATCCAGGTGGCCGTTCGTCGGAGGATGTCCGCGCCATGCTCGCGGTGCTGCCGTCGATGGCGCGCGCCGCTGACGCTACCCTGGGTGTCAACCTCAACGAGGCCAACGCGCTAGCGCGTCTGCTCGGCGTCGCGCCTGGCACCGACGATGCGTCTCTGTCCGCCCTGGCCGCCCGCCTGCAGACGGCGATCGGCGTGCAAGTGGTGGTCCACGCCCTGCACTATGCGGCCACGGCCGACAGCGCGGTGCGCGGACCGTGGACGGCCACGCCGGTGAAACTCACCGGGGCGGGCGACCGCTTCAACGCCGGCTACGGGCTGGGCCTGATGCTCGGCCTGCCCGCCGACCAGCGCCTCGCATTGGGCTGCGCGACCAGCGGCAGCTTCGTGCGTGCCGGGGCCAGTGCCGGATTGTCCGACATCATCGCCGCCTGCCGGGGCTGGGGGAGTGAAGGCCTGTAGGCTTTCCCGACGCCAACAGGGTTGGCTCCATGGGCGTAATACTAGCATGCCGTCCATGCTTCGCCCCCTGTCCCTGCTCCTCATGGCCCTCGTCATCCTGGCGGCGGAGGACGACCCGCTGGTCAAGGAACTTGGGCGCTATGACGAGGCGGTCGCCAAACTGCAGAAGACCTACGACGACGGCGTGACCAAGGAGCGGAACAAATCGACCCCGGCCATCGCCTCAATCGCCAAGCGCCTGCTTGCCAAGGGCGACATGCCGGGGGCGGTCAAGGCGTGGAAGGCGGTGCTGCGCCTCGATGACCAGCATCCTGATGCGCGCCAGTTCTTCACCTCGATCGGGCAGCTCGACAAGGTGCTGGCCGAACTGGAGAGCGAGGAGAGTGCCGGAGCGGACCTGCTCGGTGACGGCGCCGGACCGGTGATGGGCAAGCCGTGGCAGAGCACCATCGTGATCCAGGCTGACAAGCCGCTGATCATCGGCGATCTGCCGGCCGGCACCCAGATCAGCCTGCAATACCAGTCCGGCAGTTGGACCTTCCGTCAGGGTGTGCAGCCGATGCTCAGCCCGGATGAGGCCGCCTCGCGCTCGCTTTACCGCCTGGTCCTGGCGACCGAGGCCGGAGTGTTGCAGGAAATTCCACCCGGTACGATGCAACAGGCCTGGACCTGGACCGTGCCGGCCGAGGCAAAGGGCGCCCTGCTGCGCCTGTCCAACGCCAGCGGACGGGCACCGGCCGGCTCGGTGACCTACAAGGCGACGATGACCAAGCCCAAGGCGAAGTGATCAGGGCGCCTTGGCGGCCAGCTCGCGCTCGACCGCCCCGGTCAGTTCCTCATCATCGGGGCCGACCTTCGAGCCGAAACGCGCCTTCACCTGGCCATCGCGGCCGATCAGGAACTTGTTGAAGTTCCACGAGACGGCGCCCGGAAAGGGGCTCTTGGTGGTCAACCAGGCGTAGAGTGGAGTGATGTCGCCGCCTTTGACCGTGGTCTTGGCCATCATCGGGAAGGTGACGCCGTAGGTGGTCGAGCAGAATGCGGCGATGTCGCTGTCCTTGCCCGGCTCCTGCCACAGGAAGTCATTGGCTGGCACGCCCAGCACCACCAGGCCGGCGGCCTGGTGCTTGGCGTAGAGAGCCTGCAGTCCGCTGTACTGCTTGGTGAAGCCGCACTTGCTTGCCACGTTGACGATCAGCAGGACCTGACCCTTGTGCTGAGCGAGCGGGTAGTCCTGCCCGGTGATCGAGCGCAGGGTGAAGTCGAGTGGGCCGGTCGGATTGGCCGGAGCAGCGGGATATTCCGCAGCCGGGGCAGAGGCGAAGATAGCAGCGAGCATGAGCAGGATCCTCATGGGTTTCACTGTTGGCCGGGACTAGGAAACCACAAAACAAAAAACGGTTTCCATAGACAACATTCCGCTCTCTGCTCGACGGGGTAAGCTGGGCCCGTGCTTAGCGCAGAACAGCTCAGCCTGCTCCAGGGGATCACGGCCCGTGCCCGGCAGGTAGGTGCCTGCCTGGTCCTGACCCAGGGCGGGAACCATCTCACCTGCGTGGTCGCCCAGGAGGCCGCTGTGCAGGGGGGCGACCTCGTACTCCGGCATACCCGCATCGTGCGTTTCGTGGATAACGGTTGGGCAGTCCAGGCCGAGGCGGAATTGCAGGTCGTCCGCGACGGGGCGCACTGGGGGGTATGCGACCCGGCCCGCCGCTGGTGGGTGCCGCACCACTCGCTGCTGCCCTATCGTCTCGTCGATCTCGCCGCCACCGAACATGTCCGCCTGCTCGGCCATCTCGACGAATCACGGCCCTGGGATGTATTCAAGCACATCCAACTGCTCTATCTCGGCGAGGAGGGCTTCGGCGGCGGGCGTGATGCCCTGACCGTGCCGGCCGGCTATGGAGCGGTGGCGCGCCCCGATCGCTGGTACGTCACGCCGGCGGTCCGGGGATAGGGTGGGAGTCGGGGAGAATGCGGGAATGTTACAGACGACTTTCCTGATACCTCCGTTCGATGTTCGGCGTTCGACGTTCGCCGTTTGAGGCAGAGACGTTACA
The DNA here is from genome assembly GCA_020047915.1 of bacterium. Classification (GTDB taxonomy): domain Bacteria; phylum Planctomycetota; class UBA11346; order UBA11346; family UBA11346; genus UBA11346. The sequence goes on along the minus strand of JAIFND010000013.1, from coordinate 19,277 downwards.
TGAACCGTCGGGTTCACCTTCTGGGTGACATGATACAGATGCCGGAATCATGGATATCCCCTGTGGAACACCGAACGCCGAACGCCGAACCCAAAGGAGCAATGTAGGATCAGACGAAAACGAGCGTTTTTAACGTGACGCATCGCCAGGGCGGGGCTCGGCCCCGACCACGCTGCGGACGCGGTTCCAGGCGACGCAGTCGGCGTAGGTGACTCCGCTGCCGCCGAAGATGTCGAGGGCGCTACCGATCGTCACGTCGAGGCGCGGGGCCAGGCGCTCGACTAGGGCGAGATCGGCGACCGAACGCGCGCCGCCGGCGTAGGTCACCGGGATCGGCGACCAGCGGCCGAGGCGCTCGACCAGCTCCTCGTCGATGCCGTTGCACAGCCCTTCGACGTCGGCGGCGTGGATCAGCAGTTCGCTGCACGCGCTGGCCATGCGCGTCAGATTGGCCTCATCGACGGCGAAGCCGGTGACGCGCTGCCAGCGGTCGATCGCCACCATCCAGCCGCCCGCCTTGCGCCGGCAGCTGAGGTCGATGACCAGGCGTTCGCGGCCGACCGCTGCGGTCAGCGCCTGCAGGCGTTCGGGGGCGAAGCGCGCATCGGGGAACAGCCACGAGGTGACGATGACCTTCTCAGCACCGGCCGCGATCCAGTCCTTGGCATTGGCCGCGTCGATGCCGCCGCCGATATGCAGGCCGTCGGGCCACGCCGCGAGGGCGGCGCGCGCCGCTGCCTCGTTGCCTGGGCCCAGCTTGATGACATGCCCGCCGCGCAGCCCGTCACGCCGGTACAGCGCGGCGAAGTGCTCGGGCGGCTGGCTGGCGACGAAGTTCTCGCGTGGCGCCGTGCCGTCGTCACGCAGCGTCCCGCCGACGATCTGCTTGACCACGCCGGCGTGGAGGTCGATGCACGGCCGGAACAAGCTCATGCGAACGCCCTATCGGGGGGACGGGCGCAAACCACGCGCGAAGGCGGAAGGCGGAAGGCGGAAGGCGGAAGAAAGGCCAGGGTGCGTGGATGGACGCAAGCCTCGCGCATGGTCGTCTGTTGCCCGCTCGGGCGGGTCGGCAGATCAGCCGACAAACCTACGCCCCAGGCCACAGCATCTCTTCCTCCTTCCGCCTTCCGCCTTCCGCCTTGGATTTCCCTGGGCTTTGCATCGCGATGACCGGCCGTCATGCGTCACTTCACCAGGCCGGTCGGCTTCTTCTCGTCCGGGTCGCTGTAGTCGGGCCCGTCAAGGATGCCGGCGCGACGGACCTGGTCCTGCATCATCTTGCGCACCATCTTCACGCCCTCGAGCAGACCGTCGCCCTGGGTCGCGGCCTTGGTGCGCGACAGGAACTTGGCCAGCGCCTGGTAGGCGTTCATGGCGTGCGGCGACAACGCGGCCTGCACGTGCTGCTGCGGCAGGGCCTGCGGCAGCACCTGCATGAGCAGGGCGGCGAACTCATCGCGCGACAGGTCGGTGAGCTGGGCGCCCACCGCACGCTGCGCGAGCTGTTCGAGGAGCTGGCCGAGCTGGCCGGCCATCTGCTTGACCTGCGGCTGCAGGGTGGCCGCCTCGGGGCTGGCGAGGAAGGCCTTCCAATCGACCGGCTGGCCGCCTCCGGCCGGAGCGCCAGGCTCGTCGGCGGCGGGCTCGCCGGCTTCGAGGTCGTAGGAGGGCGGCGCATCGCTGACCGGCACCGGGGCCGGCACCTTGGCGGCGGGCTTTTCCGCAGGCTTCTCTGCCGGCTTCGGCGCCGGTTCGTTGTAGAGGTGGTCGGCGAACAGCTCGGGCCACGGGACGGTGAAGGTGTGCAGCGCCTCGCGGTCGCGGCTGCCGTCGCTGGTCGCCTTCTTGATGCGCTGCAGCTCGAAGCGGTCGCAGAAGCGGTCGCCATCGACGACGGCCTGCGCCAGACGGCCGGCTTCGGCGTCGCCGAGCACGGCGAGGGCGCGCACGGCATGCTCACCCAGGCCGGTGCCGCCGCCCTTGGCCTTGGCGATCTCGGCCTCGACTCGCGCGCGCAGCGCCGGCGCCAGAGCCGGGGTCGCCTTACCGGCGCCGGCCAGCACGGCCAAGCCCCAGTAGGCGTTGTCGCGCTGGTCGAGACCGCCCTCGGCCACCGCCGCCAGCAGGTCGGCCTCGGCGCCGAGCCGGCCCAGGGCCCAGGCCGCGGCGCGGCCGGTCAGCCCTTCCTGCTTGAGCAGCGGCAGCAGGTCGGCGCGCAGGTCGGCGCTGCTGACGCCGGCGATGATCGCGGCGGCGGGGGCGGCCGGCGTGGCGAGCAGCGGCTTGAGCGCGGCGGGGGTGCCGCTGGTGCTTTCAATGGCGGCGGCGACCAGCTTGCCATCACGCATCAGGGTCGCGGGATCCACGGGCTTCTCCCCGCTCAGCAGGGTTTTGAGGCGGTCGAACATGCGGGGTTCTCCAGTGCGGCGATCTTGGCGATACGGTTCTGGTGGCGCGGACCCTCGTCGGCCTTGGCGTCGAGCCAGGCATCGACCACCGCGGTGGCGGTCCGGCTGTCGAGCACGCGCGCGCCGATCGCCAGGACCTGGGCGCGGTTGTGCTCCCAGGCGAGACGCCCGGTATCGACCGAGTGGGCGATGCCGCAGCGGATGCCGGGGATCTTGTTGGCGGCGATGCCGATGCCGATGCCGGTGCCGCAGATCAGCACGGCGCGCTCGGCCTGGCCGTCGAGCACGGCGCGGCAGGCCAGGGCGGCGTAGTCGGGATAGTCCACGCTGGACTCTCCATCCGTGCCGAGGTCCTCGACCTGATGGCCGCGGCCGCGCAGATGGTGAACCAGCGCACGCTTGAGGGCGGGCGACGCGTGATCGCCGGCGATGACGAGCTTCATGAGAGGCAGGCTAGGGGCAGACAGGCAGGGGCAATGCCCCGGAGCATCAGGCCTTTGCCGTACCCGCCGCCTGGCCGAGGACCTGGTCGAGGTAGGTCTCGAGGGCCTTGGCCTCGCGGATCTCCATCGCCACCTGGGCGCCCTGGCCGCTCTTCTGCAGCTGCTCGGCGATGTCCTGCGGCTTGCGGCCGGTCTGCTGCGCCGCCATCATGATCTGCTCGCGGAAATCGTCATCGGTCAGCTGGATGTTCAGGTGGTCGCCCAGGGCGACCATGATGCAGTGGCGCTGGAAGTTCTTCTTCAGCGTCTCGACCGCCTCGGCCTTGGCCTTGGCGACGTCCTGCTTGGCCTCGGTGGCGCGCTTCTCGGCCTCGGCCTCGCTGCGCGTGATCGCGGCGGCGAGGGCCTTGGGCGGCAGCTCGACCTGGATCTGGGCGAGCAGGGCGGCGACCAGCTGTTCGAGCTGCTTGCCACGCACCTCGCCCTGCTTGCGCGAGGCGATGCGCAGCTTGAGCGTCTCCTTGAGCGCCGCGAGATCCTTGGCGCCGACCTTCACGGCCAGCGCGTCGTCGAGGGCGGCCGGGCGCATGCGGTTGCCCGCGGCGATGGTCACGGCGAGCGCGGCTTCCTTGCCGGCGTGCTCGGCCGGGGTGAAGTTGGCGGGCAGGGTGGTGGTGATCGCCACGCTGTCGCCGACCTTCTTGCCGGCGAAGGCCGCGACGACCTCCTTGGGATCCTTGCCGAACAGCGGGTAGCCGCCGACCAGGTGGTTGAACTGCGCCAGCTTGCGGATCTCGGCCCCGCCGACCGACAGCGAGCCGTCGAGGGTGACCGAGTCGTCCTCGGCCACCGTCTCGTCGGCGCCCAGGGCGCTCATGTCGCCAAGACGCTTGGCGATCGAACCGGCGAACTCCTCGACCTCGGCATCGGTGACGGCGGTATCGCCGGCCTCGACCTTGAGCGAAGCGGGAGCGGGGATGGCGATCGTCGGATAGGTCTCGAAGGACACGGTGACGGCGAGGCCGTCCTTGCGCTCGACGCCTTCGTTGACCAGCTGGCCGAAGGGGCGCAGGTTCTTCTCGCGGATCGCCTGGTTCATGCCGTCATCGGCCAGCGCCTCCTCGGCCTGGGCCTGGGCGGCGGCGCCGTAGCGCTTCTCCAGCACGGCCTTGGGCACCTTGCCCGGGCGGAAGCCTTCCAGCTTCATCTCGGCACCCAGCCGCTTGATCAGCTGCTGCTTGCGTTCCGCCACTTCGGCGGCGGTGTAGCTGATGGTGACGCGCTTGGCGAGTGTACCGGCGTCGGCGACCTGGACCTGCATGGATATAGCTCCCGCGAAAAGGGCGCGCAGTGTGCGTCGTGGGCCGGCGGGGGCAAGGAGGTTAGGGACGGGTCCGGATGGACCCCGGCGGGGGCCGGGGCCAATGGCGTTGCGTTAAGGAATCTTGGCGACGCAAGGCGGAAGGAGGAAGGCGGAAGGCGGAAGGGTCGCTGGATTGCGCGATCGGACATTCGTCACCCAGACTCAGCCGACCTGCATCGACCTGGTACGGCACCAGACTGGGCCCAAGCATTTCTTCCGCCTTCCGCCTTCCGCCTTCCGCCTTCCTCCTTCCGCCTTCCTCCTTCCGCCCCCCCCGCGCGCCAGCGCGCCCAGCCTTGCGGCCTCGCCGCGACCTGTACGGTGCTGCCTCATTTTCCCGTTCCACGGCACCGCCACGGACCCGTCATGCACCGCATCGTACTTCTTCTCACCACCGCAGCCCTGCTTCTCGCCCAGGAGGGCGGCCCGAATCCCGGCGCCCCCGCCGGCCCGGCCCCGGGCGGCGCCCCCACCGGCGCCCCGGCCCAGGGCGGTTCGATGTGGCCCATGCTCATCTTCCTCGGCCTGATGGTCCTGATGATGTGGTTCATGGTCATCCGTCCGCAGAAGAAGGAAGAGAAGCGCCGGAAGGAGATGGTCGATTCGACCAAGCGTGGTGACGAGGTCGTCACCATCGGCGGCGTGCACGGCGTGATCGAGGCGGTCGGCGAGGCCACCGTCGATGTGCGCATCGGCAAGGGCGCCGAATCGGTGGTCGCCACCTTCAACAAGGGTGCGATCAGCACGAACGTCACCAACGAACGCGCCAACGCCAAGAAGTAGCCGCGCCTGCGTTCCGGGGGCAAGACCCCGGAACCTGAAAACCCGCAACTCGAAATCCGCCCCATGCTCAAGCGCCTCTCGGTCGTCGTCGCCGTCCTGCTCACCGCCCTGCTGCTGCAGTTCCTGCAGAACAAGGTGCTGGTCGGCGACCAGGATCTGCAGGCCGAGATCCGCCCTGCCGCCGAACAGCCGGCGGAAAGCCGCGTCTTCGATGTGGTGCTCAAGGATGCGGCGGGCAATCCGATCGAGGCCCTGCCGCAGGAGGCCGACGAGGTGCGCCGGCGTCTGGCCGGCAACGCCCGCGATGCCGCCATCGCGGTGACCGAGGTCGCCCACGACCCCGCGGCGCACCGCATCCGCGTCGTCGCCCCGGCGACCATCGACGAGCTGGCCCTGCGCCAGCGCCTGACCGGACGCACCTACACGCGTGGCAACGAGGTGCGCGAGTTCTGGCACGTCAACCTCGGCATCGACCTGCGCGGTGGCGTCGAATTCACCTGCCGGCTGAAGAACGAGCTCGGCCAGGTGGTGCCGGCCGACGATGAGGTCATCGGCACCCTGCGCAGCCGCCTCGACGAGCGCGGCCTGACCGAACCGGTCGTGGCACGGCTGTCCAACGGCGACGTGCAGATCGTCATCCCTGGCGGCACCAAGGCCGACGCGGCGCGCACCCGCAAGGTGCTGGAGACCACCGGCCGGCTGGAGTTCCGCGAGGTCATCGCCGAGTACCCCAACCAGGACTTCCCCTCGACCAAGGCGGGCGACCCGACCTGCGCCTGGACCGCCGTCGGCAATGGTCTGTACCGCTTCAATCCGCGCGTGCCGGTCGGTACGCGCCAGGATGTCATCGCGCCCGAGGAACCGCCGCCCGGCCTCGAACCCGACCGCTTCCTGCACCTCGGACCGGTGCGCGTTTCGGGCAAGGACGTCTCGACCGCGGCCGAGACCCTGCACAACGGCGAACCGGCGGTATCGATCACCTTCACCGCCATCGGCACCGGCAAGAACCACGAGTTCACCAGCGGCATCAAGGAGCGCGGTGACAAGGGCGCCGGCACCGGCCGTCTCGCCATCACCTTCGACGGCGTGGTCAAGAGCGATCCACGCGTCATCGAGCCGAGCAGCCGCGACTGCGTGATCAGCGGCCGCTTCACCAGCGAGGAGATCGCCGACCTGCGCGGGGTGCTGAAGGCCGGTTCGCTGGCCGTCACCCCGGAGATCCTCTCCGAGCGCGTGGTCGGTGCGACCCTCGGCCACCAGGAGATCGAGCGTGCCCTGGTCACCATGGCCTGGTGCCTGACCGCGATCGTCGCCTTCCTCGGCTGGTACTACCGCCGCCTTGGCCTGGTCGCCCTCGCCGCGATGGGCGTGTGCGGCATGCTGACCTGGACCACGCTGTCGATTTTCGGCGCCACCCTGACCCTGCCCGGCATCGCCGGCCTCATTCTGTCGATCGCCATGTCGATCGATACCAATGTGCTGGTCTTCGAGCGCATACGCGAAGAAATGAAGGAGGACAAAGGGCTGCCGGCGGCGATCGAGGCCGGCTACGATCGCGCCTTCCTCACCATCACCGGCCTGGTCCTCTACATGATCGGCACCGGCCCGATCAAGGGCTTCGGTCTGACCCTGATCATCGGCATCGCGATCTCGATGTTCAGCGGCCTCTACCTCGGCCGGCTGCTCACCGATTGGCTGTGCCGCGGCCGCCAGAGCATCTCGCTGTCGTCCTTCTTCAAGCCCCTGCCCTTCGGCTACGTGCGCCTGCGCATACCGATGTACATCCTCACCTTCGTCACCGCCATCGCCGGCATGGGCTATTTCGCCTTCGGCCACAAGCTGACCCCTGGCGCCGGCTTCGACCGCAACTTCGACATCGAGTTCACCGGCGGCACCATGGTGCAGGTCGGCTTCCTCGCCGAGCAGAGCAAGGATGCGATCGATCAGCGCCTCGCCGCCGCCTGGGCCACCGTGCCGGAAGCGCAACGCGGCAGCAGCCTGCTCAATCCCGAGGAGATCCAGGCCCAGCCCTACTTCGCCTCGCTGGCCCAGGCCGGCACCGCCAGCCGGCAGTGGGTCTTCCGCGTCCGCGATGTCGAAGGCGCCGGCCTTGAGCGCGAGCGCAACGAACTGGAACAGCAGCGCGGCGAACTGATCCGCGAGATCGAGCGCCTGCGCGGCGCCACCCCGCCGGACACCGCTGGCGCCCGCGTCGTCGAGCGCGATCGCCTGAATCCGCTCTCGGCCCGCATCGCCACCCAGTCCGAAGCCATCTCGCAGCGCACCGACGCCTTCAAGGTCGCGATCGGACAGGCCTTCGCCGGCGCGGTCGCCGCCGAAGGCGACGAGGTGCTGACCACCAGCTTCGCCGACAACCGCCTCAGCGTCGCCGTCGCCCTGCTCGAACCCGCAACCACTCTCCAAGCTGAGGAGATCGCCTCGCGGCTGGCCAACCTCGGCCGCACGGTCACCGCCAAGGCCGTGGGCTCGACCCTCGAACTCACCGTGCAGTACGCTGACCGCCCACGACCGGGAGCCGGCGCCGTGGAAGCGATGGACGCCATCGCCAAGCGCTGTGCCGGACTGCTGGTGACCGGCGGCATCGCCGAGGCCGACGCCAAGCCGCTCGGCGCGGTGGCCGGCGAAGTGGTCGAACGCCTGGTCGATGCCGCCGCCGCGCAGCGCATCGTCGTCGCCCAGCCCTTCCCCGCCAGCCAGCACTTCAGCGGCCAGGTCGCCGACCGCATGAAGTGGCAGGCCCTGGTCGCCTGTTCGCTGGCCCTCGTCGCCATGCTGCTCTACATCGCCGCCCGCTTCGAGCTGGCCTACGGCTTCGGCGCCGCTGTCAGCCTGCTGCATGTGGTCATCCAGACCGTCGGCCTGGCGGTCCTGTTCGGCATCCGCATCGACCTGACCGTGGTAGCCGCGGTGCTGACCGTGATCGGCTACGCGATCAACGATACGATCGTCGTGTATGACCGTATCCGCGAATATGTCGGCAAGATGGCCGGCAAGCCACTCGACCAGGTCATCGATGCGGCGATCGCCGACACCATGCCGCGCACCGTGCTGACCGGCGGCATGGTCATCGTCGCCTTGATCTTCATGCTGATCTTCGCGGGCGATTCGCTGCAGGGCTTCTGCGCCACCCTGCTCATCGGCATTACGCTGGGCACCTACTCCTCGGTGTTCATCGCCAGCCCGCTGCTGCTGTCCTTCCGTCGCCAGGTCGAAGCTGGCGCCCAGGCGCCCGCCGCCCCGGTTGTGGACGCCAAACCGGCTGAATAGGTCGATCCAGACCTGTCCGGTCGGACGAGGCGCGCCCCCGAGCGTTTGCCACACTCCAACGCCGGTGGGCGTTTGGGGGTAATTCCTCGGGTCCGAACCGTGTCTCATAGGGGTCCCTTCCATGGAGTCCTCCATGTCTCGTCGCCTCCGGCACATCGTGCCTGTCGTCCTGGCCGTCGCACTTGCGGCCGGTCCTGCCCAGGCGAGCGAGCCCATGCTGCTCCGCTCGGGCCAGAGCGCTGTGCCTATGGTCCTGGCCGAGGACGAGTTGCACATCGATGGTGAGAAGAATGCGGCGATCGTACCTGGGGTCGCCACGGTGCAGCGCAACCGCCATGGCGCCGCGCGGGTCAGCCTGCTCGGCAGCAGCCGCAGCAACCTGCAGGCGGCGGCGCGCAATCTGCTGTCGGCCGGAGCCGCCACCGAGGCCCTCCCGGTACTCTACCTCAACGGCAACCGCGGCGACCGCGGCTCGCGCGTGCTGGCCACCCGGCGCGTCATCATCGCTGCGTATAAGGCCGACGAGATGGCCGCGATCGCGCGTGACCACCGCCTGCATCTGCGTGAAGCGCTGCCCGGCAGCCGCGACACCTGGTTGCTAGAACCCGAGGATACCAGCCTGCTCGCCGCCCTCGACGCGGCAGTCGCGTTGCAGGGCGACAGGCGCGTACGTTCGGTGGAACCGGTGCTGATGCTGCCGCTGGCCAGCCGCGCCGTGCCCAACGACCCGCTGATCCCGCCGGTCGTGGTCCCGCCCGGACCGACCCCCCCGAACGAGGGCGTCAACAGCATTGAGGGGCAGTGGCATCTCGACACCCTCGAGAGGGCCGGCCTGAACGTCAAGCCGGCCTGGGCAGCGGGGTACACCGGCCTGGGGGCGAACATCAACCTGATTGATGGTGGTGTTGATGTCGCGCACGAGGATCTCGTCGGCAACGTCAACATGACCTACAGCCGGGACTACCTGCGCAACGACGCTCTGCCCAACATGGAGAGCATTAGCGATTATCATGGCACCGCCATGGCAGGTCTGTTGAGCGCCGTCGGTGACAATGGCATTGGTGTATCGGGCGTTGCGTGGGCCTCCAAGCTCTTCGTTAGCAAGGTGCTGCCCGAGATCTACGACGAGTCCGAGGATCGGCGCTCGATTCTCGGCAGCGTGGCAACCCCCAATGACCGGTTGCGTAGCGCAATCACCAACCAGCTCAACGCGTCCAGCCTCAACTTTCGCACCTGGGCCATCGTCTGCGCCTGGGGTCCGGTCGATAACGGACAAAGCACCTACGCCCCCGACGCCCTGACTGTGGTCCAGGGCCTGCGCGATGCTGGCGCCTACGGCCGCGGCGGCTTCGGTTCGCCGATCTTCTGGGCGGCAGGCAATGGTGGTCACCTCAATCCGAATGCCCGGTGGGGTGATCCGGAGTATGACGGTGTCACGAATGGCGAGTTCGGCTTCATCTTCGCCAACACTTCGTATCAGGACTGCTCGTCTTTCGATGGATACCTCAACCGGCATGTCATCCCGATCGCCGGTCACACCAGGAGCTACGTCAAGGCCCTGTTCAGCGAGTATGGCCCCAACCTGATTGCCTCTGCCCCGGCTGGCTCACCGATACCCACCCTCCCTCTCCCCGGCATCTGCACCACCGACCCGACCGACGCCTGGCCGGATCCCGGCAATCCAGGCCCGTGGACCGGACGGATCGGTTGGATGAACGACCTGCCCTACACGGTGTCGGAATCGGGCACCTGGTACGCCCGCAACAGCTGCAACTTTGACACCAATGACTACGTCACCATCACACCCCCGCTGAATCCCAATCGGGCCGTCGATGGCATGGACGATGGAACCACGGCGCCGAACCTTGGTGACGATGCCCTGGTTGTTGATCGGCGCGGCGTGCCGCAAGCGAACCCGCTGCCCAACCCTGATGCCTGGCCCGATCCCAACATCCGCTACAAGGATCCGGATAACCTCGCCTACGAGAACGGCTGCTATGTGCCGCCCAAGAGCCTCCTGGCCGGCACCTCGTATGCCGCTGCCCTGGCTGGTGGCGCCGGCGTTCTGATGATGCAGGCGCGGACAGATCTGCACTGGCGCGACGTCCGCGCCCTGATGGTGCAGCGCAGCCAGGACAAGACTGACATTGCACCGTTTGGAACCACCGGCCTTCCCCATGACCCCTGGGGCTGGTGGCTGCCCAACAAGACCAACTTGGTCTATAACGGTCGCTACGGCTTTGGCGCGCTCAATGTGAACGCATTGATCAACGGCGGCAACGGCGGCGGCGTTGAGGAACCCGGCGCCCTCGATTGGCCGCTGATGCCGGCCATGCTGACCAATCCGGTCACCGCATCCTACAGCTATATCCTGGGCGAGCCCAACGCGATCGTGGAGGAATGGGTAACACCGGGAGTGGACATTGCCGGCCTTCCTCCGCCGGACATCGACGCTGGCACCACGGTGGCGGACAATGCCCCCAAACCCAGCAGCTTCTGGACCCGCACGCCGCTGCGCGTCGATCCGACGACCTCTGATTTCCCAGCCAACTTCCGGGTCGAGGCGGTCGAACTCGACGTCGAGATGACCACGCCCAGTCCGCCTGCCAACAGCCAGGCGAACTCGGGCGATTGGCACTTCCTGCTGGTGTCGCCGCCGGTCGATCTGGTCTCGGCACCGCCCAACAAGATCTACGGCACCACGGCCTATCTCGGTCGCCAGCGCCCCGGCACGATCATCAACCAGAACGGCATCTGGAAATGGACCTTCACCTCCTTCGTCCATTGGGGTGAGCCGGCCTACACCAAGAATCCGCCCGCCGGAACAACGACCTCCGCCGGGCGCGCCATCGACCCGCTGTGGTACAATGAGTGGCAACTGCTGATGCAGGACGAGTCCCAATTCGGGGGAACCTTCTTCGGCCAGATCAAAAAGGTGGACCTGCGCCTCTACGGTTTCCAGACCTATCCTAACCCCACCATTTCCAGCACTTCGCCAACCGGCGTCGCGATCGGCGAGACCAACAACCTGACCGTGATCGGCAGCGGCTTCCGCAGCTCGGCTGGCAACGTCAATGTGACGCAGGGTTATTGGAACGACGACGCCACATCTGCCGCCACGGCGGCACTGCCGGTCACGACCTCGCGCGCGACAAGTGGGGATCTGATTCTCAGCATTACCCCAGCGTCGGCCACTCCGGGAGAAGGCATGGTGTGGATCGCCAACCCGGCCATCCCGCTTGGTCGTAGTTCGGTCACCATCCTTCCGACCCCTGCTGCCACCGCTGCCGTTGCGGCGACGCCTACCGACGCCTTCGATCGCAATGACGACGGTTCCCCCTCGACGATCATGAACAGCCCGCGTCCGGCTGGCCAGGCGCACATGAAGGTGTGCGATACCGGCCTGAGCGTGCGCTACAGCCACCGTCCGACCCTGACCGGCATTGCTGACATCGTCTTCCCCAAGGGAGGCGGATCGGTTAGTGTCTCGACCGCCGCCGATGACGTGGATGTGGCTGCCGGACAGCCCCTATCATTGCCGGAAACCCTGAGTGTTACCGCGGTCAGCCTCAATCCCTACGTGATCGCGAACCCGGTGGCCTTCACCAGTTCGCCTGGCGGCAACGGCATCGGCACGTACACCTTCAACGTCACCTCCAACGCCAGCGCCGGTCTTGCGCTGGTGCAGGTGACGGCGACTGACGGCGTGCTGACCGCCACCCGCACCTTCCGCGTCGTCATCCAGACCGACAAGGACGGCAGCGGTTGCGGCGGCGGCATGGGTCTGGCGCTGCTCGGCATCCCGCTCGTGGCTTGGCTCATCCGCCGCCGCCGGCGTTAGTTCGGGGGGCTGCGCCCAGACTCTGGCACGGATCGGCCACGCGCGAGTTGCCTCGCGCGACCCGCCTCCAGCCTTTGCGCCATGGTCCTTCCCCGCCGCGACGCCCCGCCCGCTGACCTCGCCGCCTCTATCCAGGCGCTCAAGCGCGAACGCGATGCGGTGATCATCGCGCACTACTACCAGGACGGCGAGATCCAGGATGTCGCCGACTTCGTTGGTGACTCGCTGCAGATGGCGCGCTTCGGCGCCGACACGCAGGCACGCACCATCGTGGTGTGCGGCGTGCACTTCATGGCCGAGACGGCCAAGATCCTGGCGATGGACCGCACCGTACTGCTGCCCGACACGGCGGCAGGCTGTTCGTTGGCCGACAGCGCGCCCGAGGCCGAGTTCCGCGCCTTCGTGCAGGCCCGTCCTGGCCACCGTGTGGTCACCTACGTGAACTCGACCGCGGCAGTGAAGTCGCTGTCCGACATCTGCTGCACCAGCAGCAACGCCGTGCAGGTGGTGTCGTCGATCCCGCGCGAGGTGCCGGTGATCTTCGGCCCCGACCGCTTCCTTGGTGACTGGGTGGCGCGCCAGACCGGCCGCGAACTGGTGCTGTGGCAGGGTTCGTGCGAGGTGCACGAACTGTTCTCGGCCGAGGCGATGGTGCAGCAGAAGCAGCAGCATCCCGGCGCGATCACCCTGGTGCATCCGGAATGCCCAGCCTCGATCATCGCCCTGGCCGACGTGGTCGGCAGCACCAAAAAGCTGCTCGAAGCGGTGCGCAGCGGGCCCGAGCACGCCACCTGGATTGTCGCCACCGAACCGGGCATCATCCACCAGATGCGCAAGGCCCGGCCGCAGGGCGAGTTCCTGATGGCCCCGGCGATCGTGCGCGGCGGCACGCAGGGCGCCTGCACCAGCTGCAACACCTGCCCGCACATGAAGCGCAACACGCTGGAGAAGCTGTGGCGCTGCCTGCGCGACGGCTCGCCGGCGATCAGCCTGGATCCGGCGCTGGCGGCACGCGCCCGCCTGCCGATCGAGCGCATGCTGGCGGTAAGCTAGCCATGTTCGACCCGACTTCGCATCCCGCCTTCACCGCCGTCCCGGATCCGCTCTCGGGCACGTTGAGCTGGCACCTGGATAGCGCGATCGCCCCGATCCAGCGCGGCCTCTACTACACCAACCCGGCGATCTCGGCGGATGGACACTGGCTGTGGTTCGCGGTCGCCTTCCCGCCCAATCCGCAGGTCTTCGCCGCGCGCATAGGGCTTGATCCGGCCGAGCGCGAACCGCGCTGGTTTCCGCAGGCCGCGTGCGGTGAGACCCTGGCGGTGTGCCCGTCCGGCGATGCGGCGTGGTTCTGCAGCGAGGGTGCAGTGTGGCGTATCGACGTCGAGGGCCGTCTCGAACGCCTTGGTGCGCTGCCTGCGGAGTTCGTCGCCGGTCGCCACATCTTCCGCACCGCCACCCACCTCACCTGCTCGGCCGACGGCCATCATCTCGCCCTCGACTGCGAAGTCGGTGACAGTTGTGCCCTCGCCCTGCTTGATCTGCGCAGCGGCGCAGTGCAGATGGTGCAGGAGTTCCAGGCGCGGCACAACCATGCCCAGTTCAGTCTGCATGATCCCGACCTGCTGCTCATCGCCCAAGACCAGGCGCGGCATCCGGTCTCCGGCCGCTTCATCCACCACCGCCTGCGCACCTTCACCATGCGTCGAGACGGCAGCGGCTACCGCTGCATCAACGCGCAGTTTCCGTGCCGTCCATACCATGGCGCCTGCCACGAATGGTGGCTGGCCGACGGCCGCATCGCCTACATCGAGTACGACAGCGGCGTGCATGTGCACGACCTGCGCGACGGCACGACGACCCTGGTCTGGCCCGAGCCGCTGTGCCACGCCCACGCCGATCGTAGCGCGCGCTTCTGGTGCGCCGACCAGTCGCCGTACTACTGGGCCGAGAAGCCCTGCCAGGTGCTGTTCTACGACGCGTTGACGCGCACGCGCCGCGTCATCCACAGCGGCCTGCCGCAGCCGCCACACGCGCGTGGGCCGTGGCATCTTGATCCGCATCCGCAGTTCTCGCCCGATGGCCGCTTTGTCGTGTGGATGAGCACGGCGCGCGGGCGCTGCGAGGTGGTGGTCACACCGGTGGGGCAGTTCGCCGGCTGACTCTGCCGATGCCGCGATTCCGACCCTATCGGGTCGTGCGCGCGAGTGACGCCGCCGGACGCCCCGCCCGGGGCTGATCTGTCGCGTTCTATCCGCTCGGCGGCTCATGGCCGCCTCGCTCGCCACCCCTTGCTCGCCAGCCGGCTCGCTGCGGGGCGTCGCGCTGCCGACCCTATCGGGTCGTGCGCGCGAGTGACGCCGCCGGACGCCCCGCCCGGGGCGTCCTAAACCCGGCCGGCTGTGCCGGCCGGGTTTACGGCGTCACTCCCACTCAATGGTCCCCGGCGGCTTCGAGGTGATGTCGTACACCACCCGGTTGATCCCGCGCACCTCGTTGATGATACGGTTCGAGATGCGGCCCAGCAGGTCGTGCGGCAGTTGCGCCCAGTCGGCGGTCATGCCGTCGGTGCTGGTGACGGCACGGATGCAGCAGGCGTTCTCGTAGGTGCGCTCGTCGCCCATCACGCCGACCGACTTCACCGGCAGCAGCACGGCGAAGGCCTGCCAGATGGCGCGGGTGAGGCCGGCGGCCTCGATCTCGGCGCGGACGATGGCGTCGGCCTCCTGCAGCACGCGTACCTTCTCGGCGGTCACTTCACCGAGGATGCGCACGCCCAGGCCGGGGCCGGGGAAGGGCTGGCGCCACACCACGGCATCGGACAGGCCGAGCTTGGCGCCGATCGTACGCACCTCGTCCTTGAACAGGTAGCGGAAGGGCTCGACTAGGCCGAGGCCGAGGTCGGCAGGCAGGCCGCCGACGTTGTGGTGGCTCTTGATCACCGAGGCGGGACCACCGTGCACGCTGACCGACTCGATGACATCGGGATAGAGCGTGCCCTGGGCGAGGAACTTCACCTGCCCGCCGCTGGTCGCCTTGATGCGTGCCGCCTCGTCCTTGAACACATCGACGAATAGTTTGCCGATGATCTTGCGCTTCTTCTCCGGATCTTCGACGCCCTTGAGTGCGCCCAGGAAACGCTCGCTGGCATCGACGTAGTCGAGGTCGATGCCGATGTGGTCGGCGAACAGCTTGCGCACGCCCTCGGCCTCGTCTTTGCGCAGTACACCGTTGTTGACGAAGATGCAGGTCAACTGCTTGCCGATCGCCTTGTGCAGCAGCACGGCGGCGACCGAGGAATCGACGCCACCCGACAGGCCGAGGATGACGCGCTCGGGGCCGACCTGGGCGCGGATACGCGCGATCTCCTCGTCGATGAACGAGCCCATCGTCCAGTCGCGCTTGCAGCCGCAGATCTTCACCAGGAAGTTGCGGATGATCGCGGTGCCGTGGTCGCTGTGCGTGACCTCGGGATGGAACTGCACGCCCCAGAAGTTGAGGCCGGGCGCGTGCACCGCCGCCATCGGGCAGCTCGCCGAGCGCGCGAGGACCTGCGCACCGGGGATCGCCTCGATGCGGTCACCGTGGCTCATCCATACGGTCTGCTCGCCGGGCAGGCCGGCGAACAGCGGGCTGGTGACGTCGCAGGTGATGTCGGTGCGGCCGAACTCGCGGTGGTCGGCCTTCACCACCTTGCCGCCGGTGTTGTGCGCCGTGACCTGGATGCCGTAGCAGATGCCGAGCACCGGCACGCCCAGCCGGTAGAGCTCGGGATCGACCTGCGGGGCGCCGGGGACATAGACCGAAGCCGGGCCGCCGGACAGGATGATGCCCTTGGGGTTCTTCGCCTTCACCACCGCGAGGCCGGCGTGGCAGGAGATGATCTCGCAGTAGACATCCGCCTCGCGGACGCGCCGGGCGATGAGCTGGGTGACCTGGCTGCCGAAGTCGAGAATGATGATGGTTTCGTGCATGTCTTGCTTTGACTTTGAGCTTGGTGCCTTGGGCCCGTAGCTCGAGATGAGCCCTGCGGGCTCAAAGCTCAAAGCTCAAAGCTCAAAGCTCCTCGGGCTATTCGGGCCGATAGTTCGGCGCTTCCTTCGTGATCGTGACGTCGTGCGGGTGGGACTCGCGCAGGCCTGCGCTGGTCATGCGGCAGAGGATCGCCTTCTTCTGCAGCTCGGGGATGGTCTTGGCACCGCTGTAGCCGAGCGCCGCCTTCAGGCCGCCGACCATCTGGTGGACGACGGTGGCGAGCGGGCCCTTGTGCGGGACCATGCCCTCGATGCCTTCGGCGACCAGCTTGGTCGCCTCGGTGGCGCTGTCCTGGCCGTAGCGGTCGGCGCTGCCCTTCTGCATCGCACCGATCGAGCCCATGCCACGGTAGGCCTTGAACTGGCGGCCCTGGTAGATGATCGCTTCGCCCGGGCTCTCATCGCAGCCGGCGAGGATCGAGCCGAGCATCACCACGTCGGCGCCGACCGCGAGGGCCTTGGCGAGGTCGCCGGAATACTTGATGCCGCCATCGGCGATCACCGGGATGCCGGCCTTCTTCGTCGCCTTCACCGCGTTCATCACGGCGGTGATCTGCGGTACGCCGACGCCGGCGACGATGCGCGTGGTGCAGATCGAGCCGGGACCGATGCCGACCTTCACCGCGTCGGCGCCGGCCTTCACCAGGTCGCGCGCGCCGTCGGTGGTCGCGACGTTGCCGGCGATCACGTCGATGTCGTGGTGCTTCTTGATCCAGCGCACCGTGTCCATGACGTTCTTCGAGTGGCCGTGCGCCGAATCGACGACGATGACGTCGGCGCCGGCGGCGACCAGGGCCTCGATGCGCGCGTGGTCGTGCACGCCGGTGGCGGCGCCGACGCGCAGGCGGCCGCGCGCGTCCTTCGAGGCGTGCGGGAACTGCTCCTGGCGCTTGAGGTCCTTCATCGTGATCAGGCCGACCAGACGGCCCTTGGCATCGGCGAGGATCAACTTCTCGACCTTGGCGCGGAAGAGGATGTCCTTGGCCTTGTCCAGCGAGATGCCGGGCTTGCCGGTGATCAGGTTGGCACTCATCACCTCGCGGATCGGCGTCTCGGGCTTGCGGTGGTACTTCAGGTCGCGGCTGGTGACGATGCCGACCACCTTCGTGCCGTCGATGATCGGGATGCCGGAGATGTGGTGCTTGGCCATCACGTCCTGGGCGTCCTTGACCGTGGCCGTGATCGGCAGGGTCTTGGGGTCGGTGATGACGCCGTTCTCGCTGCGCTTGACCTTCTCGACCTCCAGCGCCTGGTCGGCGGCGCTGAGGTTCTTGTGGATCACGCCCATGCCGCCCATCTGCGCCAGGGCGATGGCGAGGCGGTGCTCGGTGACCGTGTCCATGGCCGACGACAGCACCGGGATGTTGAGCCGGATGCGCTTGGTCAGCCGGGTCGCGACATCGGTCTCCTTCGGCACCACGTCGCTCTGACGGGGGATGAGGAGGAGGTCGTCGAAGGTGAGGCCCTGGTCGGGCAGGATGATCGCCATGGCCCCTCCTGAAATGGGGAGGGCGGAGGCTACCGTGTGCGGGGCGCAGGCAACCGCCGATGGGCGGCCTCCTCCTTCCCCTGCGCTTCCTGCGCAATCCACTGGAAGCCATGCGCTTGCGTGTCGTCCTCGGATGCCTGCTGGGGGTGGCGGCGGTGGCCCTGGCCGGGCCACCGACCTGGCTGCCGTGGGCGGCCTGGGTGCGCGGTCAACTTCCGGCCTGGTGGATGCTGCCCGGCCTGGTCGGCGTGCTGCTGGTCGCCGGGGCCGCCATCCTGCCGGGGCCGGGTGCCGACCAGGGCACGCGTTGCCGGTTCCCGTTGTGGCCGACCCGCCATCGCGCCGATGCCGTGGCCCTTGGCCTCGGCCTGCTGCTGCTGCTCGAACCGCTCCTCCATCTCGCCATCCTCGGCTACCTCTCGCAGCACGCCTGGAGCGGTGCCGAGGACCTGCTGCTGCCGGTGTCGGTCGCCGCCCGTCCTGGCGAGCAGCTGGTGCGCATCGCCGTGCTCTGCCTGATCGCACCGCTGGCCGAGGAGCTGTTCTTCCGCGGTCGGCTGCTGCCCTGGCTGGCGGGCCGGCTCGGGCCGGTGAGCGCCCTGTCGATCAGCTCGCTGGCCTTTGCGATCGCGCATGGCTCGCCGCTCAACTGCCTGGTCGCCCTGCCGATCGGCGTGCTGCTCGGCTGGCTGCGCCTGTACCGGCGCGACCTCGGGGCCTGCGTTCTGGTCCACCAGGCGCACAACGGCCTGTTCGTGCTCGCCGGGCCGGCCCTGGTGACCGCCCCGTTGTCGGCGGCGGTGCTGGCGGTCGGCGGGTCGGTGATGCTGACCCTGGCCGCCCTGCACGGTCCGACGCGCTGGCGCGCCCTGCCCGCCGGGCTGGCGCTGGCGGCGGGGCTCGCCCTGCTTCTGCAGCCGATGCTGGCGCTCAAGGACCGCTGGTGGGCCGACGGGGTCGCGCGTCTGGCGGCGCGCAGCCGCTGCGAACCCGGCCCGCTGGTCGCGCGGCTGGATTCCTGGCGGCGCCACGGCCGCCTGGGCGGCGAACGGAACGGGCTGCTGCGCACCCGTTTCGCCGACCTGGGCAGCGACGCCGGGCGGGCCGCGCGCGTCTGGCTGGACGGCGCGGCGGCAGTGGCCGGCGATCCCGACGAGGCCGAGGCCGATCTGCGCGCCGCGCTGCGCGTCGCGGCGCCGCCACCACCGTTGTCGCAGGGCGCCACCGCCATCGCCGTGCGTTGGCCGGAGGTCTTCGCGCTGCTGGCCGCCGAGGATCCAGCACGGGCCCTGGCCCTGCTCGGGCCCGAGGGCGTCGTGCGCGTGCTGCACGACGCCGAGGGTCGGGCGCGCAAGCTGATCCTGGCGGCCGGCGAGCGCGCGTGGCCCGGTCGCTTCGCCAGCGTGCTGCTCGCCCTGCCGCCCACCGCGGTGCGGGCGCTCGACCGACGCCATCTGCGCCAGCACTACCCGGACGCGGAGACGCTGATCGACCGCCTGGAGCCGGCTTCCCGCCAGGCATGGCGCCCTTGAACCTAGAGTCCTTGAGGGCAGCGACTTTGACCTGCCAAGTCAAAGTCGGCAAAGTCGCTGCCCTTGAGGACTCGGGGGTGCGGGGGCACAGCC
>JAIFND010000098.1 GCA_020047915.1 bacterium | reverse complement strand
ATTACTTTGCCACTGGAGAGGCCGTGTCCGGGCCAGCTTGGAGCTTGGAGCTTGGAGCTTTGAGTCCGAATCGCCCAATCAGCATCAGTGGCAGCACGATTGATCGTAAGACTAATTTCCTGACAGACCCTAAGACGTGCAGCCTATGCGATCAGGCCTGTTCTTTCGCAGTCCGGAAGTTCGGAAGTCCGAGGCAGCTGAACGTCATTGCGGACCAACAAATCCTTGCCTTGACCTCTGGTCGCTCTGGTGCTCTGTGTGAATTTCAGACGGTGCGGATCACGTCCGGCGAGCGCCGTCGGTAGGCGGCCGGGTTGACGCCGAAGGCGGCGCGGAAGCGCCGGGCGCAGTAGTTGGGATCGTCCCAGCCGACCCGGCGGCCGATCTCGGCGACCGGCGCGTCGGTGGAGAGCAGCAGCACGGCAGCGCGTTCGGCCCGGCGCATGGTCAGCCAGGCGAGCGGCGGATTGCCGTGCACCAGGCGGAAGCGGCGGCAGAAGTGCTCGCGCGTCTGTCCGGTCCGGCGCGCCAGCTCGGACAGCTTCCAACCGCGCGCGAGATCGGCCTGCATCTCTGCGGCGAGTTGGATGACCACGGCGTCGCCGGCCTCGGCGACATGGCGCCGCGGCAGTCCGGCGGCGAGGCGTGCGAGTACCGCTGCGGTCAGGGCGATGACCTCGGCGCGCGAGCGCACCGCCTTGGCCGTCACCAGCTCCTGCAGGCGGTCGAGCTGCGCCTCGATCGCGGTCAGTTCGGCTTCATTAAGATGCACATGGATGAAGTCCTGAGCCGGTTCTCCGCGCGCCGGCAGCAACGCTGCAACCTGCGGATCGGCGGCCAGCCAGGCGAGTTCATGCGCGAACAGGCCGACCGGCAGGCAGAGATTGGTCAGGTCAATGGCGGCGCAGTTGCCATAGCCGTGCCATTGGCCGGGATGCAGCACCAGTACATCGCCGCGCGCCACCGGGCGCTCGCCGTGGATGCCGCGATGCACCGCCTCACTGCCGCGCACGACGGCAATTTCAATGAAATCGTGATCGTGGAAGGGGGTCGGATTCTGGTGCTGGGGGCGGTTGACGACCAGCGGCAGGCCGCGCACTGGCAGCAGGTGCTCGAGCCGGGTGATGACGTAGGGGTGCTCCATTGATCAATATCATGCTAGCTGCAGCGCGTCTTCCAGGGATTGCCGCAGACCGCCCCCAGACGCATCATGACGCCATGACTACGCCCCTCCGCCCCATCGACCTGCACACCGCCCAGCGCCGCGATCCGCTCGGCCTCGACACGCCGACGCCCCGGCTCGGCTGGGGCCTGGAGGGTGGTGGTCGTGGTGTCGTCCAGTCAGCCTGGCAGGTGCAGGTGGGCAGTGCGCCCGGCCTCGCCGATCTGTGGGATACCGGCCGCGTCATGGGCGACCAGCAGTTGGGCCTCGCCTATGCCGGGCGCGCGCTGGCCAGCCGCACCTGCTACCACTGGCGGGTGCGGGTGTGGGATGCCGCCGGGAAGGAAGGTCCATGGAGCGAGTCGGCCTGGTTCGAGACCGCCTACCTCGATCCCGCCGAGTTCGCGGGTGCCTGGCTGGGAGCGAAGCCACGCTCGGATGATGAGCGCCTGACCCTGGCCGCCGCGCGTTGGGTCCGGCCGGGCGCGGCGCATGGCCACGAGCTGACCTGCTACAGCGTGCGCTGCGAGCTACCGTCCGGCGCACGGGTCGTCCTGGCCCGCCTGCATGTCCTCGCCGACGGCCACGACGAGCCGTGGAGCTGCGGCGTCTACCAGTATCTCTCGGTCAACGGCGTGCGGCCGGACAGTTGCGGCAACCTGCCGCGCCGCTGCGTTATGGCCTACGACGTCGCGCCGTGGCTGAAGCAGGGGGTCAACCATCTGACGATGAAGACCTTCAGTTACCCCGACAGCGCCTTCATCGCGCTGCTCGAGGTACAGCTCGCCGATGGCACGACGCTGCGCATCCCCACTGGAGATCCGGCCTGGCGTACGCGCGGCCTGGCCAAGCAGGGGCACGACAAGATATGGGAAGATGCCAGCGCCGACAGCTGGTCGGCGACGGCGGATGCGGGCGCCTTCGGCGCCGGGCCCTGGCCAGCCGAGGATCCGCGCAACCGCGCTGACCGCCTGCTCCCCGCACTGGTGCTGCGCCGCTGCGTGCGCGTCGCCAAACCGCTGGTCCGGGCGCGCATCTATGCCACCGCGCTCGGCACCTACGAACTCAGTCTGGGCGGCCAGCGGGTGGATGATCGCGTCCTGGCGCCAGGTTGGACCGACTACCGCGTCCGCGTCCACTACCAGACCTATGATGTCACCACCCGGCTGACGACCGGCGACAATCTGCTGGAGGCCACGGTCGGCGACGGCTGGTATGCTGGGCATCTCGCGACGCCATTCGGCTGCAGCTGGTACGGCACCGACAAGGCGCTGAAGCTGGCGCTGCACCTCGACTACGCCGACGGGACGCACGAGGTGGTCAGCACCGCCGATGATGGTTGGCAGGCTGGCACTGGTCCGGTGCGCCTGGGCGATCTCATGGAAGGCCAGATCACCGACCTGACGCGCAGCGCCGGGGCCTGGCGCGCCCCGCTGGCGTTGCCCGCTCCGCAGGGCCGGTTGCAGGCCCAGCCCGACGAACCGGTGCGCCGCCTGCTCGAGCTGCCTGCGCGCACCTTGGTCGAGAAGCGGCCCGGCGTGCATATCGTCGATTTCGGCCAGAACCTGGTCGGTGCCGTGCGCCTGCGCCTGCGCGCCCCGCGCGGCACCCGCCTGGTGGTGCGCCATGCCGAGGTCCTCGACCTGCAGGGCGAGGTGTGGACCGAGAACCTGCGCAGTGCGCTGGCGGTCGATGAGCACATCTGCTCGGGCGGCGACGACGACATCCTGCCGACCTTTACCTTCCACGGCTTCCGCTACGCCGAGATCCGCGGTCTGCCCGGCGGCATCGCCCCCGAGCAGATCAGCGCCGTGGTCTTCGGCAGCGACACGCCCGAGCGCGGCGCCTTCACCTGCGACAATCCGCTGCTCAACCGCCTGCAGGCCAACATCAGGTGGGGCCAGCGCGGCAACTTCCTGTCGATCCCCACCGACTGCCCGCAGCGCGACGAGCGCCTCGGCTGGACGGCGGACACCCAGGTCTTCGTGCGCACGGCGGTGCACAACGCCGACTGCGCTGCGTTCTACGCCAAGTACATGCAGGACATGCTCGACGCGCAGCATCCGGGCGGCGCCTTCCCCGACTTCGCGCCGGCCAATGGCTGCGCCGACAAGGGTCGCTATGGCTGGGCCGACGCCGGCGTGGTGATCCCGTGGTGGCTGTGGCGGCTGTACGGCGACACGCAGACCATGGCGCAGGCGTGGGATGGCATGCGCCGCTACCTCGATCAGCGCGACCGCACGGCGGTCGGCGACCTCAACGCCGACTGGAGCTTCGGCGACTGGGTCAGCCCGGCGCCGCAGACGCCCAACGAGGTGCTGAACCCGGTGTACCACGCCTGGATGCACCGCCTGATGGCCGATATGGCGCAGGCGCTGGGCAAGACGGCCGAGCAGGCGCATCACCGCGCGCGTTTCGAGCGCATCAAGGAGGCGTGGCGGGCGAAGCACCTCGGCCCCGACGGCCGCTGCACCACGAGCGATACGCAGGCCGCCTACGCCTGCGCGCTGCGCGCCGGGCTGATCGACGGGGCCGAGGCCGCTCGCCACCTCGTGCGCGGGGTCGAGCGCCACGGCTGGCACCTCAACACCGGCTTCCTCGGCACCTACTGCCTGCTGCCCGCGCTGTCGCAGGCCGGGCGCGACGATGTCGCCTGGCGCGTGCTGACCGCCGAGACCTTCCCCGGCTGGCTCTACACGGTGAAGAACGGCGCGACCACGATGTGGGAGCGCTGGAACACCTACAGTCCGGAGACCGGCCCGGTCAATGTCGGCAACATGAACAGCTACAACCACTACGCCTTCGGCGCAGTCGGCGAGTGGATGTACAGCGCGATCGGCGGTCTCGACCGCGCCGAGGACGACATCGCCTTCCAGCGCCTGGTCGTCCGCCCGGTACCGGGCGGCCACTGCCGCCATGCCTCGTGCAGCCACCGCAGCCTGCGCGGCAGCATCAGTACGAGCTGGGCGATCGAGGATGGCCGCTTCAGCCTGAGCGTGAGCGTGCCGCCCAACTGCAGCGCCGAGGTCCATGTGCCGACCCCGCTTGGCGCCGCCGGCGTCCAGCACGACGGCGCCCGTCACCTGCGCGACACCACCACCCATGCGGTGTTCGCGGTTGGCGCCGGCAGCTGGAGATTCACGGCCGTGGCTTGAGCCGGCGCCGGGTGCCGCGATAAACCCGCATGCGCCCCGTCCTGCTCTGCCTGCTCGCCGTCCTCGCCCTGGCCGAGGAGCGCCCCGCCTGGCTGGGCGATGCCGGCCGCGCCGCGACCTTCCCCGAGCCGCGCTGGATCAGCGCCACCGCCAGTGAACCGGTGACGCCCGAGCGCGACCGCGCCAAGTGCCTGGAGATCGTCGCGACCAGCGCGCAGAACGAACTCGCCCGTTCGGTACGCGTGCGCGTCGAGGCGGTGACCGAGTCGAAGACGGTCGAGATCACCGGTTCCACCGGCGGCCGCTTCGAATCGACCTTCAGCGACCAGTCGCTGGCGATCACCGGGGTATGGCTCGACCTGCGCAAGGCCGAGACCTGGTTCGACGAGGAGGGCGGCATCGCGCATGCGATCTGCGCGGTCGAGCGTTCGGTGCTGGCGGATACCTACCGCGGCCGGGCGGAAGCCGCCTTGACCGAGCTCGCCGCCGCCGCCGACGAGGCGCAGGCGCACGAGACGGCGGGTCGCGCCAACGACGCCGCGCCGGCCTGGGCGCGTGTCCTGGCCTCGGCGCGGGCGATCGGCGACGACCTGATCCTGGCGCGCGGCCTGGCGCCTGGCCCCGCCGACACCGCGCTTGCCGCGCGTCTGACCGCCATCCACGACCGCGCGGCCCAGGCCCAGGCCCGCCTCGCCGGCCGCATCATCGCCAGCGCCGACGATCTCGCATTCGTCCTCGCCAGCCAGCTCGCACGCGGCGCCGGCGAGACCAAGCCGCTGGTCATGGTGCCGGCCTTCACGGTGCGCGAATCGCGCCTCTCCAGCCCCTTCGGTCGCTATCTCGGTCAGCTCATCGCCAACCAGCTGCCCAAGGCGGCGGGTTGGAAGGTGATGCGCGCCAGCGCTGCGGGTCCGGCGCGTGACGCCGCCGCCGCCTCGGGCGCCGAGGCGGTGGTGCTGGGTGCGACCTGGGACAGCCCGCAGGGCGTGCGCGTCGTGGTGTCGGCCTACGCCCTGGCCGACGGCCGCATGCTCGCCGCCGCCGAGGCGACCATCCCCACGGCCGGGGTCGAGGCCACCGGCCTGGCCACGGCGCCGCAGAACGCCGCCGCGGCGCTCGCCGATCAGCAGCAGTTTCGCACCGAGGAGGTGATCGGCGGCGGCATGAAGCTGGAGGTGTGGACGAGCAAGGGCGACGACGCGCCGGTCTTCGTCAAGGGCGAGCAGGTGCTGATCTTCGCCCGTACCGATCGTCCCAGCTACCTGCGCATCATCTACCACCTCGCCGATGGCCGCCGCGCCCTGCTGTGCGACAACCTGTTCATCGACGAGTCGAAGGTCAACCAGGTCTATCAACTGCCCGACGAGTTCGTGGTCGATGCGCCGTTCGGCGCGGAGACCCTGCAGGCGAGCGCCGCGACCAAGCCCTTCCCCAAGTTGCCTACGCGCATGGAGGACGGCTATCCGATCCTGCAGGACGGCCTGGCGATCGCGAACGCCAAAACGCGTGGTCTCAAGAAGGCGGAACCGACCGAAGTGCGCCAGGCCGAAGCGCGGGTCGTGGTGACGACGGTGGAGAGGTGATCATTGCCACGAATGCCAAATGCTTGAATGCCTGAATGCAGCATTCCAGCATTCCAGCATTCCAGCATTCCAGCATTACTGCCTAATCGTCACGCTGGTCGGCGCGCGCTGCGGGTGCGCGACCAGCTGGAACAGCTCCTCGGCGTTGTCGTTCTGCATGCGGATGCAGCCGTTGCTGGCCTGCACCTGCATCTTGGCGTCGGCGCCGGTGTAGCCGTGGATGCCGATGCCGCTGGCGCCGAGCTGCTTGGCGTCGAAGGGCATCCAGATCGGGCCGAGGATGTTGTCCGGGTCGCCGTAGGCGTACACGACCTTCTTGATCGGATGCGTCCACTGCGGGTGCCAGACGCGGTCGGTCAGCGCGGTCTTGCCGACCGGGGTCGGTGATTCCTTCGCTCCGTGCGTGATGAGGTAACGCTTCGCGAAGACGCCACCGATATACAGGTCGAGAGTGTAATCGGAGAGGTCGATGTCGATGTGGTAGCCGCCCGCTTCCTTGACCTTCGCCACCTTCAACGTCTCGCCCACGCGCAGGTCGGCGCTGTTGGCCTCCTTGCCGCGCAGGCGGTTGAGCAGCTCGCGCGGCATGCCGTACGAGCGGGCGATGGCATCGGGATTCTCGCCGGCGCTGACCACGTGCACGCCGATCAGGCCGCTGGGATCGTTGGCGTACTTGGCCTTGCTGAAGAACAGCGCCTCGCCGATCGGCGCCAGGCGTTCGCGGACCAGCTGCTCCTCGGCATCGTGGTTGCCGGCCAGGTCGTACATCGCCAGCAGGACCTGGCTGTAGAGCCGGCCGAGCTTCGGGGCGGCTTCGCTGCGCGGGGCGTCGGAGCCGGCCTGCGACCACAGGGCCTCGGCCTCGTCATAGAGCTTCTTCGCCGTCGCCGGCAGGGCGGCCGGCGCCGTGGTCACCGGCGTGGTGTTGAAAGGGTCATCGGCCGCATCGACCGGCTGCTTCGACCACCAGTACCAGCCGCCCCATCCGAGGCCGCCGAGGACGATAAGGAGCAGGATTGCGCGCATCGGCGCACTCTGGCAAGCAAGCCGGGGGGTGCAATACGGTTGGCGCGGCGGCGGCGCACCCTAACCTGCCGGCTTCCTGCGGAGCCCCCATGTCCAATATCCGTTGTCCTGCCGCCACGCTTCTCCGTCTCGCCCTGGCTCTCGCGCCCGGGATGGTGCTTGCCGCCGAGGGGCGTCCTGAGGCCGGCTCTGGTCTTCCTGGCGGGGCCACCCTGGGCGGAGCCGAGCGCTCCGGTGGTCTCGCGCCCCTCTCCGAGCTGGGCGCCGGCAAGGCGGCGATCGGCGCCGGTCGCCAGGTCATCGTCCAGGGCCAGCTCGACCTCGACGTGCTCCAGCATGACAACTACACCGACGGCGACGGCGGCCAGTCCGACAGCCGCGGCTACGGCACGATGCGCGCCGAGCTGGGCCTGAAGGTCAAGCTCGACGAACGGGCGCAGGTGGTGATCGGCTTCGGCTATCGCGCCGATCTGGGCGACTACGGTACCAACAACCTGCGTGAAGACCTGCCCGCCACGCCCGGCCCGGACAGCTCGCAGTTCAATTCCGACCAGAGCCAGGTCGTGCTCAAGGACGCCTACGTCAACCTCAAGGAGTTCCTCGGCTTCGAGGAGTTCGGCGTCATCGCCGGCCGCATGCCGGTGAGCTGGAATCTGGTCAACGATCGCGGCGCCTTCCTCTTCGACAGCCGCGCAGATGATCCGGCGATCGGTTCGTGGGACGGCGCCCGGGCCAGCTACAGCGGTTGGGACGTCATGGTGCTCAGCCCGTGGGTGTACCGTCTGCCCGACGCCTCGACCCTGTGGGGCGTGACCCTCGACTGGAAGCCGGCGACCGCCGGGGGCGACCGCGTCCTGGTGACCGCTACCTACGCCGAGCAGCGCAACGCCGTCCTGCCCCAGAATCTCACCGCCGAGAAGCTGCAGACCGTCTCCGGCGGCCTCGACTGGCGCTCGGGCGAACTCGGCTTCTGGGTCGAGGCGGCCGGCCAGAAGGGCAACGGCCTTGGCGGCGTCACTTTCGAGGGTTTCGGCGGCGAGACCGGCCTCGACTGGCAGTTCAGCCAGTACGGCAAGGGTCGGTTCCAGCTCATCGGCGGCTACCAGACCGGCGACGATCCGAGCAGCAGCGGCTCCTTCGAAGGCTTCGTCAACGAGTGGGAGACGATCAGCGACACCCTGATCGTCGAGCACGAGAAGTACGGCGAGTTGTCCGAGCTGATGGTCGGCAACCTGATGAGTCTCAAGGCGCGTTGGGGCATCGGCTTCGACGAGCGCGACCGCGTGCGCCTGGATCTGACCGCCGCGCACTACGTGATGCACGAACCGGTCGTTACCGGTGGCAAGACCCAGTTCGGCAGCGAGTTCGACGCCGCGCTGCGCTGGCAGTACACCTACAACGCCCAGATCCGCCTGTTCGGCGCATTGTTCAAGCCAGGCGATGGCATCGCCAACGCTCAGGAGGCCTCCGCCGCCGCCGAGACGCCCGCACGCACCATCACCGCCGGGGATGACCTGATCTGGCTGATGGGCGCGAACTTGAATGTTGCTTTCTAGTTTGGGGGCGTTGCCCCCACGGGCCTGAAGGCCCTGCCCCCCGCGCTTGGTCGCGGCTCGATCTCGTCGCTATCGCTCCGAGATCGTGGGCGGATGGCCTGCGGCCATTATATCCGCCCACCGCCTCTCCCGCGCGCGCCCCACCGCGTGCGCGGCGGGCCCCCCCCTCTGTATCACCTCTTCGCCCTACGTTCGCACTCGAACTCGAACTCGAACGTAGGGCGATCAGGAGATAATGAGGGGGGCCCCGCCGCGCACGCGGTGGGGCGGGCGCCGAGGGGCGGTGGCGGCATAAAATCGGCGTAGCCGATGCCGCCACGGTTTTGGAGCGGAGCGAGAAAACCGAGCCCCGACAAAGCCCGGGTGGGGGGTGCGGGGGGCGACCCCCCGGGCTACTGATGCACTGCGTGGCCGAGGGCGTCGGCTGCGGCTTCCATGACCGCCTCCGCCAGCGTCGGATGCGCGTGCACCGTCTCGGCGATCTCGCGCGCGGTGCATTCCAGGCGCAGGGCGAGGCACAGCTCGCCGAGCATCTCGGTGGCATCGACGCCGACGATGTGGGCGCCGATCAACTGGTCGTACTCGGCGTCGAAGATCAGTTTGACCATGCCCTCGGGGTGGCCGATCGCCTTGGCCTTGCCCGAGGCGACGAACTGGAAGCGGCCGATCTTCAGCTTCCGGCCGCCCTCCAGCGCCTTCTTCTCGGTCAGGCCGATCGAGGCGACCTGCGGCTGGCAGTAGGTGCAGCCGGGGATCTGGCGGTAATCGACCGGCGCCGGGTGGCCGGCGATGTGGCCGACGGCGGCCTCGCCCTCGAAGCTCGCCTTGTGCGCCAGCAACTGCTTGCCGGCGACATCGCCGATCGCGTACACGCCGGGCGCGCTGGTCAGCTGGTTGGCGTCCACGGCGATGAAGCCGCGCTCGTCGAGCTTCACGCCGGCGACGTCCAGGTTCAGGCCCTCGGTATTGGCGAGGAAGCCGACTGCGACCAGGACCTTCTCGACCTCGACGACCTCGGCGACGCCGCCCTTCTCGAGGTGCACCTTCACGCCGGTGGCGGTGTCTACCGTCACGCCCTGCTTGGTGAACTGGCGCTCGACGAACTTGGCGATCTCGGCGTCCTCGACCGGCAGGACCTGGTCCATCACCTCGACGATGGTCACCGCGGCGCCCATCGAGCGCAGGAAGAAGCCGAACTCCATGCCGATCGCGCCGGCGCCGATCGCCAGCACCGACGTGGGCAGCGACTCCATCGCCAGGGCGTGGCGGTAGTTGATGACCTTCTTGCCATCGACCGGCAGGTGCGGGAAGGTGCGCGGCTTGTGGCCGGTGGCGATGATGATGTTGTCGGCGGTGACGGTGGTGGTGCTGCCGTCGCCCTTGGTCAGGGTCAGCGTCTTGGGGCCGGAGAACGAGGCCGTGCCGGTGAGCACGGTGATCTTGTTCTTCTTCATCAGGAAATCGATGCCCTTCGACATGCCGTTGGCGACATCGCGCGAGCGCTTCATCACCGCCGGGAAGTCGGCCTTCACCTCGCTGGCGACCAGACCGAAGTCCTTGGCGTGGCGCATGCTTTCCAGCATCTCGGCGCTCTTGAGCAGCGCCTTGGTCGGGATGCAGCCCCAGTTGAGACAGATGCCGCCGAGGTGCTCGCGCTCGACCACGGCGGTCTTCTTGCCGTGCTGCGCGGCCTTGATCGCCGCGACATAGCCGCCGGGACCGGCGCCGATGACCAGAACTTCGTAGTCAGACATGGAGTGCTCCAAGGCAAAGGCGGAAGGCGGAAGGCGGAAGGCGGAAGAGATGCTGGATGGACACGACGGCACCGGTCGTCGTTTGGCAAGACGCGCTAGCGGGCACGCGCGCGTCAGCGCGCCGCGATTCTTCCGCCTTCCGCCTTCCGCCTTCCGCCTTGAGTTGCATCAGACCAACAGGGTAGCCGGGTTCTCGAGCAGTTCGCGCAGGGTCTTCATGAACGCCGCCGCGTCGGCGCCGTCGACCGCGCGGTGGTCGGCGGACAGGGTCAGGCGCAGGGTCTTGCCCGCGACTACCGCGCCGTCCTGCACCACCGGCTCGTCCTTGATCGCGGCGACCGCGAGGATCGCGACCTGCGGCGGATTGATGATCGCGCTGAAGGCGCTGATCCCGGTGCTGCCGAGGTTCGAGATGGTGAAGCTGCCGCCCTGGAACTCGGCCGGGGCCAGCTTGCCCTCCTGCGCCTTCTTGGCGAGGACGCGGATCTCGTCGCCGATCTGGCGCACCGTCTTGGCGTGGGCCTTGGTCACGATCGGGGTGATCAGGCCGTCGGGCAGGGCGACCGCGATGGCGATGTCGGCGCTGTCGAGCTGGGTGACGGTCTTGCCGTCGAAGGTCGCGTTGACGCGCGGATGGGCGCGCAGGGCCAGGGCGCAGGCTCGGGTGATCAGGTCGTTGACCGTCACGCGTACGCCGTCGAGTAGGTTCAACTGCTCGCGCAGCGCGGACAGCGCCGCGGCATCGACCACGTCCTCGACGTAGAAGTGCGGGATCTGCTGCTTGCTGGCAAGCAGGCGGCTGGCGATGACAGCACGCATCGGGCTCATCGCCACGCTGGCGTCTGCCTTGTCGGCGCGCAGAACCTTCAGCTTGGGCTTGGCCGGGGCTGCGGGGCCGGCAGCGGCCTTGGCCGAGCCGTCGCGCACCGCGCGTTCGACGTCGACGCGCACGATGCGGCCATCGGGACCGCTGCCGCTGATGCGGGTGAGGTCGAGGCCGTTCTCGGCCGCGATGCGCGCCGCGACTGGCGACACGCGCGGGCCCTTCTTGACCGGAGCCGGCTTGGCCGGCGCGGGGGCGGCGGCGAAGTTGGGCGCCGGCTTGGGCGCGGCGGTGGCGGTCGCCACAGGAGCGGTGGGCGTGGCACCGGCCGCCAGCTTCTCATTCTTGGCCTTGGCGGCGGCCAGCGTCGCGGCGATGTCCTCGCCCTTGCTGGTAATGATCGCGGCGATCGTGTTGACCTTGGCCACCTGGTTGGCGGCGACCAGCAGCTCGCGGACGGTGCCGCCCTCGGGCGACTCCCACTCCACCACCGCCTTGTCGGTCTGGATCTCGGCGACCACCGCGCCGGCCTTGATGACATCGCCGGGCTTCACCCGCCACGCGACGAGGGTGCCTTCGGACATGGTCGGCGAGAGGGCGGGAAACGTGAGTTCTGTGATCATGGCTTGTCTTGGGTTGCGGACTCGAAGCTCAAAGCTCCAAGCTCAAAGCTGCGTGCGGTAGCACGCCTGCCGGACGGCGGCGATGATGCGGTGCGGCTTGGGCAGCGTCTCGTGTTCGAGGTTGGCTGCGTAGGGCATCGGGTTCTCGGTCGTGGTGACGCGGCCGACGGGCGCGTCGAGGTCGTCGAAGGCGTGCTCCATCAGCTGGGCCGCGACCTCGGCGCCGATGCCGCCGGTCTTGTAGCACTCCTCGACCACCACGCAGCGGCTGGTCTTCCTGACCGAGCGCACGATCGCGTCGATGTCGAGCGGCTTCACCGTGCGCAGGTCCAGGACCTCGCACTCGATGCCCTCCTTGGCCAGTTCGGCGGCGGCCTCCAGCGACCAGTGCACGCCACGGCTGACCGCCACGATGGTGCAGTCGCCGCCTTCGCGCTTGAGGTCGGCCACGCCGAAGGGGACGGCGTACTCCGCGATCGGGATCTCCTGCTCGAGATTGTAGATCATCTCGTTTTCGAGGAAGCACACCGGGTTGTTCTGGCGCAGCGCCGTCTTCATCAGGCCCTTGGCGTCATAGGGCGTCGAGGGCGACACCACGATGAGGCCGGGGAAGTGGGCGTAGAGCGCCTCGACGGCGTGCGAGTGCTGCGACGACACGCGCGGGCCGGCGCCGCGCCGGTCATGTAGTTCATCTTCGAGGCGTTCGAGATGATCTGGTCGAAGGCGACGAAGCTGAAGTTCCAGCTCATGAACTCGATCACCGGACGCAGGCCGGTCATCGCCGCGCCGACCGCCAGGCCGGCGAAGCCGTTCTCGGTGATCGGGCTGTCGATCACGCGCTCGGGGCCGAACACATCGAGCAGGCCCTTGGTCACCTTGTAGGCGCCGTTGTACTGCGCGACCTCCTCGCCCATGATGTAGATCGTCGGATCGCGCTGCATCTCCTCGTACAGCGCCTGGCAGATCGCCATGCGCACCGAGACGAGCTGCGCGCCGTCGCCGAGATCGACGCCCTTGTGGCCGTTGATCGGGTCGGTCTTGGGGTTGAGCGGACGGCGGACGGCGAGCGGCGGCGCGAGCGGCGTGGACATCGGATCAGGCTTCCGCATAGACGTGGGTGGCGAGGTCGGCGATCGGCGGCTCGGGGCTGTCCTCGGCGAACTTGGCGCAGGCGGCGACGCGCTCGCGCACCTCCTCCTCGATAGCCTCGGCCTCGGCGTCGCTCATCCAGCCGGCGTCCTGCAGCGCCTTCTGCACGCGCCCGATCGGATCCAGCTCCTTGTAGCGCTCGACCTCCTCCTTGCTGCGGTAGAGGCCGGCGTCGGACACCGAGTGGCCGCGGTAGCGGTAGGTCTTCGCTTCGACCAGGATCGGCTTCGACTCGCGGCGCACGTAGGCGATGGCCTCCTGGGCGCATTTCCACGAGGCGAAGAGGTCGAGCCCGTCGAAGGTGTACGAGCGCATGCCGTAGCCGACAGCCTTGGCCTCGGCCAGGCTTTCGACTGCGTTCGAACGGCAGGTGGCGGTGCCCATGCCGTACTGGTTGTTCTCGATCATGTAGATCGCCGGGAGGTTCCACAGCGAGGCCATGTTGAGCGATTCATGGAAGGTGCCCTGCGGGGTCGCACCGTCGCCGAAGAAGCTGATCGAGACCCCGCCGCTCTTGCGGTACTTGGCGCTGAAGGCGGCGCCGGTGCCGACCGGGATCTGGCCGCCGACGATGCCGTGGCCGCCGAGCATCTTCTTCTCCTTGGAGAAGAAGTGCATCGAGCCGCCCTTGCCCTTCACGTTGCCGGTGACCTTGCCGTACAGCTCGGCCATCAGCTCATCGATGCCGACCCCGGACAGGATGGCCTGGGCGTGGCAGCGGTAGCTGGTGACGCTGGCGTCGATGCCGGGGTAGAGGTGGGCGAACCAGCCGGTGGCGACCGCCTCCTGGCCGATGTAGAGGTGGAGGAAGCCGGCGATCTGCTTGGCCTTGTAGGCCAACTCGGCGCGTTCCTCGAAGCGGCGGATGGTCAGCATCTGGCGCCACAAGGCGATCAGGCGCTCGCGGCCGATCTCGTTGCGGACGGCGATGGGGTCGACCTGGTAGAGCTGGGCGGGCATCAGGTTTCCTGCGCGGGGGCTGCCGGCGCGGTCGGGACCATGCCGGCAGGCTTCCGTATCGCAAGTGCTACACCGACGACATTGTGCCGGTTTCGCTCCCGCGCGACGATGTCGAAGGTTTGCGCACCGCCTCGCGCGAGCCGTATCGACCCATCCAAGACGATATCACCCATTCCGCACACGGGCGGAATGGGTGATCTTGCGTCGGTAGCGGCGATGTGTGCCGCGGCGAGGTCAGGGCTTGGAGGGTTCGGCGGGTGCCGGAGCCGGGGCTGCCTCGCCTGCCGGGGTCGGCTGGGCGGGGGCCGCCTCGGCAGCGGGCGCCGGGGTCGGCTGGGCCTCGACGACGGGAGCGGGAGTCGGCTTGGCTTCGGCGGTCGGGGCGGGGGCAGCCGGGGCTTCAACGGCCGGCGCAGCCGGGGCCGGAGCCGGGACAGGCGTCAGCACGGGCGCCGACGGCGCCGGAGCGGCCGGAGCCGGGGCGGCGGGGGCCGTGGTCGTCGGCGCAGCCGCGTTCTTCATGTCGCGAAACGACTTGCGGTGCGGGTAGGCGAGGATCAGCACGATGACGAAGAAGACGACGGCGAGACCGCCGGTGACCTGGGCCATCTTGCGGTGCGCGCCGACGCCGAGCGAGGCGTCAAGCTGGCCGCCGCCGCCGAAGGCGCTGGAAATGTCGCCGGCAGCGCCTTGCAGCAGGATCAGCCCGATCACGGCCGGGCAGAGGAACCACATCAGGATCTGGAGGACGAAGACGACGGTGTCCATAGTGCGCCTAGGGGAAGGGGGCGGAATGCTAATGGGGGGCTGGCCAAAGGCCAGCCCCTAGGCCACGGTAGCCGGGTCCAGGGCCGGCTAGGCCCTGGCCGCAGCGTCAGCGAGGATCGCGCGCCGAGGGGCGGTGGCGGCATACAATCGGCGTAGCCGATGCCGCCACGGTTTCGGAGCGGAGCGATGAAACCGAGCCCCGACAAAGCGCGGGGGGCAGGCCCGCAGGGCCGCGGGGGCCAAAGCCCCCGAGCAGCTAAGCCCCCGCGATGATCGCGGCGAAGTCGGCCACCTTCAGGCTCGCGCCGCCAACTAGGGCCCCGTCCACGTCCGGCTGCGACAGGATCTCCTTGGCGTTGTCCGGCTTGACCGAGCCGCCGTACTGGATGCGGATCTCGTCGGCCAGACCGCCGACGACCTGGCGCAGCACGCTGCGTACGAAGGCGTGGGTCTCCTGGGCCTGGGCGGTGGTGGCGGTGACGCCGGTGCCGATCGCCCACACCGGCTCGTAGGCGACGACCAGGGTCTTGAGCTGCTCGGCGGTGAAGCCGGCGAGGGCGCCCTTGATCTGGGTCGAAAGGACCTGCTCCAGCTTGCCGCCCTGACGCTCGGCCAGGGTCTCGCCGATGCACACGATCGGCACCAGGCCGGCCTTGAGGGCGGCGCCGAGGCGCTTGTTCACCGTTGCGTCGGTCTCGCCGAAGTACTGGCGGCGCTCGGAGTGGCCGAGGATGACGTACGTCGCGCCGGCATCCTTGATCAGGGTGGCGGACAGTTCGCCGGTGAAGGCGCCCTTCTCCTCCCAGTGGATGTTCTGCGCGCCGACGCCGATCGGCGAGCCCTTGGCCGCCTGCGCGACCGCGTTCAGAGCCAGGGCGACCGGGCACACCGCGACCTCGGCGGTGGTCGGCTTGTCGGCCAGCGCCTTGGCCAGGCCTTGCACCAGGGCGGTGCCTTCAGCGATGGTGAGGTTCAGCTTCCAGTTGCCGGCGACGAACTTCCTGCGGGCCATGTGGCGGTCCTTATCGGGGTGGGCCAGCAGGCTAGAGCCTGTCGGACGGGGGTCAAACGCACTTGCCCGCAGCCGTGATAGCCCGACCCTGCCGGCCCATGCAGGGTACCCTCCTGGTCAGCGGACTCGGCCTGATGGGCGGCAGCCTGGCGGCGGCGGCGACGGCGGCCGGCTGGAGTGTGCTGCTGCACCACCGCCGTCACGAGCCGATCGCCGAGGCCGCCGCGCGCGGCTGGGGCCACCCCTGTCCCGACCTGTCCGCCGCGGCCGGTGCCGACCTTGCCGTGGTGTGCACTCCGGTCGAACACCTGTCGGCCAGCGTGCGCGCCATCGCCGCCGCGACCGGCGCGGTGATCAGCGATGTCGGCTCGGTGAAGGGTGCGCCCTGCGCCGAGCTGGCCGACCTCGCCACGCGCTTCGTCGGCGCGCATCCGATGTGCGGCAGCCATCTGCAAGGGGTGGGCAACGCCAACCCGTCGCTGTACCGTGGCGCCACCGTCATCGTCACCGCCGTGCCGGGCAATCCGCCCGCCGCCGTCGCCCTGGTCGAGCGGCTGTGGAGCTCGCTCGGCTGCCGGCTGGTGCGCCTCGACCCTGCCGCCCACGACCGCGCCGTCGCCTCGGCCAGCCACCTGCCGCACCTGCTCGCCAACCTCGCCGCCCGCCAGCTGACACCCGAAGCCGCGCCGTTGTGTGCTGGCGGCTTCCGCGATGTCACCCGCGTCGCCGGGGCCGGGGCCGAGCTGTGGACCGGCATCCTGCGCGCCAATCGTGTCGAGGCCGCTGCTGCCGCGCGCGCCGCCGCCGCCGATCTGGCCCAGCTCGCCGCCATGCTGGAGACCGACGACGCCGTGGCCCTGCGCGCCTGGCTCGACGGTGGCCGGGCCGGCCGGGCCCGCTACGAGGCGGCGAAGTCGCCATGACCTGGCGCGACCAGCCGGGCGGATGGCTCAACTGGGCGCTGCCGTGCGGCCGTATCGCTGGCATCGACATCTCGATCCACTGGACGCTGCTGCTGCTCAGCGCCTTCCACGCCTTCGGCGCATTACGTGTGGGCCTGCCGTGGTGGTGGCTGCCGGTGCTGCTGCTGGTGCCGCCGTTATCGGTGCTGCTGCACGAGTTCGGCCATGCTGGCGCGGCCCGACTGGCCGGTGGCTCGTGCGAGCGCATCGTTCTGTGGATGCTCGGCGGCGCGGCGATGTGCTCGGCCCCGCCGCGCGCCTGGCCGCAGTTCGCCGTCGCCGCCGCCGGGCCGCTGGTCAGCCTGCTGCTCGCCGGCGCCGCGCTGCTTGGCGCCACCGCCCTGGCTGGACATCTGGTCACCGATCTCGGCAGCGCCTATAACGCCGCCGGTGTGCCCGGGGCGCTCCTCGCCTTCGTCTTCGTCACCAACCTGTGGCTGCTGCTGTTCAACCTGCTGCCGTGCTACCCCCTCGACGGCGGGCGCATGGCGCGGGCCGCCTTGTGGCCACTTGCGGGTCGTCGTCGCGCAGTGCGCTGGACGCTGTGGTTGGCCTATGCCTGCATCGTCCTCGGTGTGGTCTGGGCGATGTGGAGCCAGAGCCTCATGCTGCTGGTGCTGGTCATCTTCCTGCTGATGTCGGTGGTGCGCGAGCACCAGATGATGCGCCAGGGCTACGACCCCGAGTTCGGCGAATACGAGATGTACGAGCGCGGTTCGGCCTTCGACCGCTGGCAGGCACGCCGCGCCAGCGCGGCGGCCGAGCGTGACGAGCGCCACGCCGTCGCCGAGCAGGCCGAGCTCGACCGTCTGCTCGCCAAGGTCAGCGCTGGCGGCCTGCCGTCGCTGAGCGAGTCCGAGCGCCGCATGCTGCGCCGGATCAGCGAACGCGAGCGGCAGAAGCGCGGCTGACCCTCCCTGGGAACGACGAGCTCCAGCTCGTCGTTCCCAGCCTTTGTCCATCTGCTTGTTGTCGGTCCTTCCTGATCTCGCATCCTGCCGGCATGATCCGATGCGTTCTTCTTGTTCTGAGTTTCGTCGCGCTGAGCGCTGGCGATGCCGCCTGGGCTGATCGGCACGGCAGTGACGCGACGGGCGCCTGGGCCGAGATCGACGTGGGCGGCGTCGCTCTGCGCTTCCGCTGGCGTGCCTTCGCGCACGGCGAGCAGGTCTGGCTCGGCGAGGCGCCGCTGCCGGCGGCGGCGATCCGCGCCCTGGTGCCCGAGATCCCCGATCCTGCGTCCCTGCGCTGGCGTGAACCTGACATCAGCGACCCGCTGGCGATCTGCGCCGCCCTCGAACGGCAGCGGCCGCGCCTGCGTTGCCTGCTCCCGCGTCTCGCCTGGCTCGACAGCGCCTTCCCCCAGCCACGCGCCGACTGGCCGCGCCTGTGGAGCGGCGACCGCTTCTCCACCTGGATCCACCCGCGTGAGGGCAACCACCTGCGCGAGCCGATCCATGCCCGGCGCCTGTGGGGGTCGGCGTGGCCGGCGAGCGAACTGGTGGTGCCGACGGTGCGCGAGGATCTCGCTGAGGCCTATCGCATGGCGATCGACGAGGGTGAACGCCCCGCCTGGCTGCCGGCCCTCGATACGCTCGGGCGGGCCAACGATGGCCAGCGGCCGCTGGCGGCGACGCTGCGCATGTGGAAGGGTGGAGATTGGGACAGCGGAGAACCGCCAGGAGCAGCCCTGGGCCTCGTCCTGGCGCTGATCGAGGTCGCTGGCCCGGGCGCGCTGCCGGCGCCACAGCCGCCCGAGGGCGATGCGCCGCTGCCGCTGGTCGCCAGCGGATTGCGCGGCGACGAGGTGCGCGTCCATGTCGCTCCTGATGGTCTGCGTAGCGTGCTCAGCGTGCCGCATGCCGACGGGCTGCTGTGGGATCTCAGCCGCGACCTGGCGATCGGACCGCTGCGTCGGCCGGATGGCAAGCCGCTCGCCCTCATCGATGCGCTGTGGAGCGCCGATGGCCGCGAGGTCACCACTGCCAGCCTCGACGGGGTGATCTGCCACTGGCGGGCCGAGGATGCCGCGTTGCTGCGCCACGGGGGCTTCAGTTGGAACGATCCGGACAACGACCTGGGCCATGCCCTGGGCAATGCCGACTACTGGCTGGAGTTCCTCGGCCTCGACCGCACGCCGGATGGCCGGATGGTGCGCATCCACCAGCGTGAGGGCACGGGCGACGGACGCCGACTCACCGAGTATTTCCCGCTGGTCGATGAGGACATCGCGGACGAGGCGAAGCCGACCGTCGATTTCGAGCCTGCTCGGCGTCCGGCCGGCGACCGGCTGCCGGAGGCGCGCGGTGGCGGCTTGTCCCTCGCCTGCAGCGACGGGTACCTCCGCCTACTGTCCACCCGCGATGGCACGGTGCTGGCTGCGGCCCCGGTACGCAATCCGGAGATCGCCTCATCAGGCTTTCCCGCGCCGGGGATCCTGGCGCTGGCGGACGGGCAGCGCTCGTGGCAGCTCGATCTCGCCACCCTGGCCGTGTCTCCCAGCCCTGTCCCGGCCGAGGCCGCCGCGGTGTGGACGGTTGCGGAGGACGGCGGCTGGCAGCGGCAGGATGCGCAGGGCGCGGTGGTGCAGCGGCTGCCCCCGGACGGGATGCATCGCGAGTCCGGGCGCGAGCGCCGCGCCTGGGCCGCCGCCGCCGGGGTGCATGCAGTCAGCGATGGCCAGGAGATCGTCTGCCGTGGTGCCGACGGCGCGCTGCGCTGGTGGTGCGCGGCGGGCGAACCGGCGGAATCGGCGGTGCGCGCGCTGGCGGTGAGTCCGGACGGCCGCTTCCTCGCCAGCGTCGGCGAGACGGTTGCGCTGTGGCGCGCCGCCGACGGCGCGCTGCTGTGCCGTTTCGTGCTGTCGCCCAGCGGGCCGATCGCGCTGCTGCCTGATGGCCACTACGCGGTGCGCGGCGACCCCGGATCCTTCGTCGCCTTCCGCTGGCAGGGCGAGACCTGGCCGGTGACCGAGTTCGACTTGCAGCGCAACCGGCCGGATCTGGTGGCGGCTGCGATCGGATTGGCTGATGGCGCGACCATCGCGGCGCTGCGCCGGGCCTGGGAGGGGCGCTGCCGCCGCGTCGGCGTGCCGCCCTCCGCGGCCGGGGCGGTGACCAAGCTGCCGCGTGCCATGATCGACCGAGCGGCGTTGCCGCTGGCCGTGGATGGCAGCAGCATCGATCTCGCGGTGC
>JAIFND010000031.1 GCA_020047915.1 bacterium | reverse complement strand
AACGCCTGCGCCAAGGCCCGGCATCAGGAAGTCGAGGCCTCCACCCTGGTTATCTGGCTGTCGCCACGGGGCTACCAGTCCACCGATGCCGTGATGTCCGTGCCGCTTGAAGTGCCCACGGCCCTGACTGCTGAACTGCAGGGCGTGGCGTCTGGGGTACTGACTCGCCTGTACCGGCCTGACCAGGAATACCGGAAGGCCGGGGTGACCTTGGTCGGACTGCAGCCAGTCGGGTCCCATCAGCAGAGCTTCCTGGACCGGGTGGATCGGCCCCGGGCCGAGCGGGTTCAGGCAGCCGTTGACGCCATCAACGCCGCCGAGGGTCGCCGAGTCGTCAGGTCAGGGGCGACGCCCTGCGTCTTGGTCTGGGCCGCCGGCACCGTGCCGCTGCTCGCCCCGTTGGCGTTGTAGGTGACCGCGTAGATCGTGGCGGAGGTGGGCGATGCGCCTGCCCGCCTTCCAGCGCGTTCCAGCGCCGGTGCTGCCGCTGCTGGAGGCGCTCAAGGACGACCCCGAGTTGTATGTCCGCCGCTCGGTCGCCAACCACCTGGGCGACATCGCCAAGGACCATCCCGCCATCGCCTTCGCGCTGGGCGCGCGCTGGACCGAGGAGGTGGCCGACGACGACAGCCCGCGCGGCGAGGCCCGCCGCTGGCTGGTCCGTCACGCCGTACGCCTGCCCGCCAAGCAGGGCGTGCGCGCGGCACTGCGCCTGCGCAAGGCCGCCGCGATCCGGCGCTGACTCAGCGCCGGCGCCGGAGCCCGGCCAGTCCCAGGCACAGACCGCACAGCAGCAGGGCGCCCAGGCCGGCGCCGCACCCGCCGCCAGCGTTGCCGCCGACCACTTGCACCGTCCCCAACGAACCAGAAGTCGAGGTCCCGGTGAAAACTTGCGCAACCGTCGTCGTGCCAGACACCGTGATCGTTGTCGAAGCGGGGGAGAAAATGTACCCGGCAATACTGGGCGTCACCACGTAGGTGCCGGCTGGTACGCCCGTCAAGATGTAGGTACCGCTTCCGTCCGTGACCGCGCTGCGGGTGCCGTCGCTCACCGTCACGCCCGCTAGGCCAGTTCCGCCCACCGTCACCACACCTGTCACGGTGTAGGTCGTCACCGGGGTCAGACTGAAGGTCGCCGCGATCGTGTGGTTCGCCGTCACGTTGGTGAAGGCGTAGCTGCTGGCGATGGTCACCGCCGAGCCGTCCACCGTCAGACTTGCGATCTGGTAGCCGGTCGCCGGCGTGATCGCGTAGGTCTGGCTGCCGCCGCTGCTCACCGTCGTCGTACCGGCCGGCGTTACCGTGCCGTTCGTGCCGCTGGTGGCGGTGATCGTGTAGGTCGTCGCCGGGGTCAGGCTGAAGGTCGCCGCGATCGTGTGGTTCGCCGTCACATTGCTGAACGTGTAGCTGCTGGCGATGGTCACCGTCGCGCCGTCCACGGTCAGGCTGGCGATCTGATAGCCACTGTCCGGGGTGATAGTGTAGGTCTGATTGCCACCACTGGTCACGGTCGTCGCGCCCACCGGGGTCACCGTGCCGTTGGCACCGGTGCTGGCGGTGATCGCATACGAGACCGTCCCCGACAGCGCCGCCCACGAACCGGCGATGCGCAGATCATCCATTGCCAAGGTTGCCATGGGACTGCCGCTGGCGGCCCGGATCGAGATCCGGTCGAAGGCCGTCGAACCCAAGGTCGTCGATGACGTGGCCGCGGCGGACAAGGGCTGACTTGCCGCAGACGGATCGAACCACACCCGGGCCACATTCGCCGTCGGATCCATCTGGATCATGACCAGGTGGGACAGGTCATCCGCCACGGTGGTCGCCCCGCCGGCATAGGTCATGCGCCACGGACGGGTGCCCGCCGTGCCGGCCTGGGTGTTCAGGTAGAACGCCTGGGTGCCGCCGTTGAGGAACTCGACGTAGTTCACATTCCCACTGCTCGTCTGCAGGTTTGTCCCCTGGAGCTGGAAGCTGATCCACACCTCACCGCTGGTCGCCGCCGCCAACTGACGTTGGATCAGCGTCCAACCATACGTAGCCACGTGCGATCCGGTCCCCGTGCCATTGACGCCACCCGCCACGATTTGCCCCGCTCCACCGCTGCTCGTATCGCCAGACCACCCCGAGGCCCAGCCAGAGCCCCCGTTGTAGGCCGGATCTGCCGTCGCCGCGAAGGAGCCGTTGGTATAGGAGTTGAAATCATCACCGGCGATGAGGGAAGATACCGCAGCGACGCTGAACGTCGCGGCGATCGTATGGTTGGCCGTCACGTTGGTGAAGGTGTAGGTGCCGGCCGCGGTAACCGCGGAACCATCCACCGTCAGGCTGGCGATCTGGTAGCCGGCGTTCGGGGTGATGGTATAGGTCTGGCTGCCACCGCTGGCCACGTTGGTGACCCCGGCCGGGGTCACTGTGCCGTTCGAGCCGGCCGTGGCGGTGATCGTGTAGGTCGTCACCGGGATCAGGGATGCGGTCACCGCCGAGGCCACCGGCGACCAGGCGGAATACCCGCCGGCATTGACTGCCCGCACCCTGTACCAGTAGCTCGTCGCCGGCGTCAATCCGCTGTCGCCATACGTGGTAGAGCCGGCTGCGAGGTCGGCGATCTGGGCGTACCACAGGCCATCAGCGCTGCGTTCGACGCGGTAGCCGGTCTCGTTGCTGGCGGTGTCGCTCCAGGTCAGCGTGATGGTGCTGGTCGAGGTCGCCGTGGCGGAGCAGGTTGCGGGCCCCACGGGGGCGGCCACCAGATTGAATGCCAACGAGAACAGGTTGCAGGGGAAGAAGGACGCCTGCCCGTCCGGGATGACGAATTTCACGTACAATGCATGCGATCCTGAAGTCGCCACGATCGGCGCGGTTGATGAAGTCCCGCTCCACCCCGCCCCTGCCAGCGACATCTTGGTCAACAACGTGCCGGTGTTAGGATCATCCAGCCGGATCTCGATCGCCGAGATGCCATCGGTCCCATACCTGGCGGTCACGCTGATATAGGAGCCGATGGCACCGAAGTTGATGTTGTCATAGCGCAGCCAGTCGCCATTCGATGGGCTCGCCACAATGCCGTTAACCGTATCGAAATTCATCGCGCCGCCGACATCATTCAGCGCATTGTAGCTGGTGGCGCGGATCGGCCCGCTGGCATTCCGGCCCACCGCCAGCGTCGACACGGTGGCGATGTTGCTGGTGCCACCGGCCGTGGTGCGGACTCGGTACGACCAGGTGCCGGGCAGCAGGCTGGTCTCGGTGAAGGTGGTAGCGGCGCTGGCGACTCGACCGACTTCGATGAAATGTTCGCCGAGTTTACGCTCGATAAGCAGCATCCCGCCGCTCGGCAAGGGGGCGGGGGCCGTCCAGTTAAGAACCACCGTGCTGACAACGCTGCTGGATGCGTTAAGCCCAGTTGGGTTGGCCGTCGTCATCAGGGAAGTG
Organism: bacterium; assembly: GCA_020047915.1. Classification (GTDB taxonomy): domain Bacteria; phylum Planctomycetota; class UBA11346; order UBA11346; family UBA11346; genus UBA11346. The sequence goes on along the minus strand of JAIFND010000031.1, from coordinate 3,988 downwards.
ATGCGGGTTCCGGCTGTCCAAACCGGCTGGCCACGCTCATAGGCGCCGATGTCAGGAGCACCGACGTAGGTGCCGTTGGCCGCAACCGTCAGCTCGGAGCCATCCGCCTGCACGCGGACGGCGACCTCCGTTGCGCTGCCAGCGTTGACGGCCGGTGATCCGACCTGCAGGGTGTAATCCTGCACCCCTGGGCTGGTGAAGAGCGGATTCGAACTGATGACGAAGGCGGGCGCGGTCTGCGCGGGTAATTGCAGCGCATCGGTCGAACCAATGAGATTCTTGTCGAGGATCGGATCTGGCGTATTGCTGCCGAACTCGTCCTGGTGGATCATGCTCTGCACCAGATTGTTGCGCACGGCGTTGCCCGTCGCATCAATCTTGACCACGCGCATCGGGGTGTCCCCGGCGATGCCGCTGGCCAGGGTGTTATGCACGAAATCGATATTGCTGCCGCCCACCCCATTAACGGCCATGCCGGTATTGAGATTCCACGCCACATTGTGATGGACGATGTAATTACTGGTGCCGCCCTCATCGAGATAGATGCCCTGGGCACCATAGCCCTCGGTATAACCGTCATGGACACGGTTGTAGGCCACCTCGGTGCGGTTGGTGCCATCGCTACCGTTGCTGCCCCAGGTATAGATGCAGCCGCCATCGGTCACCAGATTCTTGCCCGACCAGGCATCGTTATGATGGATCAAACATGATTGACCGGCATAGAATCGGATGAGGTAGTTGCCACTATCGAACAAGGTGTTGAAGCGGATGCTGTGATGCTTGCTGTAGAGGCCGAGGTCACCAAGGGTGATTGCCGAGTTTTCGAAGCCGAGCAGGGCGGTGTTGCGGATCACATTGTCCTCAACGACATGGCCATCACCGAGTACGACCAAGCCGTGACCGGCCGAGCCATCAATGAGGCAGCGCCGCATCATGTGCGCCGTACCGGCAAGAATCACACCACTGTTGTAAGCGCCAAAGCGATAGGTGTCCTGAGGATTGAAGGCACCCCCATCAGTATCAGCAGAATCGGCATGGAAGACCTGGCTGAAGGTCAGATCCTGGAGGATGACGTTGCGACTGCGTGGGGCACTCGGATTGAACACCGCTGCATAGAGTTCGTTGCCAACTGGGAAGCTCTCGGTGCGGAGGCTGGTGGCGACGAAGCCCAGGCCACTGACAGTGATGTAGCTTCTCTGGTTGAGATCGAAGGCCCAGGGCCGATTGGCCCGCACTTCCAGGCCGTGACTGGCGGGGGAATCGCCGGTCGGCAGCCACACGCGCAGGACCCGGGTAGTCGGGTTGAAATACCATTCCCCGGCCGCATCCAGGGCCGCGGAAATTCCTGACAGCCAGTACCGCGAGCCATCATGGGCTCCAGTGACCGTCTCGCCGACAGGCAGGGTACCCGGGTCGTCATTCGAGGGGCGGACCTGGATGGTCAGCGTGTTGGCGCTGCTGCCGATCACCTTGGCCGCGCCCCACGGTGAGGTCAACCATCCGGAGACGCCCATCAACGCACCGGTCCAGTTCTGGTTCGGCAGGGTTGGATCAGTCACCGTCATGGTGTAGAGGGTGCTCGCGGGGCCGGATTGGCCGGCCTTGGTGACGATACGGGACAGGCCGGGTCGGGTCAGGTCCAGGTCGGCACCGACATTCGGCCAGCGCGCCAGCACCAGGGGCCGACCATCGGCGAAGAGCTGGTTCTGGTTGCCCAAGGTCAGCAGACCCGCCGGAACCGTCGCGCTGTAGATCGAGGTCGCCCCCTCGCGGGTCCAGGTCAGGCTACCCAGGGGGTCGGCCCCGCTGAGCGTCGCGACCTCGCTCTGGTAATTGCGGAAGGTGATCGGCGAGCCGCTCACCCCGGAGTTGGTCGGCGTCACCACTTCGCGATAGGTGCCGCCCTTGATCAGCACCGTGCTGCCGGCGGTGGCCACCGAGGCCGCCTTCTGGATGGTCTTGAAGGCCGCGCCGCTGCTGGTGCCGGCGTTGGTGTCGCTGCCGCTCGTGCCATCGACATAGTAATCCTGGGCCCAGACAGGGCCGGCCGAGAACACGATCAGCAGGCAGCAGAGCAGGCTGCGTCGCACGCTCAGAATGCTGTGTAATGACCACATACAGATACCTCCGTTCGTATCCAGAGATCCTGCCGGACCCCTGGCGACCGAAAGGGCCCCTTTCGGTCCGATTCAGAGGTCGTTTTCGGACACGCAGCTCATACACCGGCCGACTCCCCTGGCGACCGCGGCTGGGCCGGTCGCCGCGTCTACGCAAGCTGCCGGCATGAAGAGGCATCGTTGGAGGATCGCTGCGCTGCTCGCCGACGGCGAGGACCTGGGCCGCGACATGATCCTGGCCCTGCGCTCCTTGCGTGACAGCTTCCCGGGGATCGAACTGCGCTTCAACCGGGCCGACGTAAGCGGGCTGGACTTCGCCCATAGTCTCAAGGCCGATGGCCTGCTCATCCGCGGCTGGATGGCCGATGCCGTCCCGCACGGCCTGCCGGCCGTCATCCTCGGCAGCCACTCGCCCACGCGCCCATGGGTGGCGTCGGATGATTCCGCCATCGGCGTCCTCGCGGCCCGCACCTTACGCGACCTTGGGCACCGCCATCTGGCGGCGGCGACCTTTTCCGACGTCTCGCCCCAGTTCGTCCGGCGCAACGAATCCTTCCGCTCCGCCGCCGGGCCGGCCTGGGTCGGGCTCGGACAGCTGGATTCCTTCGATGCATGCCTCGAATGGCTGGCCAGTCTGCCGTCCCCCGTCGGGGTCTTCGCCGTCAACGATGTGCTCGCCTCGCGCCTGGCCCAAGCCGCCGAATACCTCGCCATCGACCTGCCAGGGCAGCTCTCGCTGATCGGGGTCGATGACGACCGGCAGATGTGCGAAGCCTTCAGCCCCTGCCGGCTCACCTCGATCCGCCAGGATGTGCCACGCATGGTCCGGGTAGCGTTGACGACGATGCTCGCCCTGCTCGAACGCACGCCCCTGCCGGCTCGAACGAGCGTGATGCCCGCCCAGGTCGTGCTGCGAGATTCCACCGGCCCGCCACACGACGCCGATCTGGTGGCACGCGCCCTGGCCCTCATCCAGGAGCTGTCCGCGTCCGGGCTGACGGTCGGCGAGCTCGCCACGCGGCTCGGCACCACCGAGCGGACGCTGCGTCGCCGCTTCCTCGCCCGGCTCGGACGCGGGCCGCTCGAGACCATACGCACCGCCAGGGTCACTGCGGCCTCCCATCTGCTGCGCCAGGGCCTGCGCGTCGGCACGGTCGCCGAACGGGTGGGATTCACCGATGCAAAGCGCTTGTGTGCAGCCTTCCGTTCGGTGCATCACCTGAGCCCGGGAGCATGGCGACGGCAGCACGCCGACTGACCCGCCCATGACCGATCTCGCCGTCCTCCAGTGCTTCGCCGTCCCCGGATCCGTCACCATCGATACCGGCTGCGGCGGCTTTGGATGCCGATGGCCGAGCCCTCAAGTCGGCTTACCACTTGCTGACCACCGCGACCAGCCTTCAAGCGGCGCCGCGGCATTGACGCAACTCCGGGGCCTAGAGATCCCGTGCCAATGGCGTTCAGTTAGTCTATAACTGATTTGAAGGCAGCTATTTACGTCTTGTTCGTGCCGCCGGAAATGACTTGACATTGCTCACGAAAATTTTTGTCGGCCCTCATGGGCACTTTTCGTCTTTCCCATGCCATCGACGCGTGTCGTGCGGCATGCCTATCCCTCCCCAACGGCTTCCAGCGTAAGCGGTTTTTTACCGCGCTCTCGACGTTCGTGAGTTTGATGACGTTGTGCGCCGTGAAGAAGTCGCTGTCATACCCTGAAACTATGCGCCAATTAGAATTCTTCTTCGGTGAATCGGGGCACCGGCCATCGGCGAGCGCTTTTTTGGAAGCGGCGGAGTAAAATCAGTCCACGAAACCGGAGCGGGAAACCGGTCGTGGCGGTGCAAAATCAGGCCATCACCCTTCGCATAGAA
>JAIFND010000108.1:12845-36179 GCA_020047915.1 bacterium | reverse complement strand
GCTCATCGTGCGCTACTCATCAGCACCACGCCGACCAGCACCGCGACCACGCCGACCGTTGCGGCCACGGCGCTGAGCGCGCGGTTGACCCGTAGCGACAAGCGCAGGATCTCGTCGTCGCTCTGGCTCACAGGGCACCGCCGATCAGTCGGCCCAGCGCACAGCAGACGCCAACCATGAGCGCCACACCGACAGCGGCGATGGCCAGGCGGATTCCAAATCGCACCCATCGGGGCGAGCCGGCCGCATGGCGGGGGTGGAATCTGTAGGCCGTGTTCATCGAGCCGCCTCATGGATCAGCTCGATCAACCAGGCCACCCACAAGGTGGCGGCCGCGTTGATGATGATGCGGCGCCCTGTGTGCATCGAGCATTGCACTTTAGGCGGAAGCGGTAGGCTGGTATTCATCGTTGGATCTCGTCGGTTGAGGTTCAGCGAAGCGGAGAGCCGGCCTGCCAGGGTCCGGCTTTCAGCGTCTAAAGAGGTTTGGTTTCTGGTGCTCGGCGCAGCGATGCGGAGCGGAACACAGAGCGGTTGACGATGGGGCTGGCCGGTTCGGCGGTCCACCTGACCACGATGGCCGGCGCCTCGGCCTGGTGCTCGATCAGCGCGGCCGCGCAGCTGGAACAGCGGTCGATGCCGTCGAGCCCATGCGCCAGATCGGCGCGCGTCATGGCACCGCAGGTGCAGCGCAGGAATGTGCGGGTCTCGGCGGGGTCGGTCACAGAGCCACCTTGCAGCCTGATGCGGCCCAAGACTCCGCATCGCTGCGGCGGATCAGTGATTTCGGAGTGCGGCCGGCTGCACCCGGTCGGCGTATTGCCGGGAGAGCCCCGGTAGTCACCGCCATATTGACGGTGTACGGGCGCACCCGGAACAGCTTGGCCACCTCAGTCGGCGTCAGCATGTCGGAGGTCGAACCTCCGGCAGCCTCGGCGCGGACCACTTCGCGCACCACGGCAACAAGCTGTTCAGTCGTCAGGGCGGCCGCCATCGGTGGCATGCCGCGGAGGATGTCGGGCACGCTCACAGGGTAGCCCTGACATCGCCAACCGGTTCGCTGCCCAGGTCGAAGGTCGGCAGGTGGTTGGTCGGCGGCCCAACCTGACGCACCAGGGCGGCGATGATCGCTTCGGGGGTGGTGCGCCAGCGACCGCCGATCCGAAGCCCTACAATGCGGCCGGCCGCCAGCGCGCGTCTGATTGTGGCTGATGTGACCGGAACGCCCGATGCAGCCAGGGCTTCCTCAAGAGGGATCGGCCGTTCGGCCTGTGTGCTATGTGCCATGTGCACAACATGCACGGCCCTATCTCAGATCATAGAATCAACAGCACCCGAACGCTTGGGGAAATAAACAGACGGTAAAAGTCAGGGCTTTCTTATTCTTCCGCGTGCGTCCTTGTGGGGCCATGACTCAACAGCTTTCTCAGCGGACCGCAGCGAGACACCGTCCGCGACCAGTAATTGCACCATCAGCTTGCGGTTCGGCCAGGCGTTCAGTACCGGGCGATCCTTCCCCCGCTTGCCGGTGAACCGCTCCAGCATCGCAGCCTGCGGCTTAGGCCAGGCGGCGAGGCGACCGCCATCGATCTCGGCCGCGACCAGCCAGGAGATCGCATTGAGCTTGGCCTTTGTATCACTGGCGCTGCGCTTCCCTGCCATGAGGCGGCCTGCGTTGGCGATCTGTTCAACTGCAACCACGGTGAGCATTCTCCCCACAGCCTCGGCCAGTCGGCCGGCATCAATCAGGCTGGCGATGGTGGCGCGATCACTTTCAGACATGTGCTCCAACCAATCGAGCCCAGGGATGAAGTCCCTGTTTACGCCCAGCAGCTTACGCGGTTCCAGGTGTTCACGAATGATATCAATCTGACCCTCAGGGGTTCGTGTGTTCACGGCGCCTTCCTCCTCAGATAGAATGATTCGTTCCACTTCCGGCAGTCGGGCTTCATGCTCTCGGTGGCCTGCGCGTAGTGCTTGGTCATGGCCGAGCTTGAATGGCCGGCGTACAACTGAATGGCCATGCTGTCGATTCCGCACGCCAGGGCCAAGCTGATATGCGTGTGTCGCAGGCTATGGAATGACCGGCCCCGGCCTTGCTGGTCGTTCACCTGGACGCCGGTGGCAGCGAGAACATCGCGGAGGTATCGACCATATTGCGCGTTGTTCCGCGTTCGCATGTGTTCATCGAATAGGTAGTCGTCATCGTGCGGCAGATGCCGGAGGATGGCCAGCAACTCATGTTGAATGGGCAGCAGACGCTTTTTGTTGCGCTTGACCTTGTGGCCCAGCTCGCGCTCGCCCTCGGTCGGAGGATAGACGGTGAGCTGCTTCCGTTCCAGATCGACAGCAGACCAGCGGAGCCAGAGCACTTCGCGCAGTCGCATGCCGGTGTAGAGGGAGATTGCGACGGCCGGGCCGAACGAGCATTCAAGCGCACCGTCCGCGACCAGCTTCCTCGACTCGTCCACCGTGAACACCTCGGGGTCAGCCTGCGGCAGATCATCGTTCGCCAGAGGCAGGAAGGGGTCGCGCCCGTCCACCTCGTCAGCGAAGAATCGGAGTGCATGCCGTCCAATGGCCTTGAGGTGGGCCATGTACCGCTGCCGCGTGGCAGGGGCCAGGTGTGCCAGACCGTCCAACCACCGTTGCGCGCGACGGCCTATATCCCTGTCGGTCAACTCGGTGATACCGGCGTCGATGGCAGCGGTGACTACGCGGGTCAGCTCCTCGATGTGGCCCTCGGATCGCTTGACGGACTTCCCTTCGATCCGCTGCACCAGATCGGTCAGCACATTGACGGTCGGCAGCAAGACCTTCTCTCGCGGCTTGTTCATCGTGCCGACGAACACGGCGGCCATGCCGTCCCGCTTGTTCTTGCCCCAATCCACGCCGAGCTTGCGTTGCTCGGACGGGAAGGTCTTGGTAGCCCACTCCCCGGTGTTGCGGTCGCGGACCCGGACCCGCCACCGGAGGCCGGTCTGCTCCTCTTTCCCTTTCCATAGGTCGGTCAGGTAGATGCCGTCAGCCATGTAGGATCTCCGATCTGGTCGAGCCAGACCCCGTTTAGGGGTGGATCGAATCAGGATTGTTACCGGATTCTTATAGGCCGCGTCAAACCGGCGTCAAATATAAGGGATGAGGTAGGGTGAGCAAAAGCCATAAACCATTGTCATTAGATTTCCCAGGCCGTCCTATATAGCCCCAAATCAGATTTTCATTCCGGCGACACGAGTTCGAATCTCGTTGGGAGTACCAGAAGCACAGAACCCGGCCGCCATGCGGCCGGGTTCTGTGCTTTCGGGACATCAGGCTGGCTTCGCGGGCATGCTGGCGAGATGCACGGTCTGGGTCGGGAAGGCGAAGCCGATCTGCAGGCGCTCGGCGATCTGGACCACCGACAGCAGTATCGCCTGGCGATGCTCGAGTTCGGCAGACCAGGTGGCGGCCTTGAGGTGGTAGTTGACCAGGATGTCGAGCGACGATGCCCCCAGGGCGTTGAACCATACCTCGACCGCATCCGCTTTGACCGATTCCCGCGCCCGTAGCATCTCGCGGACAGCGTTGCAGAACGCCTCGATCTTCTCGGTCGGCGTGCCATAGGTGATGCCCCAGGTCTCGCGTACGCGACGGTACTCGCGCATGCCGAGGTTGTCGATGTTGGCGAGGACGAGTTCACTGTTGGGCACCGAGACGAGCGAGTTCGCTGGCGTGCGGATGCGCGTGCTGCGGAAGCCGATCTCCTCGACCGAGCCCTCGACCCCTTTCGCGTTGATGAAGTCGCCGACTCGGAAGGGGCGATCGAGCATGATCATCACCGAGCCGAAGAGGTTGGCCAAGGTGTCCTTGGCGGCGAGCGCGAACGCGAGACCACCGATGCCGAGGCCGGCGATCAGGCTGGCCACATCCATGCCCATGTTCTGCGCGCCCAGGAGCAGGCAGAATACCAGGGCGAGTATCTTCATAGTCTGCTTGACCAGGCGCAGTAGACCCTGGTTGATGTCCTGGTGCCGCTGCTTCACGCGGCGCTCCATCATCTCACCTACGAAATCAGCCAGCTTGTAGGCCAGATAGGCAAGGTTGATGAAGAAGGCGCCCTTGATGAGGAAGGCTATGACCGTGTAGGCCGACCCGGTGATGCCCAGGAGATGCAGCGAGGCGAACCACACGCCGGTCGTACCCAGATGCGTGATCGGGCCGATCAAGGCATCGACCAGGGCGTCATCCCAGGTCACCGATGTGCGACGGGTCAGTTGCTTGACCACGAAGCCACCGAGGCGGACGGCCTGACGCAGGATCAAACCAACGAAGATCAAGGCGCCCATGAGCAGCCATTGCCAATATGCGACGCCGAACACTTCAGGCCGGAGCGACGCAGGCACCAGCGCCTCCTGCCACGGTGGCGTATATCCTCCACCAATGGTGCCAGGCAGCAGTGGCAGTTCGCGCACGCGGGCGAAGAAATCCCTCGACCGCTCGACCGTGTCGGACGAGATCAGGAATTCGTCGACGCGATCTCCCTCAGCCATGCGATGGATGGTGATTTCCGTACCCCGCAGCCGCCAGCGCGCCTGGCCCGTCTCCATCGGCACCTTGTCGTAGTCGATGATGATGACGCGGTCGATGACCTCTTTGAGATTCCGCGCCGCCTCGCGACCGATGATATCCCGGCCGACGATGCTGGTATGGCTGAGATCCATGCAGCGGACAGCATCGGCCAGCCACACCGCAGCCTTGCCATCGCGGGCATGCAGCGATTGCACATGCGCATCCATCGCCCGCATGAACGAGCGCATGGTGTCACGCGGGTTGTCCGTCTTGACCGGGAACAGCGGCGACTGGCCCTGGACCTGGGAACTGGTTGCGGCCGACTGGGGCTCGACCACCTGCCCTTCGGCAGCAGGCAGCAGCAGGACGGCAAGTAGGAGCAGAATGGCGCGCATGGCGCGATGCTGCCAAGGAGACGCCCCTGCTCAATGCCTCCGGCGGTCACCCTTGCGGCGCGGCCGGAACTCCGGGGCCTTGGATTCACCATGCCCATCGTTCTGCGCCTGGGCCGCCGACTCCTCGACCAGCCGGGCGAAGGCGCAGAGCGGACGGCCGGGCTTGGCGGGCCGCCGTCTCACATAGGTCCCATCGGGACGGAGGTCGCGCACGCCGCAGTCGTCCTCCAGGCAAATGTCGAGGATCGCCTGCAGCCGCACGATCAGACGCGGATCATCGATGACCACGGCCGATTCGACGCGGCGATCAAGGTTGCGCGTCATCCAATCGGCCGAGGAGATGGCATAGACCGGCTTCCCGGCGTTCTCGAATCGGTAGATGCGCGAGTGCTCGAGCAGCCGGCCGATCAGCGAGTGGACGCGGATCGTCGGGGAGAGGCCCTTCACCCCCGCGCGCAGGATGCACATGCCGCGCACGATCAGATCGATCTCGACCCCGGCCTTGGATGCGGCGTAGAGTTCGTCGCAGATGCCCTCATCGACCAGGGCGTTGAACTTGGCCGTGATGCGCGCCGGACGCCCGGCCCGGGCATGCTCGGCCTCGGCGCGTATATGCCCGACCATGCTGCTGCGCATGGTGAGGGGCGAGACCCACAGGCGTTCGAATTCGGGCGGCCGGCTGTAGCCGGTGAGCATGTTGAACAGGGCGGCGACATCGCGTCCGACCGCCTCGTTGCACGTCATGTAGCTGAGGTCGGTGTAAAGCCGGGCGGTCTTGTCGTTGTAGTTGCCAGTGCCGAGGTGGCAGTAGCGACGCAAACCATCTTCGTCGCGGCGCACGATCATCAGCAGCTTGGCATGCACCTTGTAGCCAACCAGTCCGTACACGACGTGCGCCCCGGCATCTTCCAGGGCGCGGGCCCAGCGGATGTTGGCAGCCTCGTCGAAACGCGCCTTCAATTCGATCAGCACCGTCACCTGCTTCCCCATCCGGGCGGCACGGGCCAACGCCTTGACGATGGGTGAATTGCCCGAGACGCGGTAGAGCGTCTGCTTGATCGCCAGGACGCGGGGATCCTCGGCAGCGCGTTCAACCAGTTCCACGACGCGCTGGAAACTTTCGTAGGGATGGTGCAGCAGGACATCGCCACCGCTGATGATGGCCCAGGGGTCATCCCAGACCGGGGGATGCTGCAGGACCGGTAGAAGCGGGTCGCGCAGGTCGGGCCGCGGCCCGCGTGGCAACTGGTCGATGCGCTCCCCGACGCCGAACAGGAAGGTCAGATCCAGGGGGCCGCCGACCGTGCTGACGCCGCCCTCGTCGAGTTCGAGGCGCTGCATCAGCCACTCGCGCAGTACGGGATCGCCGCCTTCGACCACCTCCAGCCGCACCGGATCGCCACGCTCGCGATCGAACAGCTCCTGTTCCAGCTCGGTCAGCAGGTCGGCGGCCTGCTCCTCGTCGATCTCGATCGAGCCGTCGCGGGTGACGCGGAACAGGCAGCGGGCAGCGATGCGGAAGCCGGGGAACAGCGCATCGAGATGGTGCATCAACACATCCTCGAGCAGCGCGAAGGTGCCCGGCGCGCTGACCAGCGCGACCAGGCGGCTTTCCCGAGGCACGGTGACGATGGCGTTCTTGGTCTCGCCATCCTCGCCGACCAACTGCACCGCCACGGTGATCGAACGGTTGGGGATGGTCGGAAAGGGCCGGGTCGGATCGACAGCCAGCGGGGTCACCACCGGCTCAAGCTGATCGCGCCAGAACACCCGCAGTGTCTCGCGGTCGATCGCACTCCATGACTGCGGCAGCACGATCGACAGGCCCTGGCCCGCCAGCTCCGGTACCACCTCATCACGCCAGCAGCGGTACTGGTCGGCCAGCAGGCCACGCATCCCGTCGCGGATGTCGGCCAGCAGACCGCGCGCCAGGTCGGCCTCCTTGCCCTTCTGCCGCGACAGGCCGGACAGTTCGGCCACACGCACCATGACGAACTCATCCAGGTTCGAACTGACGATGGCGAGGAACTTGGCCCGCTCGATCAGCGGGACCTCCTTGTCGAGGGCCTCCTCCAGCACCCGACGATTGAAAGCCAGCCAGCTCAGTTCGCGCCGCTGATAGCGTGCCGTATCCGGCAGGATCGCCGCGCCACGATGGAAGACGGAGGTCGCATCAGCCATGGTCATTCCCCTTCACGCGGGACGACGTCCACGCGCAGACCGAAGGTCTCTTCGAACATCTTCTTCTTCTCCTCGATCGCGTTGCGTTCGAGGGCGATCTGGCGACGGTCCACCCGGATGTAGAGATGACCGGCAGCGATCTCGCAGCGCAGCCGCTTGATGCGCTGGCTGCGCTCGACATCGAGGGCATAGACGATGCGCAGCATGCTGGCCAACTGCGCCACGACTACCTTGCCGCGACGGCTGAGCGACTGGAAGGCCTCGTGGTGCGGCTGCGGCGGGCTGCGGCGGTGGTAGCGTGCGACCTGTCCGACCAGGCGCTTCTCCTCGGCGGTGAGCCCGGCTATGTCGGTGTGGTCGAGGATGTAGAGCGTGTGCTTGTGCCGTTCGCGTACATTGATGTAGGCGCCGATGTCATGCACCAGGGCGGCGAATTCGAGCAGGGCGCGTTCGCGCTGGCCGAGCCCGTGCAGCGTACGCGTCTGGTCGAACAACTGCACCGCCAGCTTGGCGGTGTTCTCGGCATAGGTGAGATCGCCACCGAAGCGCTGGACCAGGGATTGGGCCTCGGCGATCAGATGCTCGCGGTCGAGGTGGTGCGGCCCCAGCGCTCCGGGCAGCAGGTCGGCGAGCAGCCCGTCGCGCAGGGTGGTGCGCGGCACCAGCACCTCGCTGCGGCCGGTCACTTCGCAGACATGCAACAGGATGGCGGCGGCCGGCAGCAGCAGGTCGGCGGAGCGGATGTCGCAGCCGCAGCGCTCGGCGCGGGCGCGATGCGACAGCGACCTGACCGAGTCGAACCAGCGGCGGATGCTCTCGGCGGGAAGCTTCTCGATCAGGGCGGAAGCCTCGGGCCGGATCTGGGCAAGCAGGCGCCGCACATCGCCACCATTGACGAAGAGTGAACTGATCCGATCGACCGGATAGCGCACCAGCATCATACGCGCCGCACCCTGGGCATCGCGATCGATCGAGACCGCATAATCGACCGAGTCGCGCATGACCGAGAAGCGCTCCCATACCCGCACGGTGCCATAGTGCTCGTCGGAGGAACGCACCAGCTTGCCGTCATCGACCAGACCGAGGACCGTGCCGCCGCCGCCGACCTCCAGGAGAAGCGACTGACCGGACAACGCCCCCCCCTGCCGGCTCACCAGGGCATGCAAGCCGGCGTAATAGAGCCGCGCCTCCTCGGCCCCGTCGATCGGTTCAAGCTCGATGCCGGTGGCGAGGCGCACGCGCTCGATCAGCACATCGCCGTTGGCCGATTCGCGCACCCCGCTGGTCGCCACCGCGCGGACCTTGGTGATGCCGTAGCTGCGCATCGCCTCGCAGATGCCGGTCACGGCGGTGATCACCTGGGCCATCACCTCGTGCGACAGCATGCCGCCGGTGAGTCCAGCCCCGAGATCGACCGGCTGGACGATGTCTTCGAGGGTGCGCGGGCCGTCGGGCCGGATTTCGACCAGCAGGGCACGGACCGCGCTAGTGCCGCAGTCGATGACCGCGACCGGATTGCCGCTGAGCGGTGGTGCGGGGACGCGCTTCTGCTTAGTCATGCCGCCGTCCCCGAGGCGACGGCAGCACCGACCGCGACCGCGTCGTCACCCAGCCTGGCCAGCACCAGCTTCGGAGCCTGGCGCCGGTACAGGACCGAGGTCTCGGCCATCTGCGCAGCGATGCGTGGCAGCAGCGGCTTGCCCAGGGCTTCGGCGAGTCCGCCACCGAGGATGTACACCTCAGGATCGACGACATTGCCGATCGTGCACAGGCCCCAGGCGAGGGCTTCGACCAGGCGGTCGATGGCTGGCTTCGTCGCCGGGCAGCCATCCGCGAGAGCCTGGATGATGGCGCTGGATTTCAGCACCCCGTCGAGGGGGATCTTCGCCTTGACACCTTTGGCCACGGCCTCGTTGATCATACGCACCACGCCGGTCTTGCTCGCCACCGTCTCCAGGCAGCCGCGCTGGCCGCAGCCGCACAGCGCGTCGCCGAACGGCGACGGGATGTGGCCGATCTCACCGCCATAGCCATGCGCGCCGTTGACCACGGTCCCGCCGACGACGATGCCACCGCCCAGGCCGGTGCCGACGAAGGCGGCGACGGCGCTGTCCACGCCCTGCGCGGCGCCATGCGCGACTTCGCCGAGCGCGCCGCAGTTGACATCATTGCCGAGGGCGACGCGCAGACCCAGGACCTTGCCGAGATCCCTGGCCAGGGGCTTCTGGGCCCAGCCGAGGTTCGGGGCCATGTGCATGATCCCCCGCGCCGCATCGACAGGGCCGGGGGCACCGATGCCGCACACCTTGACGTCCTTGGTCCGCACATCGGCCTCGTCCAGGGCCTGCACGGCGGTCCGCGCCACACGCTCGACGACCTTGGCGTAGCCCCGTTCGCCCTTGGTGGCGGTCCGCGCATGACCGAGGATGCGTCCCTTGCGGTCGATCACCACGGCATGGATCTTGGTTCCGCCGAGGTCGATGCCGAGGCGGTAGGCGGGGGACTTGGCGGGCATGGGGCGGGATGGTGGGGCCAGGACGGCAAGTCAAAGCATGGGCTGCCTTCACCTGACCTTCATCCTCCGCCCGCTTTCCTTTGACCAATGCATTCTACCTCCGAGCCTGCGGCGATGCCGGTGATCTGGGCCCTGTCCGACCTCCATCTGTCCCTTTCGGGCGCCAAGCCGATGGACGTCTTCGGCGACCACTGGGAAGCCCATCACGAGCGCATGGCCGAGGCGTGGGATCGCCTGGTCGCTCCGGACGACATCGTGCTGAGTCCGGGCGATCTGAGCTGGGCCATGCGTCCCGCCGAGGCCGCCATCGACCTCGCGTGGGTCGGGGCACGGCCGGGCTGGAAGGTGATCGCCAAGGGCAATCACGACTACTGGTGGCCCGGCACCCGCAAGGCGATGGCCGCCCTGCTGCCGCCGCGCACCCTGGCGATCAAGAAGTGCGCCGGTCGCATCGGCGAGGTCGGCTTCTTCGGTGCCCGCGGCGGCGACTTCGCGGCCCTGACCCGCTACGGCGACAAGCGCACCCCGGAGGAGATCGAGGCGTGGCTGGCGCGCGAGGAGGCCGAGCTCAAGCTGTCGATCGCCGAGCTGGACCGCCTCGACAAAGAGGCTGGAACGCCGGCGAAGCTGCGCATCTGCGTCTTCCACTATCCGCCGGTCGCTCCCGGCAAACGATCCAGCCGCTTCACCCCGCTGATCACCGCTGCGCGGGCGAGCTGGTGCGTGTACGGCCACCTGCACGGCCGCGAGATCGGACCGGCGCGGGTCGAAGGCGACATCGCCGGGGTGCAATACCGCTGCGCGTCTTGCGATCTGGTCGATTTCGCCCCGCTGAAGATCTGCGATTTCTGAGCCGTGGACCGCCATATCCACCTCTACGGAGCGCTCAGCCCCGGACAGGCCCTGGATCTGGCCGAGGGGCATGCGGTGGACTGGGGTTGGCTGGCCGGCCGTTGGGTTGAGGCCGGCCTGACCGCACCAGACTTCGCGGCGCTGGCCCGCCGGCGCCATGCCGGCGAAGCCGCCGTCGAGCATGAGCTGGCCGCCCTCTTCGCCGGAGGACCGCCCGGATTTTCCGCCTTCCAGGCGCGCTACGACCTGGTGGTCGCCTGCAGCCGCTGGGCGAGCGGCCGGCACGACCGCTGGGAGGCGGCCAACGCCAGCGAGATCGATCGTGTCTGCTCCATCGTCGGAGCGCAGGGCCCGGCCGAGGTACGCCTGCTGCTGCCCGGCACGGCCACCCCGGCCTGGGCCGAGGCGGCGCTGGAGCACGCCGCCGCAGCAGCTGCGCGTGCGGGCTTGCAACTGGCGATCTCGCTGCCGCGCGCCGAACCCCTGCGCCACTGGCCAATCGTCGCCCAGACCGCCTCGCGGCATCCAGGCATCACCGGCATCGACCTGTGCGGTCTCGAGGACGAACCCGCCCGTCACGCCCCGCTTGCGGCAGCGATCGCGGCGTGGAATCAGCAGCACTACCCGCGCCGACTGCAGTTCCTGGTCCATGTCGGCGAGCAGTTGCGCGGCGTGCAGCCGCTCACCGCGCTACGCCGGGTGTGGGATGCCGTCGCGATCGGCGCCGATCGCCTCGGCCATGCCCTGGCGGCGCGCCTTGATCCGGCAGCCTGGCCAGCGACTCCCGTCTGGGAACGGGTCGATGAACGCCGCGCCCGGCTCACCTGGCTGCAATGGCAGGCCGACCGCCTGGACCTGGACGCAGATTCCATCGACCACGAGATCGCAGCCCTGACCAACGCCGATCCAGCGCATCAACTGGCGGCGGATCCGCTTGATGCAGGCCTGCTGCTCGACTGCCAGCAGGTCGTGCTCGAACGGCTGAGCAAGGCACGACGCACGGTCGAGGTCTGTCCCAGTTCCAATCGGATGATCAGCGGCGCCGAGATCGCCCAGCACGGCATCGATCGTCTGAACGCCGCTGGCGTGGCCTGGGTCGTGGGCAGCGACGACCCGGGCATCCTCGGCACCTCGTTCGCCGAGGAATGCCGCCTGGCTGGATTGTGCTGAATGGCTGGAGGCTGGAGGACCGAAGATAACCGTGGTCGGCATCCCCACTTCAGCTTCTAGCTTCCAGCCTCCAGCCTCCAGCTTCTTCAGGCCTTGAGCGCTTCCAGCGCCTTGGCGCTGCTTTCCAGCAGATCCTTGTGCAGCGAGCGGCCATGCGCGTCCATCGTCACGATGGCGGGGAAGCGCTCGACCCACAGGTGCCAGATGGCCTCGGGAGAGCCGAGATCCATCCAGTCCACGCCATCGACGCGGGTGATGCGCTCGGCATAGACCTGGGCCGCGCCGCCGATGGCGTGCAGATAGACGCAGCCGTACTGCTTGCAGCCGGCCAGGGTCTTGGGCCCCATGCCGCCCTTACCGATGACCGCACGGATGCCGTGGTCGCGCATGACCTCGGCCTGGTAGGGCTCCTCGCGCGAACTGGTGGTCGGGCCGGCAGCACGGCAGCGCCACGCCTCGCCGTCTTTCACCATCACCGGCCCGCAGTGGTAGATGATCCCGCCGCGCAGATCGACCGGCGGCTTCTCGCCGTGATGCAGGCGGTGGTGCACGGCATCGCGGCCGGTGTAGAGCCGACCGGTGATCTCGACCGTGTCGCCGAGGTTGAGCGAGCGGGCGACCTCTTCGGTCAGCGGCGTAGTGAGTTGCACGAGGGTCATGGAGCCTCCGTTCGGCGTTCGACGTTCGACGTTCGACGTTCCGCAGATCCAACTCGCTTTCGGGATGGTTCTGTCGTGGATCGCAAATAGCGCTGCAACCCAGACATCCTGCCCAAGGATGCTTCGAGATGCTGCCTGATCGCACCTGCCTGCATCTCATCGAAGTATCCCAAATCCTCCCCGAGAATCAGAAGGGATTTAACCTCCTGCGCGGACCCCCGCGCAATGTCCAGAAAGCGCAAAAAGTCCGCCGAGGTGCTTCTGCCAAACCCTTCTGCCGTATTCGACATCACCGAAACAGCGGCACG
Organism: bacterium; assembly: GCA_020047915.1. GTDB lineage: Bacteria > Planctomycetota > UBA11346 > UBA11346 > UBA11346 > UBA11346. The sequence goes on along the minus strand of JAIFND010000108.1, from coordinate 23,551 downwards.
CCGAATTTGATCTGCGAAAGCACGATCTCGATGAGAAGGCCCCGATTGTGTAGCTCGGTACACCTCTCGTGCCAAGGATCTGCCGGCCTGCCATGCCTGCATCTCTGTGATTCCCGTAAAGCCACTCATGGGAACACGGCACCGATTGCGGAACACCGAACGCCGAACGTCGAACGCCGAACCATCAGTAGATCCAGCGGGTGATCGCGGCGTTGGCGCCCAGGTCGATGCCCTGGCGGCGGAAGGCCCAGCACATGTAGCTGACCGAGACGAAGTAGCTGGCAGGGACGCGGTTCAGCTTGCCGGCCTTGCAGCCGAGCAGGGTGGTCTTGCCGCCGAAACCCATCGGGCCGATGCCGCTCTGGTTGGCCTTGGCGACGACCCGCTCCTCCAGCCCGGCGAGGACCGGATCGGGGTTGGTGTCATCAAGGCGGCGCAGGAACTGCGTCTTGGCGGCTGCCATGCCGCTGACCCGGTCGCCGCCGATGCCCACCCCCAGGATGCCCGGGCCGCAGCCCTGGCCCTGGGCCTGCAGCACGCAGTCGAGGATCGCGTTCTCGACCCCGGCCAGGTCGCGGCCGCCGAACTTGGCATTGGGCAGGGTGTAGGTGGCGCCGACGTTCTCGCAGCCGCCTCCCTTCAGCATCAGCACCACCTCGACGTGGTCCTTGCGCCACTGGTGGAAATGCAGGTCGGGGGTGCCAGGACCGACGTTGTTGCCACTGTTGGCGCCGGTCAGGCTATCCACCGAGTTCTGGCGCAGGTAGCCCTTCGCGGTGGCCTGCTTCACCGCCTCGACCGCGGCTTCGTGGAAGGCGATCTGGTCGTAACCGACCGGCGTGTGCACGTAGAACAGGATCGAACCCGTATCCTGGCACAGCGGGCTGCTCTTGGTGCAGGCCAGGGCGATGTTGTCCTGCACCACGCGGAAGGCGTAGGCGGCGTTCGAGCCGGGTTCCTCGGAGGCGGCGCCTGCGGCCACCTTGGCCTGCACATCGGCTGGCAACTCGGCCGATGTGCGACGGATGAGTTCGAGCAGAGAAGCGATCAGCGCGGAGCTATCCATGGCGGTACCTGTGCTGTGGGTATGCGCATGCCGGCTGGCGATCAATGTCCGGTCGGTGCTGCGGGGGGCATTCCTGCGGCAGGTGACAGATCATGCATGCGTCGGGCGGAGCGCGCTGCGGCATGGAACACCCGCTCGACCTCGGGATCGGGCGCACCCAGGACCAAGACCAGGCCGTCGAGGAAGACACGGTCGGCGAGTTCGGCTTCGACCAGGGCGCTCAAGGCGGTCCGGCGGGCCGGCGGGGCGCCCGGGGCGATGGCCAGCCCGCCCTGCCCGTCAGGCACGACCTGCTGCTCGACCAGAGCGCTACGCAGCGTCGGCCAGCGCATCAGCCGGCTGTCGAGCCGGCGCGGCGGCACCCAGCGCTCACCGAAGCGCGAGCCGCTGGCCCACTGCGCCACCCGGCCGGCGCCAGGACCGGCGGCGACGAGATCGAGTTCGGCGGGATCACGCGGCAGACCATGCGCGACGTCCTCGATCCACCAGGCTGCCGCCTCGGCCTGGCCTGGCTGCCAGGCCGAAGTGGGGCGCGCCGCGCACCCGGCGGACAGCACGGTCAACACCAGCGCAAGAAGGCGGATCACGGCAGGGACAGGCCAGCCTTGGCCAGCCGTGCGCACAGGCCGGCGTGATCGTCGCGCCGCGAGAACACCAGCCCAGGCACCTTGCCCTGCGGGGTGTTGAAGCGCAGCGGGGCTCCGGCCAGATCGGTGGCGATGGCACCAGCGTGGCTCAGCACGGCAGCCGGCGCGGCGCCATCCCATTCCGCGATCGAACGCGGATGGACGAAGAGATCCGCCTCCCCGAGCAGGATCTGCGCCGCCTTGACCCCGACCGAGTGGGCCGGGAGATGGGTGAATTCGGGCAGGGCCGCCAGCACCCGGGCCACCTGGGTGCGGCTGCGCTCGCTGGAACTGCCAGCCAGGACATCGCGGACTCCGGCGATCGGACGCAGCGGACGTTCACCGGCGGCATCGCTGATCCCTCCGCCCAGGCCCGCTACTGCCCAGACCTGGATACCGCGGGCAGGCAGATCGAGGACGCCGACCACGGCCACGCCGTCGATGGCCAAGGCCACCTGGACGCACCACTCGCCGCCGCCATCGACATAGCTGCGCGTGCCGTCGATCGGATCGATGATCCACACCCGCCGGCGCGCCAGACGGTCGGCCGTGTCGGTCAGTTCCTCGGACAGGATGCCATCGCCGGGGAAGGCTCCCAGCAGTTGCTCACGGATGATGCGGTCAGCCGCAAGGTCACCATCGCTGACCGGCGAGCCGTCTGCCTTGGATACCGATCCGACCCCGTTTTGCAGCGCAAGCGCCGCCTGGCCGGCAGACGCAGCGGCGGCGCGGGCTACAGCGAGGGCGGCACGCAGGTCATCAGGCATGGCCGCATGGTGGCGGAGTGCCCGCCGTATCCAGCCCCGATCGCTGGCGGGTGGAGGCTGGAAGCTGGAAGCTGGAAGCTGGAAGCGACCACGCGTAGTCTTGGGTCCAGGGCCCCCTGGCCGCAGCCGCAGGCGAGGATCGGGCGCCGAGCCGCGGTGGCGGCATACAACCGGCGAAGCCGATGCCGCCACGGTTTCGGAGCGGAGCGACGAAACCGAGCTGCGACAAAGCCCGCGGGGGCAGGCCCGCAGGGCCGCGGGGGCGCAAGCCCCCGATACTGCTAGCCGTCGACCTTTGCGACACGGATCACTTCATCAGGCGCGGTCATACCGTTCAGCACCTTGCGCACGCCGTCCATCGCCAGTGAGGTCATGCCGTTGGCGATCGCCGCCTTGCGCACCTCGTTGGTCGGCGCCTTTTCGAAGGCCATGTCGCGGATCTGACGGTTCATCACCATCATCTCGAACACGCCCTTGCGGCCGCGGAAGCCGGTGCCCTTGCAGTAGTCGCAGCCCTTGCCGCGTGTGAACTGTGTGTCCTTGTGCTGCTCGGGACGCAGGCTGAGGGCCAGCAGGGTCTTGGTGTCGGGCGTGTACTTCTCTTGGCACTTCGGGCAGTTGACGCGGATCAGGCGCTGGGCGAGCACGGCCTGGATCGAGGTGGCGACGAGGAAGGGCTGCACGCCCATGTCGATGAGACGGGTGATCGCACTCGGCGCGTCGTTGGTGTGCAGCGTCGAGAACACCAGGTGGCCGGTCAGCGAGGCCTGGATGGCGATCTGCGCCGTCTCGGCGTCGCGGATCTCACCGACCAGGATGACGTTGGGCGCCTGGCGCAGCATGGCGCGGAGGATGCGCGGGAAGTCGAGGCCGATCTTGTGCTGCACCTGGCACTGGTTGATGCCGGCGAGGTGGTATTCGACCGGGTCCTCGGCGGTGATGATCTTGCGATCGATGGTATTCAGCGTGTTGAGCGTGGCATAGAGGGTCGTGGTCTTGCCCGAGCCGGTCGGGCCGGTGACCAGGATGATGCCGTTCGGGCGGCGGATCAGACCGGTGTAGGTCTTGAGGTCACCTGCATCGAAACCCATGTCATCGAGGCTCAGACGCAGGCTGTCGGAATCGAGGATACGCATGACGAAGGCCTCGCCATGCACCGACGGCAGGCTCGAGACGCGCAGATCGACGCGCTTGTCGGCGAGCTTGACCTTGATGCGCCCGTCCTGCGGCTTGCGCTTCTCCTCGATCATCATCCCGGCCATGATCTTGAGGCGCTGGATGACCGGGCCCTGCAGGCGCTTCGGCGCCGGGTCCATGGTCAGACACACGCCGTCGATGCGGTAGCGGATGCGCAAATGGTCGTCCATCGGCTCGACGTGGATGTCCGAGGCGCGCGAACTGATGGCGTTCTGGATGATCTGGGTGACGTATTTGATGATCAGGGCGTCGTCGCCCTGTTCCTCATCATCGTCGTTCTTACGCCGGACGTCGAGATTCTCGCCCATCATGCCGAGCATTTCGCCGACCTTCTGGTCGGTGACGCCGAAATGCTTTTCGAGGGCGGCCAGGATCTGGCGCTCGGACGAGACTGCCACCTCGATCGACAACGAGGTCTGGAAGCGCAGGGTATCGACCGTCTCAAGGTCCATCGGATTCGCCATCGCCACGGTCAGCGTCTTGCCGTTCAGCCCGACCGGACAGACCTTGCGTTCGCGCGCGACCTCGCCGGGCACCAGATCGAGGACCTTCTGCGGGATGTCGCTGGTCTCCAGATCGTAATAGCGCACCCCGAGCTGCTCGGCCAGGGCCCGGGCCACGTCCTCGGGCTGGCAGGCCTGCTGTTCGACCAGGATCTCGCCGATCAGCCGCTTGTCGCCGGCCATCTGCTTGCCCAAAGCCTCCTTGACCTGGGCGTCGGTGACCGACTCCATCTCGATGAGGATCTCGCCGAGGAACTTGCGACCAGCCATGAGTGCTCCTAATCCGTCATTCCGTACGGAAGCGAAGCCGACCCGCAAGCCTCGGCAAGCCCTTGGCGGGACGGGCGTTCCGCACACTGACGGGATGGACCGTTGAGCCCCTCGCATAGTCTGGCTACATGCGCTGGTGCCTGCTACTGCTCCCCCTCCTGCTGATCGCCGGCGAGCCGGTGCTGCCCGACGAGGCCAAAACCGCGCTGCTGGCGCAGGCCAAGACCTATGGCCCCCTGCCCAGCGGCCCAGCCGTGATCGCCGCGTGGATCTGGGGCGGGCGCGCCGACATCAACTACAAGTCGTTCTTCGAATGGGACGTGCGCCTCGCCGCCGGAGCGGAGGCCCGCCGGGCGCTCAAAGCGCGCATCACCACCCTCGGGCCTTCCCAAGAGGTGCTGCGCCAGGGTACCTGGGAGGAACTGGGCGATCTCCCCGCCCACGAGCAGCAGAGCTACGGCCTGCGCCTGAACTGCCCGACCTTCGGGGCCTGGCGCCTCGACCTGGCCTGGGAAGGAGGCAGCGCCGCCTTCGTGGCCGGCGACAAGCAGAGCCTGCCCCTGGCCCTGGCTGGCAGCGCCGCGACCCCGCTGCTGCTGGCGGTCAACGCCCAGGCCGAGGAGGACAAGAAGAAGAAGGTCCTCGTCGTCACCTGGAACCTGTGGAACCTGGGCGGCGCGCCAGCGGCCGGTGTCGTGCAGACCGTCAAGCTGAAGGACGAATCCGGCAAGGTGGTGGCGACCAGCGAGGTGCGCCTCAAGGGCGCCATGGCTCCCGGTTCGACGGTGCAGCGCGCCCAGTTCAGCAAGCCTCCGACCTACACCGCCATCGCTGTGGACGTCCGGCACGACGACGCCGGGGGCGGAAAGAAGCTCGTCCTCGAACCACCCGCCTCTGGTGGCCCGGATCTGGTGATCAGCAGCCTGACCGTGGAGGGCAGCACCCTGACCGCCCGGGTGGTGAACCGCCTGGGCAAGGACCTGCCGCCCACGGTCATCGACCTGGTCTTCACCACAGGGGGCAAGCCGACCCTCAATCTGGCCATCCCGGTCGCGGCGCTGGCGAACGGGGGCGAGGCGGCACCGAGCATCGCGATCAAGCCCCTGCCCGCCTGGGATGAGTATTCGGTGGGCTGGTCGGTGGCAAAATGAGCGCCATCGACGAGCTGCTGCCCGACCCACCGCCCGACCTTGGGCCCCAGGTGCGCGTCACAGCGCTCGACGCGGCCACAGTCGCAGGCCACGTCACCGCCGTAGCTGCCGGACACCCCCAACGCAGCCTTCTCGAAGCCTGCGTCCTGCTGTGGCACGACCGCCTGGATGAGGCGCACCGCATCGTCCAGGCCAGCGAGGGCGAACGCTGGTCCGACACCCTGCATGCCATCATGCACCGCCGTGAACCGGACGAGGACAACAGCCGCTACTGGTGGCGCCGGGTCGGCAAACACCCCCTGGCCGGCGAACTGGGTGGCGAGGCGTTGCGCCTGGGTCTGCCCGGCCTGGTCTCGCCAGCCGGCCTTCTGCTGCCCAGCGCGATGGCCTCGGCCTGCTGCCAGGGCACCCTGCCCGGGGAAGCCCTGCGCGCCCTGCAAGCCTGTGAGCTGCGCTGGCTGGCCCGGTCGCTGCTCGCCTCGTGACTTCCGGCCGGGGCCACTAGTGTCCCGCACCTCAGTGGTCAAACCTCCCGGCCCGACCACCACCGACATGAGACAACCCCGCTTCGACGCGGCTGCCCTGCCGTCCGACCTCCGCTCGGACTCCGTCTTCGTGAACCTCGAAGGCGACTACTCCTACCTCTCCGACGGCTACTACCGTAGCATGGAGGCCGAGCACGAGGGCAAGCGCCCTCTGCCGACCTGCGAAGAGGCGCTCGACGCCTACGTCGTACCGCTGGCCCTGGCCAAGGCGGCGGCGGCGGGCATCCCGACGCCCGAATGGGAGATCGCCAACGACACCACGACGACGATCCGGCCGCCGCTGATCGCCTATCCGATCAACCCGTTCCAGGACGAGGGACAGGTCATCACCAGCGCCGCCGGCCTGACCGAAGGCATCCGCAGCCTGACCATGACCGGCAAGTACGCCGTGGTCTGCCAACGCGTGCCGCCCGACAGCCGCGTGGACACCCTGCGCCTGGTCCTCGGCCGGTGCACCAAGCCCGAGTTCAAGGTCCTGGCCGAGAAGCTGTGGCAGGTGTTCCACCTCCCGCTCGCGCGGGTCAAGGTCATCGTCACCGAAAGCCAGTACCTGTTCTCTGCCATCGCCCCGCTGGGCGAGGACGAACTGACGCTGGGCGAGCAGGCATTTGTGAAGGAGGCGGGGCTGTGGAGAGCATAGAGAGCTTAGAGCTTAGAGCTTTGAGCTTTGAGCCCGCAGAAAATCCAGACTCAACCTCGCTCTCGGCGCAAAGCGCAAAGTCCAATGCGTCGAGCGCGAACGGCCCATATGTCACCTCGCTTCGGGCTCAAAGCTCAAAGCTCAACCCTCTTTGCCCAGGGGCTGCGCCCCTGACCCCCGGGCTTTGTCGCGTCTCGATTCCGTCGGCTAGCCTCCGGAATCGTGGCGGCATCGGCTTCGCCGATTGTATGCCGCCACCGACGCTCGGCGCCCGCAGACCAATGCGGAACGTCGAACGCCGAACGCCGAACGCCGAACAGGTGCAATGACATGGCCCGCCTCGCCATCTTCACCGAACGCTACACCATCCGCCGCTCGGTCGAACTGACCGCGCTGACCAACTTCCGCATCGCGGCGGGCAAGCTCGGGCACGACTGCGACTTCCTGTTCCGCAGCGAGATCATGAGCATCCCGCGCTACGACGGGCTGCTGATCCGCGCGCTGACCGACCCGCTGAACACCAGCTACGTCGCGGCGCGCCTCGCCCAGGTCAGCGGACTGCGCGTCATCGACGAGCCGGATTCGATCCTGGTGTGCTGTGACAAGGTCAACATGTACCAGCACCTGATGCGTGCCGGCGTGGCCATGCCCGACACCTGCTTCCTGGCCGACGACCAGGTGACTCCCGAACAGGCGCACGAACTGTTCGAGAGCTACGGCACGCCGCTGGTGCTCAAGGCGCCCAACAGTTCGTTCTCGGCCTACGTCGAGAAGGTGCACGACGCCGCCAGCTTCGTGAAGGTGGGCAAGCGCTTCCTGCGCCGCGCCGACCGCCTGGTGGTGCAGCAGTACCTGCCCAGCGCCTTCGACTGGCGCGTCACCATCCTCGACGGCAAGGTGCTATTCGTGGTCAAGTACGTCATGGCCGAAGGCGCCTGGCGCATCCACGACAAGGATGAAGAGGGGCGCGACAGCCTGTGCACGGTCGAAGCGGTGCCGCCAAACCAGATCAATCCCAAGCTGATCGAGATCGCCCTGCAGGCCGGCAACGCGATCGGCCGCAGCCTCTACGGCGTGGACATCAAGGAATTCGACGACGGCTTCATGGTGATCGAGGTCAACGACAACCCGAACATCGACGCCGGCAACGAAGACCAGAACAACCCCGAGGTGTACCGCAATATCGTGCGGCATCTCGCCGGCGAGGAGTGGGAAGGTTGGATGTGAGGATCCGCCCGGCCCGGCCCGGCGATCTCGATGGCATCGTCGAGCTGGAAACCGCGGCCTTCCCGCCCGAGGACTGCTTCCCCCGGCGCAGTTGGCGGCGGCTGCTGACCCGCCCCAGCGCCGTGGTGCTGGTCACCGCCGGGCCGCTCGACGGCAGCATCGCCTGGCTGCTGCGCGACGGAACGACGGTGGCGCGGATGTATTCGCTCGCAGTCCATCCCCGGGCCCGCGGCCAGGGCCTGGGTCGCCAGTTGATCGCCGCCTCGCTACGCCGCCTGCCGCGCCATCTCGACCGGTTGTCACTTGAGGTGCGCCGAGACAATGGCCCAGCGGTCGGCCTGTACTGCGCCGTCGGTTTCGTCGAGACCGCCAGGCTACGTGACTACTACGGCAGCGGTCGGCACGGCATCCGCATGACCGCGCGACGGGACTCGGTTGCGACCATGCTGCATATCCGGCCCTGAACCCGGCCTTGCCGGTACCGACGCGCGCCTCATGCTTCGGCGATGCGTCCAGCGCCGCTCGCCCTGTCCCTCCTCCTCGTCCCGGCCTTCGCCCTCGCCACGGGATGTGCCCCGCGCGAACCCATCGCTCCGCCCCCGCCCCCGCCGCCGCCGGCCGCCCCGGTCAGCATCTGGGGAGACGGCGACTCGCAGGGCGTCGCCAAGCAGCTGGTCGAGGCCGCCACCCGCGATCCGTGGACCAGCCAGTTCCGTGACCGCAACGGCCGTAGCGCCAAGATCGCCGTCGCGACGATCGAAGATCGCAGCGGGAAGATGGTTCCTGTTGATGACTTCTCCGCCGCGATAACCAGCGCCATCGCCGAACTGGGTGGAGACAAGCTGACCACCGGGGAATCCGGCAGTGCCGACTACCTGGTGCGTGGCATCATCGCCGGTTCGACCGGCAGCGATGCGAATGGTTCGCCGGCGACCTTCTTTGCCATCGATCTCAGTTTCGTCGATGCCACATCGGGCGACAGCCAGTGGCATTTTGCGGTTGAACGGCCGATCGCCGACCGCTGACGACGCCTGGCGGACCGCACGCACCCGGCAGAGTTGTGCGACACGACGTTGCGCCCGTCCCGGGTCTGTATATGGGAGAGGCTCATCCCAGGCCCACCCAGCTACATGGATTACACTCGACGTCATATCCGAGGCACTACGGGGCTGCGTGTAGCCTTGCCGCGCGGCTCTTCTCCGCGCGTTGCCAAGCCGGCGCGAACCACCAGCTTCGTTTCGCCCGGAAGCCGTTCCATACCGCGTCCACTCCCGCCTGACATCCTGCGTCGCATCGAGAACGATCCGCTCTTCATGATCGTCACCGGCGATAATGGCCAGTGGATCGATCCCTATAGTGGACAGGCCGTACCCATCGGCAGCCACGGCCGCGCGGCCACCGCCCGCCAGCACCTCGGCGAGTCGGGCGCCTGGCGCACCGGCGAGGTCCTGCCTCTACAGCAGCTCGAGTGCGAACGTTGGCGCCTCGACCTCAACCGGCTCATCCCGATCGAGCAACGCCTGCGCGTCTTTCTCAAGGACAACCGCGGCTGGATGAACCCGTACAGCGGCGAGATCGTCCAGGGGATCGAACGCCCCGACGGCAAGATGACGCCGCGCACCGTCTGGCAGATGGCACAGCGCCTGACGGTCTGCCCGCATGCGCGGACCGGGCGCCTGCTGGATCTGCAGGAACTGCTCAATCGCGGCCGGGCGCATGGCGCCGAGCAGAAGACTCAGGAAGCGGTCGGCTCGCGCACCGAACAGCATGCCGCCCTCGGCCATGACCTTGCCCAGGCTCAGCAGGTGCAGCGGCACATGCTGTCGTCGATCCCCAAGCCCCCCGGTTTCGAACTGGCCGTCCATCTCAGTGCCCACGCCGGAGTCGGCGGAGACTTCTACGAGATCACCACACTGCAGGACGGCAGGATCTTCATCGCCCTGGGCGATGTCAGCGGACACGGCGTACAGGCGGCCCTGGTCGTCGCCACAGCGCTGAAAACGTTGCGCTTCGTCGCCCGTTCGACCTCCGACCTGACCGAACTGGTGTGCCGCTTCAATGACGAGATCAAACCCGACCTCGTTCCCGGCCAGTTCATCACCCTGTTCGCAGCGACCCTCGATCCGACCACCCGCGCCTTCACCTGCCTGCGCGCTGGACACCATCCGGCCATCCTCGTCAACCTCGCCCGTGAAGAGGTGATGCGGCGCCTTGGCCGCAGCGGCATGGCCATCGGCCTCGCCTCCGGCCAGGTCTTCGCCCAATCCATGCGCCCCATCTCCCTGCAGCTCGAACCGGGTGACGTCATCGTGCAGAGCACGGACGGCGCCCTGGAAGCCATGGATGAGGCGGGTGTGGAATGGGGCGAAGCCCGCTACCTCGCCAGCGTCCTGCGCCACTACGAGGACTCGGCCCAGGAACTGGTCGATGGCATCAACCAGGACGCCTGCAGCTACGCCCAGGGCAAGATCGGCGACGATCTGACCGTCCTCTGCCTGACCGTGCTGCCCGAGGAAGAACCTGCCGAGGGCTGAGCCACTGTTCAGGGGCTCTGCCCAATGGCGTAAAGGTAAGCCTTTGTTCCGAGATGCGTGGATATCTCTCGGTTTATCCCAGATTTGTAGCGGAAGGCGGAAGGCCGAAGGCGGAAGAAATGCCAGGTGGTGCCGACGGGCGCGGGTTGCACATGCCGATGCCCCGCGCCCGATCGGGCG
>JAIFND010000108.1:0-12822 GCA_020047915.1 bacterium | reverse complement strand
CTCCTTCCGCCTTGATTCCATCCAACCTACGGATTTCGACGCAGAACCACATACCCCCGGCTTACCTTTACGCCATTGGGCGAAGCCCCTGGGCAAAAAGCGTCTGATACATCGCATGCATCCACCGGGGGGTCGCCTTGCGGGGCCGAACGGCCCCCTCTAGGGTGCAGGCTCGGCGCCCTCCCGGGTGCCTGGAGACCCACATGTCCCTGCGTCATCTGAGCCTGAGTCTGGTTGCCCTCGCCTGCATCGGCCAGCCCCTCACCGGGGCTGATGATGCCCAGCCCACGCCAGAGTACCTGGCCGAGAAGGCCCAACTCGAGGAGATGCTGACCAAGCGTGATCTCGAACTGTTCGAGTTGCAGTACCTGCCAGGCAAGCTTGGGCGGGTGGCGATCGTCGATCGGCGCGGTGTCAGCCATGTATTCAACTACCTGACCTTCAGCATCCGCAACCAGGCCAGCATCGATCCGGCGCAGATGGCGACCCGGGCCAAGGGCTACAATGAGGTTCTGCAGGCCATCGCCCAGCAGTACGAGATGGCGAAGGTGGACAGCGAAGGCGGTGTCAAGCTCAAGATCGACGGCGTCGAAGGTCAGGACGGCATCGTCCTCGAACGCACCGAAGCCAAGCTCAAGACGCGTACCGCCTCGATCTCGGCCATGGCCTACGACGAGAACGGATCGCGCATCCGGCTGCTCGACGAACCGCCCGGCAGCGGCCCGCAGGAGGGTTACCAGTTCCCCGACCTCGGCGAGACGACCTACGAAGGTGCCGTGGCGATGGTCCGCGAACGCGCCGAAGAGGCGGAAGGCCGCCGTCTGCTGTCCCCCGATGAACTGCGCCGCTTCCCGCTTCCGCCCTTCGATGGCGTGACCCGCATCGACGCCCCGAACATCGAGGATCCGGCCCACGACACGCACGGCTGGCTGGTCGGCGAGGCGCATGGCGTCCTGCTCTTCCCGCGCCTGTCCGACCACGGCGACCGCTTCACCGTGCAGATCAACGGTCTGTGCAACAAGCTGCGCTTCCGCAATCCGGTCGCCGAGCCGGGTAAGCCCGAGAATTACTTCCAGGCCCGCGTCATGCGCCGGACCATGGTACTGAGCTTCGTGCGGCCGGGTGATGAGTTCTTCCGTGATCTGGACAAGTTCGACATGGTCGGTCACGGCTACCGCTGGGTCGATTCCTTCCAGCGCACCGACGTCAAGCGCATGATCTCCTACTCGCGCTACTTCCTCGGCAATATCGCCGACGAGAAGGGCGCCATCAACACCCCGGTCCACGACCAGTTCTGGCCCTACTACGACGAACTGCGTGCCGCGAACGCCAAGCTGCCTGATCTCAAGCCGGGTGCAGCACCCCAGTGAGCAGCGAGACCATGAGCCGCCTGCCCCATCTCGATGCTGCGTTACCCCCTGACCTCGTCCTCGCCGGGCTCCCCGCCGAGGTGCGCCGGCTGGTGACCATCGTCACCACTCTGTACGGTGGCAGCTGGGATGACTGCGCCGAGGACATCCGCCGGCGTCGCGCCGGCCAGCCCTACCTCTACCGGATCGACCTGGCTGGCATCGACGAACTGGCCTGGCTCCACCGCATCCGTACCTACGTGCTCGCCCGCGGTGAATCGCTGGCTGCCTCACCTGCCCCTGCGGAGATCCGCCCGTGACGACCGTCCCCCACTGCCGCACCCTCGTCCTGGCCGTCACCGCCGCCTGCCTCATCGGCGGAGGCTGCGGTTCGACAACGCGCAGCCAGGCTGCCAGCGGCCCCTCGCCGGCGATCGCCGGCCAGGTCCCCCGCGCCACCGGCGATGTCCCCTTCGAGCGCGCCTGGGAACTGACCCTGCCCAGCCGAGTAGAGCGCAGCTGGATCGGCGAGCAGGTCCCGGAACTGGTGTTCTTCCAGGTGGAAGGCGACCATTCCATCCACTGCATCGATGCCCGCAGCGGCCAGACCCGCTGGATCACCGAGGCCCTGCCCAAGGCCATCCTCGGCGAGGCCTTCGTGCAGCGCCTGGTGCAGCCCGGCGAGCGTGAGAAAGAGGTGCGCATCGAAGAGCGCCTCTTCATCGTCGTCGATGACACCGTGTACTGCTACGACGTCGCCACCGGCCAGCGCGTGTGGCACTACCTGCTGCCCTTCGCGCCCGCCACCGGACCGCTCGCCTCCGGCGCTACCGAAGGCAATCTGCGCGTCTTCATCGGCGACTGGAACGACCGCCTCCAAGTTATCACGCTGCACCAGACCACCGACGAAAAGCAGGTGCGCTTCCCGTATGTCGTCTGGCAGATGAACCTGCCGGGCACGATCCTCTCGACCGGCATCGAGACCGAGGATCTGAACTACTTCGGTGACACCGCTGGGCATCTGCGCTGCTTCAAGCTCGACCGTACCCAGGTCTGGGACCTGCAGACGGGCGGGTCGATCGAGGGTGGCGCGACGGTGCGTGGGCGCGCCCTGTATGCCGGCAATGACGGCAACGCGGTGCATGCGATCAACCGCCTGACCGGCGAACGCCTTGGCCAGTTCAACCTCCAGGGCCCGGTGCGCAGCCGTCCGTTCTGGTTCAGCGGCGAACCTGATCGCCTCTACGTATGGATCGACAGCCCGGATATGTCGATCGGTGGCCTGGCCGCCCTGCGCGTACAGCCCGACAACGTCGCCTACACCGACGGCAACAAGCATGCCCTCGAGGTCGTGCGCATGGGCCAGGATTGGCTGGTGCCCGGTGCCCGTCGCCTGGTTGGCAGCACCCCGCTGCATCTGCTGCTGGCCGATGACGCCGCGCAGGTGGTCTGGGCCGTCCAACGCGGCTCGGGCAAGGTCGAATGGACCTGGAACGTCAGCAAGAACTGGCCGAAGGCTGGCGCCAGCGTCGTTCATCTCGTCCCGTACCACGACCGCACCGACACCCTGCGCAGCCTGATCGCCGCCGATGACCAAGGCAACGTCACGGCCTTCCGCGTGTTCGGTTTCGTGCCGACCCCCGCGCAGCTCGCCACGGGCATCACCTCGCGCTCCCTGGCCAACCAGGCGGCCCCTGCGCCTGCGGCGGCCAAGCCAAAGGACGCAGCGCCCAAGGCCGAGTGATAGTCTAGCAGGAATCCAGCGGTGTTCACTGGGATTGTTGAGCGGGTCGGCGCGATCCTTGCGGCTGATCACCAGCACGGCGGCACCCGTCTGCTGGTCGATATCAGTGAACTCGCCGAAGGTTGCCGCCTGGGCGACAGCATCTGCGTCTCAGGAGCCTGCCTCACCGTCGATCGGTTGGTGGGTACCAACGCCTCATTTGATTGCTCGCCGGAGACTCGGCGCAAGACCACCATCGCCAGCTGGATCGCTGGCCGCCGGGTCAATCTCGAACGCGCCCTGCGCGTCGGCGACCGGTTGGGTGGACACCTCGTCGGGGGGCACGTTGATGGCGTGGGGCGCGTGGTCGAGCGGCGGCGCGAAGGCGACGGCGAACGCCTGACCATCGTCCTGCCTGACGGCGGCGCCGTGAAGGTCGTCGAGAAGGGCTCGCTGGCGATCGATGGCGTCAGCCTCACGACCTGGGACTGCCGTGGCGCGCGCTGCTCGATCGCGGTGATTCCCCACACCCTGGCCCGGACCACACTCACCGATCTGCGACCTGGCGATGCGGTGAACCTGGAGACCGACCCAATCGGACGCTGGGTCGAGGCGCTCATTGCCCCTAGGGGTTAGGGGTTAGGGGTTAGGGGTTAGGCCACGACATTGCCCCAGGTGTTAGGGGAAAGGCAGTATTGCATCTGGGGTTAGGAAGCCGAAACAGCACCCAGACACCACATGTATCACCCTAACCCCTAACCCCTGTGGCAATTCTCGGCCTAACCCCTGTGGCAATCCTCGGTACTAACCCCTAACCCCTGTGGCAATTCTCGGACTAACCCCTGTGGCAATGATGCCTTGGTACCACATCGCCCGACGCGACCTGCGCTCAGCCGCCGGAGCGCCGCTGCTCTGGCTGGTGCTCGCAGCCTGGCTGGGCGTCGTCCATGGCGCCTTCGCGCTCACCCTGTTGGAGGTGCACGGCCGCAGCGGCGCCGCCTCGCTTCCCCTGTACGTCGATGCCTTGTGGTGGGGTGGATTGGTTCTCGCCCTGTTCGCACCCGCCCTGACCATGAACGCCTGGGCCGCCGAACGAGCCCAGGGCACCTGGCAGCTGCTGATGACCCTGCCCGTGCGGACCACCGACCTGGTGCTCGGCAAGTTCCTCGCCGCCTGGGGGTTGCTGCTCATCCTGCTCGCCGCCACCGTCTGCATGCCGGCGACCCTGGCGGTGATCAGCAGCGTGGCGGTGCCGCATGCCGCGGCCTGCTACATCGGGCTCGTGCTGCTAGCCGCCTTCCTCGCCGCCCTCGGCACCTGGATCGGCTTGCTGGTCGAGGGGCCGGTCGCCACCTACGTCGTGACCTTCGGCATCATCGCCGTGCTCTGGCTGGCCTCGGCTGGCGGAGCCGACGGCGCTCTCGGTCCGATCGCCTCGACCATCGGC
The DNA here is from genome assembly GCA_020047915.1 of bacterium. Classification (GTDB taxonomy): domain Bacteria; phylum Planctomycetota; class UBA11346; order UBA11346; family UBA11346; genus UBA11346. The sequence continues at coordinate 8,303 of JAIFND010000108.1, read as the reverse complement.
CTCGGCGAGCGCCTCAGTCCATTCCTCGCCGGACGGCTCGCCCTGGGCGACATCGTCTGGTTCATCGGTGGCACGGTGCTGTTCCTGCTGCTCGCCCGTGGGGCAATCGATGCTCTGCGCCAGCCTGGCAGCACACGGTGGTGGCGGCGGCTCGGCGTGGTCGGCGGCCCCACCCTGGTCGCCCTGCTGCTGAGCGTGCTGGGCGTAGCGGCGGGAACGCGGGCCGGGGCATCCCTCGATCTGTCCGCCGACCGGCGCTTTTCGATCTCGCCCGCCCTGGCCCGTCAGCTCGCCAGCGAGACCGAGCCGATCGAATTCATCAGCATCTGGGAGGATGGCCTCGACAGCACGCTCGCCCCGATCAGCGATGCGGCGCGGATCATGGCGGCAGCCGCCCCGCGCGGTACCTGGCGCCGCATCGACCCCCTGCGTCATCGCCCGATGCTGGCCGATTTCACCTCGCGGCATGGCGAGGCCGGAGCCCCAGCGCTGTGGGTGCTGCGAGGTGGCAGCGGCAGCCGCATCCCGCTCGACCGTGCGACCCGGCTGACCCTGCAGCGCGATGTCGCCGGCACCCTGCTCACCCTGGCGGATCCTGATCCACCACGCTTCCTGGCGCTGCAAGGACACGGTGAATTACGGCCGGATGGACGCAATGATGACGGTTGTGCCGGGCTGCTCGCGACGATCACCGGTTTGGGATTGCGCTGCCACACCGTCGATGACTCCAGTCCGGCGGCCCGGCCTGGTGACATCGTCGCCGTACTCGGACCGACCGCCCCGCTCGGACAGGGCAACCTCGCCCGCCTGGAGGCCCATCTGCGCGATGGCGGCGGCGTCCTGGTCATGGCCGATGATCGCGCGCCCTCCGACCTCGGACGCTGGCTGCTGCAACGCGGCTTGGTGCATGGTGCCAGCGTGCCGGTCGCGCTCTACGAGAAGGGCGATCTGCAGGCGGCCCGCGCCCCGGAGGCCCCGCTGATGCCCTCCAGGCATCTGGTGAGCCTGGCCAACCATGTGGCCGGCGCGGACCGCGAGCTGCCGCATCAGAACCTGCTGCTGCGTGGCCCGCAGCAGCTCAATCCGCAGCACCCGTTGACCGGACGCCTGCTCGATGGCGGCCTGCAACTGCTCAGCCCCTTCACCACCGCCTGCGAAGCGCTGCCTGCCACCGCCATGCCGCCTGAACCGGCTGCAGGCTACCAGCCTGTGCCGCTGCTGATGTCGGCTCCAGCCGATGTGTGGGAGCGCCGCCGCGGTGAACCGCTGCAGGTGGCGGCCGGACTGGAGCAGGCCGAGGCACGGACCCTTGCCTGGGCGATCAGCTACGGCGCGGCGGCTGATGCTGCGACCGCAGGGCGCGGTGGACGCATGGTGGTGTGGGGCAGCCGCCAGGCCGCCGCCGATGCGAGCACCGGCCAGGCCGCCTTCGCCAATGGACAGTTCATCGCCAGCGCGAGCCGCTGGCTGGCCCACCGCGAGGCACCGCCCGATGTGCCCCAGGCCGAGTTGCGCGCCTTCCAGATCGACCTGTCCGATCGCGCCCTGGAGATCCTGGTTGCGGTGCTGGCCATCCTGCTGCCGGTCAGCTGCATCGGCGGCGCATTACTGGCTTGGCTGGAACAACGCAGGTAGGAACAACTATTCGGCGGCAGCCCCAGTGCATACGCGGCGGGGCGCCATGAGGAATCCTACAACCGGTAATAGAAGGCTATGGTGCGGAAGTGCGGAAGCGCGGAAGTGCCGAGTCATTGTTCGAGTGACAAGGCAAACGAAATACTTGCTAACCGTGGTATTCCCGCACCTCCGCACCCAGTGTTCCATATAGGGCAATTACAAAATTTGAAATCAAGTCGACAAGGCATGCTGTATTTACGCGGTGAATTCTGTTCGTCCGTCTACTTCCGAAAGTCCCTGGCCGGACAGCCGTGATCCTATATATACTGGTATCTAATCGAATAGCCTCTGCAGGTGTTCGCCCTGCCCCGGCTCCACGCGTGAGCTTCGCACAGAGATCTTCACATGGTGCGTCTGTCGTTCTTGACCTCCCCTCATTCCACTGCATGTGGTGCATTTGGGCGGTTGGCGCGCGTGGCTCACCTCCTGGTCCTGCTGCTGCTGTGCCTTCGGGGAATGGCGCTCGATCTGCAATGCGACCCGTGGGCGTCCATCGACCGGCAGGCCAACGAGACCCTGTTGCAGCAACTCTCCGCGGCCTGGGACACGTCGATGCCCTCGGACGCCGAACGCCGGACAGCCGCCATGGCGTTGGTGAACCTGGCCCTGAACGGCGATGTGCGCCTGTGCCCCGGCGATGAGGGCGGGGTCTATATCGCGCGCGCCGCAGAACTGCTCGCGATGTCGCCAGCAGTCGCAGAGCCGCGTACATTCAACGACCAGATACCACACCTGTGGTTGGCTGCCTACTCTGCCCGTTCTGCCGAGGTGGTTGCGGCCCTGGACAAGGCTGGCGCGGCAGCTGATTCGCCGCAAGGCCGGTCGTTACGCTGCTTCTCCACCCTTGATCATCGTGCGTTGCGTGCGGTCATCTCGCCCAATCCGCTGGAAGCCTTGATCCTGCTACGCTCAGCCCTCGAACAGGCCGGCAGCAACCCCACCGGCTATAATTGGCTGCTGCTCAGCGATTTCGCTCCGGCTGAACGGGCGCGCCTCTTCTCTCTGATTCCCCCGATGAGCGCAGCCGTCCTGTCCCATAGCCTCTGGCGGACCGCGGACGCGACGCCCGAAATGCTGCGGTCCACGCTGCGCGCGGCATTGCTCGATACACTGCGGTTGCTGACGCATCCGGCGGCGGATCAGGCCGCCCGTCAAGCGTGTATTGCCGGTTGGCTGGCATCCGTAGACGGCGCGCACGATGACGCGGAGCGCATCGCAAGGCTTGTGGCAGACACCGCAGGCGCTGATCTGGCGCGCCCCGGCCCCCAGATCGCCGCCGCCCTGCGGTTCCTTGAGACTTGCCTAACTCCTCCGCGCAGCCTGCGTAGTGGCGATGGGCGATGGCATCTCGACAATCTGGGCGATCGCGCTTCGACGACGCGACGGATGCTTATCAAGGGGGTACGATTCCATCACCTGCCGGTAAAGCGGAAGCCCGCGATCTACAAAGCCACCTATGGGTCGTTGCTGGAAGGCACAGATCTTTGCGCGGCGATGCTGGCAGCGCAGGCAAACGACTACGACGACGAGGAGGCGGACCGGCGGCTGGAAACCGCGGTCCGTGGCGAAGCGGCTCGTGGTTTGGACGGTTTCGGCATCACCCACACGGCAGACATCGTCGATGACTACATGACTTCTGGCCGCTTCAAAGATCGATCACAACGCCTGATGGTCGACCTGCTCGCCGCCTATGCGCAGCAACGTCCTCGAGCTGGCCTGGGGTGGTCCAGGCTGTGCATGATTCTCCCCAGGACACCAGACGCGGAGCAGTGGAATCCGGTCCTTGCTGTGATTGCCGAGCATGACTCATGGAATCCCTGCCTGGCCCTGCAGCTGCCTGGCAGCAAGTCCTGGCCGGAGTTGCGGCAGCGTTTCCCCTGGAGCGTCGCAGTGCTGAGAGCCGCTGTGAAGGCCTCCCTCGACGAGCGTAATTGGCCTGAGATCCTTGCCTCCACCGAGGGGTGGGATCCTGCAAGTTCCTATGTTGGGGTTGGCTTTGCCGTGGCCCGGGCACAGGCCCTGCTCGCACGCCGCCGCAATGAGGAAGCAGTCACGCTGCTCGACGCCCTCCTGGCCAGCCCTTTGGCCAGGGAGGAGCACCAGGTGGCGGCGCGGCAGCTCCTCGCTCGGGCGAGCGCCCAAATCGCCGAACGTGCGGCCCATCCGCCGCCGCAGTGGAACGATGCGCGCGACGCCGAGAGCATGGCCGACTACATGCACAGGCAGTATCTCGCTGGATACGTCGACGAAGCCACGGCACTGGCCCAACGGCTTGCCAACGGTGCCGGCAAGGAACAGCCTGGCTATCGCCTTGCACCACTCCAGATCCCCCTGTGGGATCTCCAAGCCAGTTCAGCGGCAACCGCTACCACGCTTGCGAAATACCGTAGCCAGGCGGGCAATCTGCGTTTCGCCACCGGCAGCCGGCTGGGGTGGCGTATTGTCCAGGGACTGCGCGGGCGGGGGCTGTACGAGGACGTCCTTGCCGGGGCAACGGCTGACCTGGCGTCATCCTCGCCTATGATGGCCGTGCTGCGTGCCCAGGCCTTGTTGGAGACTGGCAGGACCGAGGCGGCGCTCGAATGCCTTGAGATCTGCGGGCGGCAGGCCAGACCAGCCAGTGATGACTATGGCCCCATGCGTTGCATGCAATTCGCCCTGGCTCGGCTCCTAGGCGCCGACTCGCGGGTACCGCGTGACACAGCCATGATCGACAGCAGCAGCGGCGAGTTCCTGCCTGGCCAACGGATAGTGATGCGCTTGTTACAGGGGAAGATCACGCCGGAGGACTTGGAGACCGAACTCGAGAGCGCCGACAACGCCGGGCGCGAGATGCGCTATCTGATCGCTCTGCTGGCCATGAGTAATTACAAGGGCCTTGACCTCGGCGATCAGGTTCGCGCCGCCCGTGAGCGGCCCGATACCCACCCTGACGCCGTTGGGCTCGACCGCCTTATGGCGCTGCGTCGCAGGACCGCCAAGCCTCTCCCCGCCACGCCTTCGGCCCCGGCAGAGGAAGCCCCATCCGACTTCTAGGAAATCGCCGCTAGCCGAGCGGTCTCAGCGCGCTGAGCATTGCCCTAGGGTCCTTGAGGGCAGCGACTTTGACCTGCCAAGTCAAAGCTGCCCCCCGGCCTTTGTCACAGCTCGGTTTCATCGCTGCCGCTCTGAAACCGTGGACGGATGGGCTACGCCCATTTTATCCGTCCACCGCATGCGCGGCGGGGCCCCGTGAGTAGTTACAATCCTACTTCTTCAACCCGCCGGCGCCGCGGCGGATGATCGTGGTGGCGCGCATGTCGCCCTGTTTCTCGGCGACCTTGGCAGCCTGCTCGAAGAGTTCGATCGCGACGTCTTCCTGACCCAGCAATGCCTGCGCGTTGCCCAGATCGACCAGGATTCGCGGACGCAGCTTCTCGTCAGGGTTGGCCGCCAAGGCACCTTGAAGGTGCTGCAGGGCCTCGGCCGGGTGCTGCTGCCGCAGTTCGAGGTTGCCGATGCGATAGAGCAGCTGGGAACGCGTCGCATAGGCCGGGATCTCGCCGAGCAGTTCGAGGCTGCGGCGCAGGTGGTCGAGGCCGCTGGCCAGATCACCACGGCGCGACACCAGCACGCCGAGGTGGTGATGCGCGTCGATCAGTTGCACGCGATGCGCAGCCTCGTTGCACGCCGCGATCAGTTCACGCAGACCCTGCTCGGCCTGGCTCAGATCGCCACTTTGGCGCCCGGCCTCGACCAGTTCGCCGAGGGCGAGGATCTCCTGGGCGCGGTCGCCGCGCCGACGCAACACTTCGACCCAGCGGGTCAGGTATTCGACGGCGGCCTTGGCCTGACCACGCCCACGCAGCTGACGCACCAGCCCGGCGAGGGCCTCCTCCTCGGTTCGTTGATCACCAGCCGCCGCGGCGCGCTCGATCGCCAGGCGCAGATGATGCTCGCCCTCCTCGGCCTGACCGCTGCGCAGCAGGGCGGCACCGAGGTGAAACTCGGCCTTGCCCATGCCCGCCTGGTCATCGACCGTCTGGCACAGCTGCAGGGCCCGATTGAAGGTCGCCATGGCTCCGGTGTGGTCCTGCGCCTTGGCCTGGACGAGTCCGAGGTGAAGCAGCGCATGCGACTGCAGTCCCCGGTTGCCGCTCGCCTCGTGCCGGGCGATGCGCTGTTCATCGATGGTCTTCGCCTCGGCGAAATCAGCGCGATCACGGGCGTGATCGGCCCAACGCGCGAACACCTCGTCGGCATCGGCATGGCGGCCCAGCTCCAGCAGGCCATTGGCTGCGGCGGCGAAACGCCGCGACGAGTCGGCATGATCCCCGACCAGCGCCGCCGCCTCGGCCAGGCGCTCTTCGCAGGCGATACGCTGCTGCGGCTTGCGAAAGGCGGTGAAGGTCGTCAGGGCCAAGCTGGCCGCAGCGCGTGCCGCAACGTGATCCTGGCGGACGATGTGGCATTGGGCGAGTTCGAGACGGACCTGGGCCAGTTGGAGATGGTCGTTCGCCTTGTCCGCCAGCCCTTCGGCACGTTGCAGCATGACCAGCGCAGGCGCGGGATCGCCGTGTTCCAGCAGCGATAGGCCGGCCTCGGAAGCAGCGGTGATCGCCATGGTCAGATCGCTCTCGTCCTCAACCAGTCCGAGCGCCTCGCCATAGACGGCAGCCGCCTCGCCATGCTTGCCGAGCCGACGATGCACGCGACCCAGATCCACCAGGCACTCGGCCCGGCGCATGGTGCGCTGCGCCTTGCCGAACAGGTCGGCGGCCTCGCGCAGATGCGGGATGGCCGCGGCCAGGGCCTGGCCACTGCGGCTTTCGACGATCATCAGGCCGAGGCGCCGGGCATCGTTGGCGCGATCTTCAGCCGTACCGGACGTAGTCATGGCGATCCCCAGGATGGAGGGAGTTTACGGCATGGATGGAGTAGCGTCCATCCGGCACCGGCGAGGCGTTGCGCGTGTCTGATGCGCGGCACGCGGATCACGCCATGCTCCACGGCCAGCCGACCGGCTCTGGGTCAGTACCAGCCTAGGTGCAGAATAACCAGCTTCGCCCGCCAATTCCGCATATGTCAGGCGCTCCCTGACGGGTTTGTATTGACATGGGTCCATGCGAGCCATATAGGGGCACTATGAACACCCCCTCTCTCCCGCCCGGCCAAACCCGCATCCTCAACTTCTTCGCCGAGGCCGAGGACGCTGGCCGCCAGCCCAGCCGCGCCGAGGTCGCTGAAGCCCTGGGTTACGCCTTCCCCTCAGCCGTCTCCAAGCACGTCGAGGCCCTGGTCCGCAAGGGTCTGCTCGAAGCAGTGGCCGAGAAGAAGCGCAATGTACGTCTCACCGAAACCGGCTGGCGCGCCCTGGGCCGCGGCCCGACCCGCAAGGGAGTCCCGGTGCTCGGCGCCATCGCGGCCGGCACCCCGATCCTGGCCCTCGAAAATGTCGCCGAGCACCTCACTGACGTCACCCCGCAGCCTGGCCGCATCGCCCTGCGTGTGCGCGGCGACAGCATGCAGGATGTCGGCATCCTGGATGGTGATTACGCCATCATCCAGTCCGGCACCACCGTCAGCGACGGCCAGATCGCCGCCGTCGTGGTTGAAGGCGAAGCCACGCTCAAGCGCTGGCGCACGGTTGAAGACGGCATCGAGTTGGTCCCCGAGAACCAGCGCTACCAGCCGATTCACATCGGTCGCGACCGCCTGGAGGCTGTGCAGGTCGTCGGCACCCTCGCCTTCGTCTATCGCCTCGTCCGCTGACCATCCCACCTGCGTGCACGATCCAGTGCACGCAGGCTCAGGTCCCGCCCTACACTGAACCCCATAACCCGAACCCAACGTCTCAGGGACACCATGACCACCACCGCCTCCGCCTCCGCCACCAGCCCCGCCGCCCCGGCCGCCGCTGCCATCAAGAAGGAGCTCCCCGTGAGCACCCCTCCCCGCAAGACCGAAGCCGCCCCCGCCGCCAACGCGGCCGAGATCGCCGCCAAGAAGAAAGCGGTCGATGCGGCCCTCGACCAGATCGACAAGCAGTTCGGCAAGGGCACGATCATGCGCCTCGGCCAGGTCGATAAGGTCGATGTCGGCGCCATTCCCACCGGTTCGATCTCCCTCGATCTGGCGATCGGCGTCGGCGGCGTGCCACGCGGACGCATCGTCGAGATCTTCGGACCGGAAAGCTCGGGCAAGACGACCCTCGCCCTGTCGATCGCCGCCCGCGCCCAGGCCGAAGGCGGCGTGGTCGCCTTCATCGACGCCGAGCACGCCCTCGACCCCAGCTGGGCCGAGAAGATCGGCGTCAAGCTCGATGACCTGCTGGTCTCCCAGCCCAACTACGGTGAACAGGCCCTCGACATCTGCGACCTGCTGGTGCGCAGCAACGGCATCGACGTCGTCGTGGTGGACTCGGTCGCCGCCCTCACCCCCAAGGCTGAACTCGACGGCGACATGGACGACAGCTCGGTCGGTGTGCAGGCGCGCATGATGAGCAAGGCCATGCGCAAGCTGGTCGGTGCGGTCAGCCAGAGCAAGACCACCGTCGTCTTCATCAACCAGATCCGCGAGAAGATCGGCGTCATCTACGGCAGCCCCGAGACCCAGCCCGGTGGTCGCGCCCTGAAGTTCGCCGCCTC